>JAZLLM010000124.1:0-9818 GCA_045598145.1 Bacilli bacterium | reverse complement strand
AAAGTACGTAATATGTATTTTACCTATACGTGTACGTTTGCACGGAATTTAAGCCTTTGGAGAAATGGGACAACTCATTCTATGAAGAAGGAATTAAACAAAAACTCTGAGAATATAAGTTTTATAGAGTTTTATAGGTTTTAAAAAACGGAAATTTTGAAATGATTAGTTTTAATAAGGAATCAGTTTTCAATTTAAAACCAATTGAAATAAGTGAAGTTCGTAATGATGTTAATGGATTATTAATTGAAGGGGAAAGTATACAATGTGCTTTTCAAACAGTAAGAGATCAATGTATTTTTACTAATAAAAGAATTATAAGTGTAGATGTACAAGGTATAACGGGTAAACGTAAATCATTCTCAACCTTGCCATATTCTTGTATACAATATTTTGCTATACAAACAGCAGGTTTCTTAGAATTAATTCCTGATTCTGAATTGTATATTGCATTTGCAAATTGATTAACTACTAAATTTGAATTTAAAGGTAAGGTTGATATTGGGAAAATTGGTAGATTAATATCAGAATATGTTTTAAAGAAATAAATTAATAAATTTGTTATAAAAAGAACTTCTAGATTGATTTCTAGAAGTATTTTTGTTTAGATAAGAAGTTAAGCTTAAATGTAAAAAAATGATACTTGTTAAATGTAGGCTCTATATTTTGCTAATATTAAAATATTTTAAAATCATTTTGACTATAATTTGCAAAAATGCTATAATACATGTGATAATATAATATAATATTATTTTATATAAGACATTGTAGGAGGATATAAAATGTTTAAAAATAAAAAATTCTTATTTAGTAAAATTTCTAGTACTCTTTTAGTGATTACTATTTTAGTTTTTACATTATTTTCTTTTGTAAGAATTGATGTTAAAGCTGATGCAATAAAACCTGAAGGTGCTGAATGGCTTGTTAATGAAAATGATGATCATGTTTGGTATTCATTAACTGAATCTGATACTGTTCTTTCTATTGGTGGTGTCGGAAGAATGCCAGATTTTACTAAACTAAATGAAATTCCGTGGTATAGTAGTAGAAGTAAAATTACTTCTCTAAACATAGAAGAAGGCATCACGTATATCGGTCAACTTTCATTTGTGTTAAATATAACAAGTGTAGTTATTCCAAAAACTGT
Source organism: Bacilli bacterium (assembly GCA_045598145.1). Lineage (GTDB taxonomy): Bacteria > Bacillota_I > Bacilli_A > ML615J-28 > CAG-698 > RGIG3506. The sequence goes on along the minus strand of JAZLLM010000124.1, from coordinate 8,671 downwards.
TGAAGAAATGGGAGCAAGAGCTTTTTATCAATGTAGATCCTTAAAAGAAGTTACAATCCTTGCAGTAACACCACCAACATTTGGAGTTGGCGCCCTTGATTTCGCAATGAATGCGGTAATTAAGGTTCCTGGTACATCTTATGGTGCATATAAACAAAATGAAAATTGGGGTGGATCACCTTATAAACTTGCTCAAGCTGGAGGAACTCTTACTGTAAATGGAGAGACTTCTCTTGATGGTAAAATGTTTCTAACTAGTGGTGAAGCACCTAGTGGATGCACTAAGTTAAGCTCTAAACCTGCTGCTGGCGCAACAATTACTATTGAAGCTACTCCTGATGAAGGCTATAATTTATCAATGCTTAGTGCTATTTTTGAATATAACTATGCTTATACTGGAATAAAAATTAATAGAGATGCTACAAACCCTAATAAATTCACATTTAATATGCCTAATACAAATGGTACTGATAAAGATGTAGTAATATATTGGTTATTTGAAAAAGATGGTAAATTACCATTTGATTCAAATCATAAAAAAATCACTGATAGTCAAATTGGTATTGGTGATTGGGTATGGAATGCAAATTATAGTGATTCTTTTAAAGAAATGATTGAATATTCATTTAATGATACTGATAATGAAGTTGTTCGTAATTATAATGGTATTCAACTTGATCTTGCCCCATACTTAGAAGAATTAGATCCTAATCAATTATATGAATCTGGTTTAGTAAGTGTTGAAAAGAAAAAAGATACTGCTTATTTTGATAGAATTAATATGATTCTTGGTGGAAAAAATCCTGACGAAGCTTGGGATTATATTAAACAACAACAAGCAGATGGTTCTATTAATCTTTTAGCTACAAGATTAACATTCCCTGGTGTTAATTACGACACTCAAGCATCATATGCAAAAACTAATGGATATTTCTATGGTGTTGAATATAGAACTTACCCAAGAGCTTATAAAAATTCAACTGGAGTTTATTTAGATAGATATAATTATACAGAAAAAATATTGGGTGATGAATTAGGATATGGTTTAGATACTTACCAACTGGTGAAGGATATCATATAAATGAAGAAAAGACTAGTGATAGTGACGCAGTTTGGGAACAAAGATTAGCTTTAACAGAACAAGGTGCAAAATTAACTAAGGAACTTGGTTTAAATTATATGCAAGTTTCTGTTGGTAATATTATTGCTGATAGCAATCTTGCTTTTGAAAGATTGAAAGAAGTTGTTCAAGTTTGCTCTAAATATGGAATTACTATTTTAATTGAAACTCCATATCATAGTATGTATAGTAATCAAATATTGAAAAAATTATTTGATCAAGGATATTGTAACGTTGGTTATTGCTTAAATATTGCAAGTACTGCATTAGGTAATTATGAATATTTAAAAGAAAAATATGAAGCACTTGCTCCATGGGTAAGGATGGTTCAATTAAATGATAATGTACTTACAGATGGTTATGATGATTACTTAAGACTTAGATTCTCAAATAAGTGGAATCAAACTACTATTTGGGGACAAGGTGATTCAAGCGCTACAGAAATGGATAATGACAGTAATAATTTATTAGAAAAGTTACAATTAGATGGATTTACTGGTGCTATTATTTTTGATTATGCTTCAGGAGACACAACACTAACTGACAATCGTAAAGACGAAATTAGTTTATCAATGGATCGTGTATTTAGTGAATTAAAAGGAAAAAAATATGGTTCTATAGAAAATCCATATTATTTATCTAGTGGATTAAGTGCATATCACGAAATGGGTAGGTCATATTATTATCAAGGTACAGATAAAATGACTAACATGTCATCTTATATTAGACATTTCGACGGTATTTTAGAGCAAGTTTATTTCTTGAATAATATCGAAATGGATGTTCCTGATGATTTGTTCTATGGTTTAGGTTCTGGTAATGGAACTAGAATGACTTTACATCTTCCTTATGGTTGGACTGGAACTATGCCTGACGAAAATGGTATGTGGTATGGCGGTCAATTTTCAGTTATTGTTCCTGGTACTTTGCATGGTGAAGTAAATGTAAAGATTTCATATAGTCTTCCACATATTGCTACAGTTACTTGTAATATAGATGAAGGTTATGTATTAAAATCAATTAAATATAATGATGGAACTGATCATCCATTTACATTAGACCCTGATACTGGTAAATATGAATTTGAATTAACAAAAGAAGGTATTGTAATTTACGCTGACTTTGGTTTGCCTCATAGTCATAATATAGTTAAAGTTAATGGTCAATCTGCAACTGAACTTGAAGCAGGTTATAAAGATTACTATGAATGCAATTGTGGTATTTTCTTTGAAGATGAAAATGGTGCAGTAGAAATCGGTGATGAAGCTGCTCTAATAGTTTGGAAAGCAGAAAGTGGAAATGGTTATATAGCACCAACTGGTATTCATAATCTTGTTTTAGTTCCTGGATTAGCTAATAGCGAATTAAACGCTGGTTGTAAAGATGCATATAAATGCAGTGAATGTGGAAAATATTTTGAAGATGAAAATGGTGCAGTAGAAATCGGTGATGAAGCTGCTCTAACAGTTTGGAAAGTAGAAGGTGGAAATGGTTATATAGCTCCTACTGGCATTCATCATTTTGTTTTAGTTAGTGGATTAGTTCCTACTGAAGAAAATGATGGTTATAAAGATGCATATAAATGCAGTGAATGTGGAAAATATTTTAAAGATGAAAATGGTACTGTCGAAATCGGTGATGAAGCATCTTATACAGAATGGATACATGGTGAAGGTAAATTACCTGCTTTAACTAAAGAAGGATTAGGTGGTGGTGCTATTGCTGCTATAATTATATTCTCTATTTTAGGTCTATTAATTATTGCTTTCATTGTTCTTTATATTCTTTGGAGAGAATATGATATTAATGTTCCAATCTTATGTATTGCTTTAACTCCAGCATTTAGATTTATTAATAAGTTATTATTTAAGACTCCACTAAATAAAGTTGAGTTAAAAGAAGAATCTGATAAAGATAATAATGAAGATTCTAATGAAGATAACAAAGAAGAATCAAGTGAAGAAAATAAAGAAGATTCAGTTGAAGAAGTTAAAGAAGAATAAAAGGATTAATTGTTAACTAATTAGGCTAATGGTTTGTATATCATTAGTCTTTTTTTATAATATAAATTTATTGCACTTGAGGATATATTTTTATTTGCGATGATTAAAGATATAAATGTGTTGTTTTTTAGTGCATTATAAATTATTATATGATATAATAATACATATTTTACATGGAGGATTTTATGAAGAAAAAGTTATTGTTATTGTTTTTACTTTTTTTTGTTCTATTATTTACATTTGCATTTAATAGATCAACATTTGCATCAGGTGATCCATATATTGAATTAGATCTTTCTTCTTATGAATGTATTGATTCTTCTAATCCAGATTTTGATAGTTGGTGCTGGGGTTATTGTGCAAAAATAGATTTCAGTATTGTTAATAAACCTAGTGGTCTATTTAGAGTCCCTAATCTTGAAAGGTATTATGATCAAATATCTAAATTTCATGTTAAATCTAATGATGAGGTTTATTCAGTTTATAAAGTTGCAGTAAACTCATCTATAGTTACAATATATTTTTCAACAAATGATTATGATTTATCTTCTTGCCCTGATAATTTATCTGTTATGATTGATCCAGGTATTATAGAGATAAGTTCTTGGGAATATTATGAGAAATATGTAAAAACTTCTAATTATGTTGTTGATTGGATATCTTTTAGTGATTTAAATATCAATGATGAAATTCATTTAGGAGATAAGATTTACAAGAGTGGATATGAGGGCTATTTCAGCCTTGAATGGTATAGAGGTTATGATATGAAATCTGTAAGGATTAAGATTCCTTATGATATACCTTGGACTTTTTCATTCGAAGATGCTGATTTGTCTGAATGGGGTTGGGATACTACAGTTGATGATTTACCAACTGATGCGGAAAAGTTTGTTATTGAGCAGAGTTGGGGACCTGAAGAGTATAAAATTGTTGCGGTATATACTCATGAACATGATTTCTTAGATGATTATTATATTGATCCAAGGGACAAATCTACTGCTATTTGTTACTGTGAGAGCACTGTAGGTCAATGTGATTATCCTTGGATTGCTGTAAAATTAACTCAAAAAGCTGATGGCAGCGGTTTTGAACCAGTTGTTACTGATGCATGGGATGGAAGTCTTACATGGGGAGAGGTTTTTGGTGATGCTACTTATACTATCAAATACGCTCTAAAAGGTACTGATACTTGGCTAGACGCTCCTAATGAAGAAGGTTCTTGGGTTGTTGAGTGTGTATTAGGTGATGATAAAATTACGCTTACACAAGAAACTACTGTTTCTAAATATAATCTTTCAGTAGTTTGTGGAACTACTAATAATGGCATCTATGCAGGCATTTATCCTGGAACTAAAGTAACAATTATTGCAGGCGAATATGAAGGAAAAATGTTTGATGGTTGGTATATTTTAGATGGAGATCAAAAGACACTTCTTGAAAAAGATAATAGTACTTATACTTTTGAAATGCCTACAAAAGATATCGTTATACTAGCTGAATTTAAACAATGTTATCCTTTGATTATCAGTAATGGTGTTATTATGACTGGATCTCCTCAAAAGGTTGGAGATACTGTTGCAATAAGTGCTCCTGCTTCACCAGATGAGGGCCTTTATTTCCATCATTGGCAAATTGTAGGTTCTACTCTAACAAATGAACAAATTAATGCAGCTTCATTTGATTTTACTATGCCAGACAATACTGCTACATTAACAGCTGTTTACATAAGAAAAATGAATATTACTGTTAATGGCGGAACAATTAGTAGTGGCGATAGTAAGTATTTTGCTGGAGAAACAGCTACAATTGAAGTTAATGCTGCTGATAATGATAAAAAATTTATTTCATGGAGTGTAAATGGTATTACATTAAGTGAGGAAGTTTTAAAAAATAGAGAAATAACTTTTACTGTTCCTGAAAATGATGTTACATTTACTCCTAATTACGAATATAGTCATTCTGTAAATGTTACAGGCGGCTCAGCTAATGGCTTAAATGCTAATAATAAAGCTTTTGCTGGTTCTACTGTTACAATTACTGCTAATGAAAAAGATAATGACAAAAAGTTTGCTTCATGGATTGTAGAAGGTTTAACTTTAAGTGAAGAAGACTTAAAGAAATCTACTATTTCATTCGAAATGCCTGAGACTAATGTTTATTTCTCAGTTAATTATGAATATAGTCATATTGTTAATATAACTGGTGGAGCTGCTACTGCTGGATTAAATGCTTCTAAAAAGGCTTTTGCTGGTGATAGCGTTACAATAGTTGCTTCAGATGATACTGCAGATAAAAGATTTAAAAACTGGGTTGCTACTGGTATTTCTTTAAATGAAAGTGAATTAGGAAATAAAGAATTAACTTTTGTTATGCCAAGCAATGATATAAGTTTTAGTACAGATAATTATTCTAGTTATACTGTTTCTGTTGTTGGTGGTACTATTGTAAGTGGTGCTATTAATGGTAAGGCTTTTGCTGGTGATACTATTACTATTCAAGCAACTACTCCAGAAGTAGGTAGTTTTAAAAAATGGGTTTCAAATGATGTAAACTTTGATAATAACTTAAGTAGTACTGCTTCATTTGTAATGACTGAAAAACAAGTTTCTATTACCGTTGAATATTGTAATATCCCTGTAGTTGCTCCTACTGCTGGTACTAGTACATATACATACGATGGTATGGATTGGGAATATGAATTTGCTGATGAAGGCGATAAAAAGGCTTATAAAGTTTCTGGTAATATTCAAAGAAATGCTGGTACTTATGAAGTTACTGTTTCTTTAATAGATAAAGAAAACACTGTTTGGAGTGATGATGGCACTACTATTGATAAAAAATATAGTTTTTTCATTGATTATATGCGCATTCCAAAACCTAGTGGTGATCCTAGAACTTTTGTAGAAAATGGAAAAGTACAAACTTATCACGTTGTTATGTATTTAGACGGATGTGCTTATGACTTTAATGGTAAATTCTATAATATTACAGGTAATAAACAATCAGCTAAAGGTACTTATCAAGTAAAAGTTAAACCTCTTGATAACTATGCTTGGGAAGATGATGAAGATGGAAGAGAAGAATTAATTTTTGATTTTGTTATTCGTGGTGATTCTTCAACTACATGTCCTACTAACCCTTATATTTATTACTTTGCTTCAGCTGGTAATGAAGATATTGAGTTAGTTAATGTTGTTTATGTTGATTATTGGGAAATGAATAAAGAAGACCCAACATTAGAAAAGAAACCTTTATCTAGTTATTGTACTCCTTATATCGTAGATGCTCCAGAAGGTTGGACTTATAAATGTTATGTATGTGATACACCATCAAGAGCTGGAGCAAGACCTTTTGATGAAGTTGATATTTCTGAATTGAAGAGTGGTACTTCATTCTGTGTTTACGCAGTTTTCTCAAAACCAGGTTGTGATGATTATTATACACCTATAACTCAAGAATCAATTTTATATACTGAATCTCATGGCTTTAAAGTTTTATCAATAAAACAATTTGAAGAAGAAATATTTACTGGTTATGAATTACATGGAGAATATCCTGTTTTAATTCCAGTTAAAACTTATGGAACAAGTTATTATTATGAAACTTATAAATCACGTGTATTTGGTGTTACTCAGATTAAAGATGTTATCAATGAAGTAATTAATGAATTAGAAAAAGGCTATGAATGTGTGCAATTTATTAACTTTGATGACTATTCAGTTGCTATGTATGATTCTGGAAGTATTAAAGGTTTAAAAGCTTTGCAAGCCAAATTGCTTTCTTCTAAAATTAGTACAAAGCAAGCGTACTTTAGATTACTAAGTACAGGTAGAACAAATGATGAATTTGGTTTAGATTATGTTGCTAGAGAATATCCATCTTATATAGATGATAGTCATCCTATTTTAAAAGAATCTATTAGTGAATTACCAATATTAAGTTTATGTGGTGAACAACAATTAACTAAATTAAATGAATATTTCCTAAGCGATGAATTAACAAATCTAGTTAGTCTTAATAATCCAGATTTGTCTTCTATCTCTCAAGAAAAAATAGATGTAACATTTATTTATAGTGTAAATCCAGATAATCCAACAGAAGTAAATTATAAGACTGTACAACTTGAGCCGGGTTCATTAATTGAAGGCTATGAAATACCTGAAATTCCAGGATATGTATTTAGAGGTTGGTATTATTTACAATCAGAAAGAAAAGAATCAAACTCTGAAACAATAGGTCAAACAATAGATCCAAATAAAAATCCTGAAGAAATTGATATGCTAGGTGAGATGACTAAGTGGAACGAAGTTGAAGATAAGGTATCTCATAATATTATTTTATATGCTTGCTGGGGAAGAGAAAATTCAATTTCTAACTTAACTTTAGCTAATTGGACTTATGGAAGCACTCCTAACATCCCAACAGCAAATTCAGTTTGTGGTCAAATTGTTTATACTTATTCTACTGAAGAAGATGGAGTATATACAGATACTGTTCCACAAAATGCTGGAACATATTATGTTAAGGCTGAAGTATTTGAATCAAATGAATTTACTGGCGCATGTGAAAAATTAGCATTTGTAATTGAAAAAGCTACATATGATTTATCAAATGCAAAATGGAATTATACAGAAGCATTTTCTTACGATGGAGAATCAAAAACAGTTGAGCTTATTGGACTACCTGATGGTGTTACAGTAAAAGAATATACTGGAAATACTGCAACAGATGTAGGAGAATATACTGCAAGTGTAGTATTTGATTATGATACAATAAATTATAATATCGTTACTTTTGAAAGCTTGAATTGGGCAATTACTGAAGCAAATAAACATTGTACAGCAGTTCACACTTTATTAATTATAGTATTTGCTATAGGAACTGGATTGGTTGTTCTATTTACATTTTTCAAGAAAAATAAAGAACTTGCAATAATTTCAAGTGGTTCTGCACTATTTATGAGCATAATTCTAGGAATATTTGCTGGTTGTGCTGCTTGCAGGGTATTTATGATATTAAATATTGTTTTGTTTGCACTTGGTTGTGGATACAATCTATATGTAATGCTAAAAAAGAAAGCATAATATAATGCATTTATAAGTTTTAAAAGTTAATTTTAAACACTATTAATTAAAAAATGTATTAGTTAAGTGTATAAGCTAAATAAAAAAGGCTTATACACTTTTTTGGTTAGTTAAAAAACTATAGTGAAAAATAAAATAGAAAAATTTTATAAATATAAATAATGATAAGGCGCTAAAATTAGTGTTCTTATATGTGAAAAATTTCTAAAATAAATAAAAAAATATAGATTTTTAATATATTCTAAATTATAATATAGTAAAATAATATATGTGTATTTTAAAAAGAGGATTTTTATTATGAAAAAAATATTAAAATTATTAACATTTTTTGTTTGTTTTAGTGCTATATTGGCATTTGTTTTTATTAATACATTAGATAATAAAAATGATGTTACAGCAACAGAATATCAAACAACTTCTTTAAATGTTTTATGGGATAAAGATTATACTAAATATTATAATTA
>JAZLLM010000123.1:0-2322 GCA_045598145.1 Bacilli bacterium | reverse complement strand
ATTTAAAATAAATAGTATTTTCTGAGATTAATAGCCCATTAATATATAACTTTATATTATTTAATTTATTATCATTATCATAATTATATTTATATTCTAATATTCCACCATTATAATTCATAACTTTAGAACTTAATTTATAATAAATATTATTTTCAGACATATTACTTAGTCTTGTAAACGTTAATAGATTGTTATCATCATCTTTTATTGTGATGCTTATACTATCATTATCTAATACTAATATTTTATTATCTCCATTATCAAATATTCTATAACTAATATTTCCATCTTTATAATACTCTTTAGATAAAGCATATCTATCAAAACTATCTATATAATATATCAAATGATTAGCACCTAAACTATCATTACTTACGTGATCATTTAAATATTCATTTATGTCTAGTCTAAAGAACTTGCCAAATAATGTGTCTAAATTAGGGTCTATAAAGCTTTTAGAGTTATATATTAGATTGATGTTCATATTATATTCATCTTTAAATATATCTATTAAATTTATTATAAATAACATCCTTCCAGTTACTAAATTAACCTTTATATTTTTATTTAAATCATATTCTATTTGATTTAATTTCTCACTTCCCATTATTTTTATCCTTTATTATTTTATTTATTATATCTTTATCACTAAAAATATATTCTCTATTATCTTTTATGTATTTATTTCTAGATCCTCTTCCGCTTATTATAATTACATCACCTTCTAATGATAAATCTATTGCTTTTTTTATTGCTTTATATCTATCTATTTCTATATGTGTGTGATAATATGATTGCTCTTGCAAATATTTTTCCATCTCATTACATATATCATTGGGATTTGTACTGGCTGGATCATTACTAGTTAAATATATATAATCACTATATCTACATGCATATTCCATTGCATATTTTCGTACACTATGTAAGTATTCTTCTTGCTCTTTACTATTATATTTATCATTCCAACTATTATGTCCTACTCCTATACTTCCACTTACTAATATAATATTATTGATTTCACCACTATCTTTATATCTTTTTAAAGCTTCTAATATTGTTATAGCTATTGTTATTATAATTGTCTTATTATTTAGTTTTATTACTTCACATCTACCATCTATTGTTACGTTCTTAATAAAATCTAAAAACAAATCTTCATGATATATATTCAAGTAATTGATAAGAGCGAATAATGCATTAATATTATATGCACTATAATCAAATAATAAATTAGATTCAACTAATAAATCTTTTTGTTTATGCCTTTTTATATAAAACTTTATTCCATTAATATTATCAATTGGTTTATTATCGTTGTATATCATTGAATAAAATTCGTCTTTATTTATTTCATATTTCGTTAATTCATAAAAACTACCAAACAATGTTTTATTATCTAATTTATTTATAAATTCTATATATTCTTCTCTTCCTATTTCAGGTGAATAACATAATATGTTATGACTTGTATTATCAAAGAATGATAATACTTTGTTTTTATATTCTGTAAATTCATTCTTTTTTGTTATTACACTTAAATTAGTAAGAACTTTTATATCAAATAACTGTTTATCTATTTTATCAATGTATTCTTCGTTAATCTCTAATATTAAATATTCTATTGTTTTACTTTCTTTTATTGCCTTTAGTAAAGCTTCATTACTATCTATTGCTACTTCATAATCTAAAGATGAATATAATCTATTACTTATATTTAATTTATTTAAGTACATATGAAGTAAATAAGCAACACTTGTTTTACCAAAGCTTCCTGTTATACCTATTATTTTCATACTAATCTATTGGATATACACTAGATCTTGTATAAGTGTATTTAAAATTCAAAGTGCAGACAAGAGTAGTATCTACTGATGATTTATATACATTTACATATATTCTTCCACTATCATTAACGTTTAAATTATTAGTCCTTGTTATTGTGATTTTTTTAGGATTAGTACTATTATTGATTGTTATATTATAATTCGGATTACTTACACCATTTATTGATAAATATAATGGTGTTATATCATCATAACTTACATTTATTATTACAGAAGTTTGACCTACAATATTTAATGTATATGATTCTTCATTAATATTTATTCCATATACCTCTTTAAAATAAAAATGAAGGAATTTATTACGATTCAAAGACTCAAATGCATTATTTAAATTTTGTGCATTTAACTTTGTGCCTTCTTCCGTAACTACTCCTTCATTATTTTGTTCATTAACTGTTAATGCGGAAATTTCACCTGTATTTGCATTATAAGTTATATTAGTTATATTTAAAATTTTACTATTAGGGTTTGT
>JAZLLM010000122.1:0-2363 GCA_045598145.1 Bacilli bacterium | reverse complement strand
TATAACCCGAGTTTGCCAGTTAATAAGTAAAGAAATCTAGTAGAAAATGACTTATCTACTGGATTTTTTGCGTATTTATGCTGTTTTTTCTTTTGTCTTTTTATGTACCTACATTTGTACCTATAGTTATAATTTTATATTAACTTTAAGCTTTCTAAGCTCTGCGGGTTTATATAACTTGGCAGGAATATTTATATTAAAAGCTTTAAGAATTTCTGATAAATCTTCATCGTTAATATTATTAAATCTAAAATATTCATCATTCATCCTATCAATAGTCCACTTATTTAATGCTTTTATAATTCTTTCTGCAGTCATTCCTTCCTGCCAGTATTTATTTTCATCCTTATCAAATGAATCAGTCTTTCTTATTTTATATTGAATTATTCTTAGAATTAAAAGAGAAATAAAACATAATATTAAATGTGCATTAATGTGTTCTTTGGTTCTAACAAATATTGGACGAGTATTTAAATTTCCCTTCATAATTCTAAATTGATCTTCAATTCTTGATAGTCCATGATACTTATCAATGACTTCTAAATCATCCATATTAAGTTCAGAAGTAACGATTTTATAGTAACCCATCATAGAGTTGAATTCGTTAATCTTATCTTCATCAAGAATAGCTTTAAGCTTAGATGAATCGATTATCTCACCTGTAATTGTGTTCTCAACATCCTTTTTCATGAATTTCTTTAAATCCTTAGCTTGAGATTTAGATATTCTAAATGATTCAGGAGAAGTTTTTAACTTTTCGATAAATTCAAGGAATGATTTATTTTCGTGTTTTTGTCTAGCTTCAAATTTCTTTGACCAATATACAACTTCCTTTTCAGTGATTTCCTTTTCATTGCCGAACTCATCTTTAACCTTCTTATGAATGATTCTTGATTTATATTTGAAATCATCAGATGTATGAGTGTAACCTTCAGCAGATATTAGCCATTCTTTATCCTTTTTAGTGCTTTTTAAAGTACTTTTACTAACAATGTAGCCATTACCTAAAGAAGTAATGTGTAAAAGATTTGGATAATTAGTCATTCCTCTATCACCAACAAATATGAATCTATCGTATTTCATATCATCAACAGAAGACTTTAATGCATCGGTAACAGTTTGATGATCTAGGATATTTCCAGGAAACATTTCAACAGAAATTGGGATGCCTTGTTCATCCATAAATAATCCCATTTGGACTATTGGGAGTTTTCTTTCCTCTTTAGAAACTCCCATTTTTCTAATGCCTTTTTCATTATCTAAATCATCATCAGGATCTTCAACTTCAAAATAGAAGTTAGTAACATCATAAAACACTAAAGATGATTTACGATTAAGCTTGTCAACCATAGCTTTATTTAAAGTGTTAAATATAGTTTTACGATATTTATAAACAAAATCCAATGAATCATAAACATTATATTCATAGGGATCATCAATAATAGGCTGATAATAATCGTTATTTTGAGATATAGTAGCAATCTTAGAGGCGGGATTTAATAATCTACCATAAACTAAAAGACGAATAAATCCAGTTAAATCATATTCTATCTTGTAAATTGATTTATAATGAGCAAATAATTCAATCAATCCTAATTCCTTCATTATTTGTTCAATAAGAACATGAGAATATAGCTTAGGAGAGCCAATAAGATAAGGGTCACCTTCAGTATATTCGAGCTTATAATGTTCTAAAGGTTGAGTCTTTTCACAATAAGGTTTTAAAGCATCAATTAAAGGTGCGCCATTTTTAAATGAATCCTTTAATCTTTGAACAAAATCTGGCTTACCATCATCAAACTTAGAAAGAGGACCAATAGAATAAATAAGCTTCTTTTTACAAGTTGGTTTACCATCTTTAGTTTTGGAATACACACCCTCAACTAATCTAAGATATGCGATTCCATTATTAATACATTTTTCTACATACATTCAAATCACCGACCTACACACTTATGTACCAATATCATTATAACACATAAACAATGTAAAAAGCAATAAAAAAAAGCAAATTATATATAAAATATATAACTTACTATAAATTTTGAATTTTATTAAAATTTAACTGGCAAACTCGGGAGATACATTATACTACTTTGGGACATTTTCCCTTTTAAACACTTAAGACATTATCACTTTTAAATCATATTCCTAGCTTCAAAATAATTTTTGTTGTGACAAAATTGCTTAAAATATGGTATAATAATAACAAAGGGAAGGGGTATTTATGTATAAGATAAACGACATTGTAATTCATAAAACGAGTGGTGCCTGTGTCATCAATGACATCATTACGCAAAATTTTGTAAGCGGTGATGTTCTTTACTACTACATGAAACCTATTTTCTCATCTAATATTAACG
>JAZLLM010000121.1:0-47758 GCA_045598145.1 Bacilli bacterium | reverse complement strand
TTAGTAGCAACCTTTTCTTTGCCTCCTCCGCCATTTCCACCATTACCGCCACAAGCAGCTAGTGAAAATACCATTACTAGAACCAATAAAAAACTAATAATTTTTTTCATTTTTCCTCCTAATAACACTAATACCTTTTTAAAAAGGTATTGTTTACGAAAGTGTTTTCACACATAATTATTTTAGCACACAACATAAAAAAAGTCAATTAATGTTTATTGTTTTAATGTAGTATTAAGTTATAATAAAAAAGTGCATTCGTATATACAAACGCACTTATTTTTTATATCAATTATAATAATGAGCAAGCTTCTTCGTCAGCTACAACGATTACTTTTCCTTTATGATTTTGTAATGCAGAAGCTGGGAATTCTTCAGTTACAGGGCCATTGATTAATTTATTTATAGCATCAGCTTTGTTCTTTCCACTTGCAACTAATAATACTGCTTTAGCATTCATAATGTTTTTGATACCCATTGTGATAGCATGCTTTGGTACTTGGTTAATATCATTATCAAAGAATCTAGCATTATCTTGTCTTGTCTTATCTTTTAAAGTTACGATTAATGTTTCGCTTTCAAATGATGTTCCAGGTTCATTAAAACCAATATGTCCATTTGCACCAATACCTAATAATTGCATATCAACTGTAGCAGCATTTAATTTAGCACTGTAATCAGCACAATTCTTTTGTAAATCATTACCTACTGATGAAGGAATATTAACATTAGCTTCATTGATATCGATATGGTTGAATAGATTTGTATGCATGAATGAATAATAGCTCTCTGGATGAGATACTGGTAATTCACAATATTCATCTAAGTTAAATGTTTTAACATTCTTGAAAGATACTTCGCCATTCTTATAAGCATTGATTAAATACTTATATAATCCAATAGGACTAGATCCTGTAGCTAAACCTAATGTACAAGAAGGATTTTCTTTAACTACATCAAGCATAATCTTTCCAGCAACATCGCTTAATTCTTGGTAATCTTTTACTTTGATTAATTCAATTTTACTCATTTTTATTTTGCCTCTTTTCTTTCTTTTTGCATAAATATTTTAACACAATATAAATTAAAAAACAATAAAAAAGGACACATTAATTAAAATGTATCCTTTTAAAATATTTTACATACCAGTTAATCCGCTACGTTCAACAGATTCAACGAATGCTCTTTGAACAAATAAGTAACCGATTAATACTGGAGCCATCATTAATAATGCGGCTGATTGTGTAATTAATTCATAGAACTCTCCACCAATTACATCACCCATTTCCATAGCTAAGTGTGGATATTGAGTTGAAATAACTGAGTTTAAGTTTTGTGTAGCACCAGCTAAACTTGTAGTTAATAATGGTTTATTTCTACTATATGAGAATAAGTCTGCGAAATAATAATCATTATATTGCCATACGAATGCAAATAGACCTACAGTAATTACTGTACCACGAACGTTTGGAAGCATTACATTCCAGAATGTTCTAATTACACCAGCACCATCAATTTCAGCTGATTCTTCAAGCTCTATTGGTAGATTTCTAAATGCTTGTCTAAACAAGAATATAAATATTGCACTTCTTAAACCTTGACCAAATATGGTCATGATATAAATTGCGATTGCGCTACCAATTAATGAATATCCAAAGAATCCATAGTTATTGAAGAATAATGATCTAGCAACTTTTAATGCTTCATTTGGAATAGCTAATGATGCAACAATAATATAGAATATTACGTTAGAACCTCTGAACTTCAATCTTGCAAATGCATATCCAGGGATAGCTGTTGCAATGATTTGAAGCAACATAGAGATTGTTGATAAAATGATTGTGTTCCAATATGTTGGACCTTCTTTTGTCAACAAGTCATTAGCAATTTGGAAGTTTAAAATTGACCATTTTTCAGGAATCCATACAACTTGTGGATTATTGATATCCAATGGATGTCTTAAAGCAAATGATAACTTTTCAAATATAGGCATGAAGATTATGAAACATAATCCGAATAAAATAATAGCTCTAAATATTGAGATTACAACGCCACTGAAATGATTAATACGGATTTTTTTTCTAAGTGGATTTTTCATATCGCTCATAAATTCATTATAACGATATTTTAATTCCTGACCATATGTCATATTGTCTAATTCTTTTTGACGTTCTTCTTCTTTTTCTTTAGCATCTTTTTCGTCTTCAGGATTAATTCCTTCTTCTTCATAGAATTGAGCTAAAGCTCTATCATAACATAACTTAGTATTGATTCTGTCTCTTTCAGCTATAGCAGCTTCTCTTTGTGCAGCAAGAGCAGCCTCTTTCATAAGTTCAGCAGTAGTGTCTTCTACTTCTTTACTTTCTTCTGTAGCTTCTGCTTTTTCTTCTTCAACTACTTCAGTTGCTTCTTCAATAGTTTCTTCACTATTTACTTCAACTATTTCGTTTTCTTCTTTTATAACATCTTTTTCTTCATTAGTTGTCATAATAGAATACCGCCTTTGATAGAATTCCTAATACGATTGCGATAACCAAGATTACCATAACCGAATACATTAATGATAGTGCTGCACCAACACCATAATTTGATAATGTCTTATACTCTGTCAAAATTTCTTTACCAGCAGAACCATCATTACCAACATATGCATTATATAAATCTAATGCTTTTCCAGTTAAACCTGGAGCAATTGTAGTTGAAGCCTTTTTAGCATCTGAATATGCTGTAATAGCTTTAATCATAGATGATCTATTATATGAGTCTACAATTGTATATACTGCAGTTGTTAGTAACATTGGAGATACCATTGGAAATGTAATCTTCCAGAACATTTCATATTGAGTAGCACCTTCCATCTTAGCTGCTTCATACAATTGTCCAGGAACAGATTGTATAGCTGTTAAGAAGATAAGGATTTGAATACCTGAGAATGAAATGATATCGTAAATCTTTGTTGATGTATTTCCTAAGAAAGTAACAAAGAATACTGGAATCTTGGCATTCATCAAGAAATCTTTAAAGTTAAACATGTTATCAAATATCTTTTGATTGTTTTGATTAATAATAGCTGTCATTGATGTTCTAGCTGCAATAGCCAAGTCAATAGCTTGTGAGTTAAATACTACTGGCATGAAGAATACAGCTCTAACAAATGCACGACCTGCAAATTTAGAATTTAATACAACAGCCATAATTAAACTGAAAATTAAAATTACAGGTAAGTCAGTAATAATTTCAATTAAAGCTTTAACAAGTAGCTCAGTGAATAGATAATCTTCATAATTGATTGTAATTGTGAAATCTTTGAAGATATAAATATAGTTGTTCCAACCTACAAAAATAGTCGTTAAACCATTATATCCGTCAAATTTATCTACATAAGAGAAACTATATAATACTGTTAAAACTGCAGGAATAGCAAAGAAGTAAGTGAAACCAATTACTAATGGAATTATAAATATAATACCCCAAACTGATTTACGTTGATTATTTTTAAGTCTACTTCCAATAGCATTAGGAATATAACCTAAAATATACCATACCTTTTGCATTACTTTAGTATTGTTGAATTTTCCAACCCATTTTTTTATAAAGTCCCAAACCTTTTGGAAGGCTGATTTTATTAAGGAACCGATTTTGTTAAATAATTTTTTCATATTACCGGCCCCCTTACTTTATATAAACGCTGTATGCTTTGATAGTAACATCATCAGTAGCATAATACCAGTCGCTTCCTGTTGTATTAACAATTAAATCAATAATTGAACCATCTTTTAATTCATATTTAACGTTAGCAATATTCTTATCAATATTCTTGTGGTAAACTAATCTACCTTTTGAAATTCCTAATTCATCAATTTCATTAGCAAATTTAACAATTGTTTCTTTCCAGTTATCATAGAATGATTGATAGAAATATGTATAGTCTGTATCTAACAATACATTAGGATTTTCAGCAGAAATAACAAAGCTTAAATTTGATCCACTTTCAACTGCTTTTGCAAAGAACCAATCAGCACTCTTGTTACTTGTACCATTAATTTGTTCAGTTGTATAATCAACTAATCCACTAACAACAAGTTGATAGAATGGAATAACTTCGTCATAGATTGCTCTTGCAGTAGATGTTAGAGGAACATCTGTAATGAATGATGCATATTTAATTGCATAATCATATGGAGCTTTAATCTTTAATTTTTGATTTTGAGCTAATTGTTCTAATGTCTTTGTTTGATAAATAATAGCTTCTTGGCCGTATACTTCTTCATCTTTCTTGTAAGTATTGATTGAAGTATTACCTAAGTCGATTAGATAGTAACCTAAGTTGCTCTCGCCACTTACTTTAGAATCAATTTTTAATTTATCAACTTCTTTAGATACAGCATTTGCAATAACTTCATAATATAGTGGACTAATCATAAATGAGTGAGCCACTTTCTTATTATGTCTTTGTGTTGCAACGTCAAATTGATATACTTGTGCAATTGTATTAGATACACTTCTTGCACTATATTTTAATTTACCAAATGAATAATCGTATTTCTTTGTAGAAGTAATATTTAGTTCAGGATATATGTCAATATTCTTATCAGCTAAATATTTAGTGAAGTTTTGCATTCCTTTCTTTCCACCTAAAACTCCAGAAACTTTAACTTTTCCACCTACATCATATTCTAATTCTTCATTAGTCCATGCTGTATATGAAACATTAATTTCATCTATAGTCTTAGATGTACCATCAACTTCTACACCTTTTTCTGTTAATTCATCAATAATATTTTGAGCTTGTTTGAAAGTTGTTAAACTATCAGGTGTCTTATACTTAAATCCTAAGAATAAAGCATATTTTTCAAATGAACCTAAGAAGTTCAAATCAACAACAGTCTTTTCAGTATTGTCTTTAACAGTGATATTATCACGTTTGATTAAATACTCACGATATTTGTTAGCTAATGATACATAATTTGCTTCGTCTTCACCTAAGAAGATATATTCAAATTGTAAGTCAGCTTTTGTTTGGTTCTTAGCCCATTTACCAAATTCATTCTTAGAAGTATATGCACCAATTTTAACTATTTCATTAGCTCTAATCATACTAATAAAGTAGCTTCTTACTACATTATCATCAGTATGAGCATACAATGAAATTTGGTTACCACCTTTTTCAATAACTGAAAGAACAGCTCTTGGATTAGAAGGTGTAGTATAAATCATACCATACATACCTAACATTAAATCTAAAGAATCTTCTGTTACTTTATTTGAGTAAACAATTGTATCCATTTGATCGCCATAATAATTTGCATTTACAGCTGTTGCATACAAATTAGATTTACCATTATTGAAATTAATTGTAGCACCAGATCCATCAGGAACAATAATCATTCCTGTTTCTTTTTCTTCTTCAGCTTTCTTACCATTATCTACATATGTAAAATATGGTAAAACAGAAACGTTAGCTAAATAATATAATTTATTAGCATCACAAATATATTTACTTTCACCATCATATGGTAAATCATTTTTACTTGCTTTTTGAGCATCAATAATAGAATCAGCCATTATTGTAGTTTGTAGGCCATCTTCAGTTAATAAGAATTGAATACCAATTTGGAATATAGGTAAACTTGTTTCACTTTCAACACCAAATAATTCATTGTCTTTTTGTACGATGTTTAAATCATAGAATTTATTTTCTAATTCGCCACCTACATAATTGAAATCTCCGTTTTCATCTCTTCCAACGAAGCCACCTAACATTAATGGTTCATATGAACTAGATGCTTCATTATATAAATAATATTCACCTGTAGCTCTTGCAAATTGAGTACAGTTATATAATGTATTGTAAGCTAATTTTAAAGTAACGCCTTTTAAAGATGAATCATATCTTTGATAATTGAAGAATATTCTATTATCTTCTTCATTAGTGTCTTTATTATTTTTCTTAGCTTCTTCTGGGTCAAACTTAAATGATGTATCTAATTTATAAATAGTATTTTGTACCATATCAAATGCATCATCAGTTAAGAATATATTAACAGTTAATGGAGATTCTTCATAATTATTGAACCATTCACCAATATGATCTGTAAAGAACTCTTCTGGTAAATTTTGAATTTCCCAATACAAATTATTAGTGTATTTTTCTTTAATTAAACCACCATTCATACTAGTATCAATACCTTTAATATAGTAAGTACTTGTGCTATCAGTAATGTCTTCGCCATAATTATCCAAAATTAATTGCTTAACATATTCTAAAGCTTCACGAGTAAATACTCTTAATGTACCAGTATATCTTCTATAAATTTGGCCAGATGGAGGTGTTGCGCAACCCTTTTGCGAAGTGATAAATGCACAATTACCTCTAAATCTTTCATCAAATGTTTCTGCTAATGCTTTACTAATTTCAACATATCCATTTTCTTTCCATGAATCAGCATCGATATCTAATTCAGTATCTTCTAGGAAATCATCAACATCATATAAATATTCACTAGCATTTCCTAGACCGAAAGTTTCCATATAAGCAACCCATCTATCACATGCTAATTTATATGTAACATCATCAAATTCTTCTTTTGTATAATCATAATATGCTGCTGGATCAGGACGATAGAAAGTAGCATAATAATTTTTAGGGAAGTAATCTAAACCAGCACTGAAATTACCTACATCATATAATACTTGGATACCATTTTCGATATCTTTAGTATAGAAGTGTTCTTCTGTTTCACCAGTGATAGTATTTAAGTATTGTACTGAATTTGTCATAGTATTGATTTCATTTGGAGCAAGTTTACCAGTATTAGAGTTTGCATACTTAACTGTGAAGTTTGCGCCAGTTTCGTCTAATTTACCAGATGAATCAGCATTTACTTGTGCTGTTTGATACTTTTGTTTACATTTAGTTAAATCAATTTTACTATAGCTTTGACCATTATGACTTTCTGTTCCGATAACAGCTGAATCATCATAAGTGTAAACAGTAATGATTGATGTCTTTTCATTAAAGTACATTACCATTGTATCATTTTGAGCAACCCATTTACCAGGTTGGTTTTCATAACCATCCTCGTAAGTTTTACCGCTCATATAAACAAATCCTTCTGTATTGAATTCTACATTATCTGCTGTAACATCTAAAGTAGATGCTTTTAGGCCTGCAAATGAATAAACACATATAACAGCAACTATTGCAATTACGATTAAATATAATAAAATCCATCTTAAGCTTAATAATTTTCTTAAAAGTCTTCTTTTATTCATATATTACACGGCCCCCCTACAAAATATCCCGTAAGGTTATTTCTTGATAAATTTGATAGAAAAATCCATAAATCTTTTGGAATAAATCAAATAACAAGACACCTACAAATAGGATAATTAATACAGCTACAACTGTAAATAGGATTGTTAATAAGCATTGACCTAATCCGTATTCATGAATGCTTATTATACCAAAGAATAACATATAACACATTAAGAAAACGCCTAAAGAAACGATTAAAGTATAAATTGCTTTTTCATCAGTAGCTAATACATTACTTAAAATCATACCAATTAAGTTACCCCAAATGTATGGATATAAGCAATAACAAACCATCATGAAAATATACTTCATATTTCCTTTACCATCAAACAATGTTGTAATAGACCAGTTAGCAACTGTAACAATAATTACTGCACCAACTACATAAATAATTTGTGCGAAACTCTTTAAGTCTCTAATACTAATATCATTTACAATAAAGCCTGAATATTGGAATTTCATAATGTTAATAATAACAGCAACAATAACAAATGCAAGACCGATGCCTATTTTGCCTCTTTTATATCTTTTAAATTCTTCAAATCCTTTTAAAGGGTGAAGCATGATATAAAGTGGGAAGCCTAAAACTTCGGTTTTAAAAAACTTTAGAGCTTGTACTATTTTTTCCCAAACTTTTTTCATTATTCGTCACCAATTCCTGTCATAACTTCTTCTTTGATTCCTAATTTCTTTCTTCTAACTTTCTTAAGTACTACACCTAAGACAATCAAACCAAAAATAACGCAAGCAACCCAAGTAAAGTTTGCTTTAATTATGGAATCACGATATTGTTTGTAAGCTTTTCCGTAATAAATCTTATGATAGCCAAGTTTGAAATATTTCATAGCTGTCTTATAATCTTTAATATTCATGTAATGCTTACCAATACCAACATATGCATATTCATAGTTTGCATTTAATAAAATTACTTGTTCCCAATAATCATATGCGCCTTCTACATAAACTAAATCATCAGTTTCAGGATCACCATCAGCATCAATCCATTCGCCGTCTACTCTACCGTCGTATTCGCATTTTACGGCTTTATTAATAACTTTAGCGATATCAGTTGGTTCAAAAATAATTATTGCTTTTCTCTTACTATCTAATACTAGTACGTTTTCGCCTAAATATTGAATAGCTTCAGGAATAGTAATCTTATCAATTTGTTCACCAGTTCCACCAGAAATATATAATAAGTTACCTTCATTATCATAAGTGAATAATCTACCACGGTTACTATCTACAACAGTATATACTCCATAATCATTAACAGCGATTGCTTCTAATGTTGATGGACCATAAGTACCATTAGCGTCATTACTCTTATAATATGCAAAGTCACCTTTTGGAACAGTGTAACCATTTCTTCTTAATACATCTTTTCCAGATGGATTAATTTTCTTAATCATAATCTTATCATTTGATGTTACTCCGTCTGTTGACATAACTACATATGATGTTGTGTAAATCATATTATTTTTATATGTCATTGAAGTAAATGTAGTTGGTAAAATTGATGTTGAGTTATCTAATTGAGATTCTGTTGAGAAGTTTCTCCAGAAAATATCCCACGCTTTTAATGCAACATAGTTTGTACCAATATATCTATCAAATGTACATTCTGCACTGAATTCCATAATACCATTTGTGATACCATTAGCGATAACATAGATACGACCAGCAGCATCAGCTGTTACATTTGTTGGTCTGAATGTATCACTACCAATTTCTTCAGTTGGAGATGTTACAACACCAACGATTTTATAAGTACCACGTGCAGGAGTGCTTGTTGAAGGATCAGCAGGTGAAATTTCAAGATATGAATCTGCATCTAATACTAATACTTGGTTATTACCTGTATCGCAAATGTAGATATAATCTGTATAAGGAGTTGTATTTGTCTTATACATTCTATAAATACTTTGAGCACCAAATAGATATAAATCCATTGAATCTTCAGCTTTTAAATCGTCTAATGAATCATATGCAATTGTAGAATTTATTTCATCCCACATTGTAGCTTCTTCAGCTGATACTTTAGTAGAATCATATGAGTTTACCTCAGAACCAATTACCGGTTTACCAAAACTCTTAAGTGCTTCTAAAGTTATATCAGGTAATTCACTAGGTACATAGTAGAAATGATCAATAACAGTTTCTACTTTTAAACCTGAATTCATCAAATATAATCTTGATAAAACATTATTTGATCCAGCGTCTAATAAATAAATAGTTGTTTCGTCATTATTTCTTGGATCATTATATACGAATAAATCTTTAGGAGAAGAAAGATATGTACTATCTTTTAATCCTAAGTCTAAGTAAACATAAGGAGTCTCATTTACAGTAAATCCTTCAGTTGAATAGATTACATTACCTTTATGGTCATATGTATATCCTGTTTCTGCGCTAACAACAACTAAGCTTACTACAATAAGAGTTAATACAAAAATTGAAATTCTTACTAATGTTTTTCTCATTTATATTGCCTCCTACTTCATACCTGATGTTGCCATTGTTTCCATAACTTGTGATTGAGAAATTATGAATACAGCAATAGGAACAATTATCATAATTAAACTTACGGCAGCAAGGGTACCAGTTCTAGCAGCACCAGCTGTAGCAATTTGACTTAATGCATAACTTACCATCTTTAAATCTTCACTATAAATGTATGAGTCACCACTTGTTCCCCATAAGCTTTGGAATAACAAAATGAATAATGTTACCCATGCTGGTTTAACTAATGGCATAACGATTGAAATATAAATCTTAACTTCACTAGCACCGTCTACTTTAGCTGCTTCAATTAAGCTCATTGGGATTTGTTCCATAAATTGTTTCATTAGGAATAGACCCATTGAATAAGTGAATGCTGGTAAAATGATAGACATTTGTGTATCAATTAAACCAATATAATTAAAGATAATGTAGTGAGGAATAGCTGTAACAGATCCAGGGAACATCATTGATAATACTACTAATGCAAATAATACACTTCCGCCAGGAACTTTATATTTTGCAAGAGGGTATGCACACATAGATGAAATCAAAATGTGTCCAACTGTACCAAGTAAAGTTACATAAATTGTATTAAAGAAGTAACGTGAGAATGGTACTAATGATGCACCTAATGCAGTTGCTAAGTCAAAGAAGTTATCCAATGTTGGATTTTTAACAAAGAACTTAGGTGGATATAGGAAAATTTCGTCTAGAGGTTTAAATGCATTACATACAGTTAAAACCAATGGAAGAATACTTACTACACCAAATAAACACAACAATACGAATAAGGCAATGTCGCCACCTAATGAACGATTAATTCTTTTCTTTTTCTTAGATTTACGTTTAACTTTTAAGTCACTGATTTCAGAGAAAGGACGAGAGTCTATTCTTCTGGCTTTTATAGCATTGATATCTTTTTCTTTAGCCATGACTAATCACCCAACTTTCTGATTATACGTTGAATCAACTTATTAGAACCTATTGATGCTAAGAACAATAACGTTGCTATAGCTGAAGCATAACCCATTTCATAACGCATTCCTCCATAGTCACTCAAGTGGTTAACAATCGTGTGACCAGCATAACTTACTGAAGGGAATCCGCAAAGTGCTGTAGTAATTGAACCTACACCTAAAGCATTAGCAATTTGAATAACGGCACTGAACATTAATTGTGGCTTTAATGATGGTAAAGTAATAAACCATAATTCTTGCCAACGGTTCTTGATACCGTCTACTGCACCTGCTTCATATAATGACTTATCTACACCTTTCAAACCGGCAATTAATGACAAGAAGTTAACACCCATACTCATCCATAATTGTACTGCAATAACGATAGGTAAGATATATTTTGCATTGGTTAACCAAGTAATAGGCTGAGTCATAAAGCCCCACTTAATTAAGAAGGCATTTGCATAACCATAAATATCACTTGAGAAAATCAAAGCCCAAATACTAATTGCATTTCCAGATAGAGATGGAGCATAGAAAACAACAGTCATTAATACTCTTAATTTATCTGGTAATTCATTTATTAACCATGCAAATACAAAGGAAATCATGTAACCGATTGGTCCTGTAATAAGTGCTATGATTAATGTGTTTTTGATTGCGGTAATAAAGATTTCATCATCTAAGAATAATGTTAAATAGTTATTAAAACCAACCCATGATGGAGTTTGTAACATATTAAAAGATGTAAAACTTAAATATAAACTTATAATAACTGGTATGATTGTGAATAAAGTGAAACCTAACATATAAGGTAGCATCATTAAATATAATGATCTATTCAAATACATCTTTCTTCTAAATGGTTTCTTTCGACTCCAATGGTCGATTTTTATTCTTGTTCTTTCACGCCATTCTTTGAATTTACGAAGGTTCTTCGCAAACCAATTTTCGTTTTTAACTTGTTCTTCCATTAGTTACTACTTTCCTCCGTTTTCCTTGTTTTCTTTTTCCATTTGTGCAGTATATTCCTTTTCAGTTCCTAAATGGAATTCATCACGTTTTCTATTAATTTCACTATTGATTTGCCTAATGTAATCAGATAGAGTTTGACGTGGATTTTGATTATTATTAACTACATAACGGAATGCATTTTCTAAGTTACGTCCTGTATAGTATCCACCTGGAACTTCAGGTACGCCTATTGTCTTATCCCATTGTTTTAATAAGATTGATAATTCATCTTGAGTCCATGCTAAGTTTTCAAAAGCTGCCACATTAGCTGTATTTAAACGAGCTGCAGAACCTAAAATAGATTCAACTTCACGAGCATAACCAACTTGAGTGTCTTTGCTAATAAACCACTTCATGAACTTCCATGAGTTTTCATAATTGTCAGCTTGTTCCATCATTACTAATGCTGAACCACTAGCTGCACCCATATAGTCAATATATGAATCGCCATTTTCATCAACTTTTTCTACACCTGGAAGTAATGAGAATGCCCATTTACCTCTAATTTCAGGAGCAGATACTGCTAATGTATTATATGTATCATATCCAGCAATTCCGATTGGAGTTTCACCACTACGGAAACGGTTAATAAATGATGCTGAAAGTGGGAAACTATAATCAGAATAGAAACTACACCAGAATTCAAATGCTTTCATTGAATCTTCTGAATCAAAGTTAGATTCTACATATTGTCTCTTAACACCATCAATATAATAATCAGTTGTTCTATAGAATGCTTCAGATGGATCTTCTATCGTTTGATATAGATATGATGCGAATATTTGGTTAACAACACTTGATGCACCAGCTTGGTTAAGTGGTAAGTAGAATTGGAAGTTCATGATTTGTAATTCAGGAAT
The DNA here is from genome assembly GCA_045598145.1 of Bacilli bacterium. GTDB lineage: Bacteria > Bacillota_I > Bacilli_A > ML615J-28 > CAG-698 > RGIG3506. The sequence goes on along the minus strand of JAZLLM010000121.1, from coordinate 35,105 downwards.
TAACAATAATACTTGATCCCAAGTTTCTGGAACCGTCCAGCCATATTCTTTAAACATATCTGTACGATAGAACATTACTAAGAAGCTTTGTGTATATGGTAATGCGTAGCAACCTTCATGACCTTGTGCATCTACATACTTATATGGAGTAATAGCACTAGACTTAAATTGTTCACATACTTCATCAAAATCATCAAATCCTGATAAATCATGGATAGCACCACGTAATGCATAGTTTACAGGTAATCCATTATCAACGTTAATTGCTACGTCTGGTCCACGTTTAGCTAATGTAGCCGTAAGTAATACACCAGATGAAACAACTTTTAATCTGATATTTAAACCATATAATAAGTTAGTTGTATCGTTCTTTTGAATTGCTTCGTTTTGTGCTTCATAAATCATTGAACTGATAGCATTAGCTTGTTCACGACCTGTAGAAGATGAAGTTAATAGCCATACTTCAACATCTTCCCAACCTTCGTTACCTTGTGTTAAACCAACACTTTCGTAATCAAAGAAGAATGAGCCAAAGAAGCCTCTAATAGCAAACCATGAGCCAACAAAAATGTTAGGATTTGCTTTTGGTAATTTATAATCATCGCTATGAACAAGAATATAGTCAACTGTTAATGCTTGTTCACTTACGTCTAGAATCCATGTACCTAATGATGAAATGTTAGTACTAAAGTCAGACAAACTCTTTTGAATCTTACGATAGTTCTTAACGAATTGTTTTAATTGAACTGCCATTGTTTCTAGAGAAGTTGTTTCACTACTCTTTTCACCAGAAATTTCTTGGATATTTGCACTTACATCATAAAGGATATCGATGCATCTTGAGAATTCACTAACTGCTCTTTGAATGAATGCTTTTCCTTCATTCTTTGCAAAGTAATCAATATATGGGTCAGGTGAAATACCTGTTCTCTTGATGATTTCACGATATAATGCATTTAAGTCATCAATAACGTCTTGAATACGGTTAATTTCAGATGCATAATCACCTAAAGTACATTCCATACGGATTGTATGCTCACCTTCTGTTAAATAGAAGAAATAATTTTCATCTGCTGATCCAAGTGTTACGATTTCGTAATTACTGTCGTAAACAAATTTACAATTTTGTGCTTCGTTAAATGGAACTTCATTATCAATATATAATTTTCTTGTTGAGAACAAACCACGAGAAACATTTTGTTTTGCTCTTAAAGAAATATTATATAAACCAGCTTGATCAACTTTAATCTTCCAGCTGATCCAGCTACCTGGATTAGTCCATTTTGAACCACCAATTGTATTAAGAATTAATTTAACTGGAGATGTTTTTTCACCACTTGCTGTTGTAGTATTAGCGTTTGTTTTATCATTAACAGCATAAATAGTAGATGAACTTCTTGAATAAGCTTCTTCACCTTCTACTTTGTATGAAACTTTTCCTGTCACTTTATCGCTATCACTATATTTTGCTATATATTCTTCATATGAAATATAAGTTTCTTTTGAAGCTACGAATACATTAATGATACCCATATTCTCTTTAATTGCTGAGAATTCAATATAAGATGTACCAGCTTTAAAATATACTAAAAATGGTTCAGTAACATAACCAATTGAGTCTCTTACATATTCATAATTTTCTTCAATTAATTCAGCTTGAGATGGTTTAATTTGGTTCCCTGAAAGGTCTGTTAATGGTTCACCATCATCATGCCATGTTCTTGTAAATGAAACGTTTCTTAAATCATCGAATGGTTTAGCGTATTCAGTTTCACCAACACCTTTAATTTGAATCTTTCTTTCAATGTTAGCTCCACCGCTTGCTTCCCATTCAGTAGCTTCCCATTTATCAACTGCTACATAGTCAACAACAATGTTATAAAAACCTTCTTCTTCAACATCAACTTTGTAAACAACAGAACCTTTTTTGCCACTATAAATGAAATTCAAAATATTTCCATGGCAATCTTCAACTGAACCAGCTTGTCCAGTCTTGAAATCAGATGCTAAAGTTAAGTCTGATGGGTTTCCTGAATTATCTAAAAAATCAGGATGTGCTTTATTGATTGCTGTTGTTTCAGCATCATCAAATTCAGCTACATAAGCATTGTTATTTTTAACACTAAATTTATATCCTGAAGGATATTTTTCCTCATGTTCATCTAAGTATGTAGCATATGTACCACTTACTACTATTTCGTTTGGTGCAGTTGAGTTAGATGATACTCTATCAGCTTTAAAGCTATCAATAGTTAAATATGTAAGCAATCCCACTACTGCAACTAGTAAAACAATCAAAACTACACGTTTTACTTGTTTACTCGTAATTTTAATCTTACGCTTCATTTGTTCCTCCCTTTAATGAATCAAGGTAATTATTCAAGAAGTAAATTGCTTTTGAATAATTATCTAAAGTACGGTCTAAATAACTAACTTTGTTTCTAGGCATCCATACTTTCTTAATTGTTTTCATAGACTTAGTAAAATCTTTAATACCTTTTTCTAGATATTTAATTCTTGATGCTAAGTCAATTGTTTTATTAACACCGCCATTTATATAAGTTAATGACTCGATTAAATTTAATGTATGTGTTAATTCATCTTTCCATAATTGGTCAACATCACACATCTTAACTTGTTTTTTCTTAAGTTCAAGGAAATCAACTAATACTTTTACATTTAGTTCATCCATTGTACTCCATCTCATAAGCTCTTCAAATCTTGCAATTGGGTCTGCAGCTTGTTGACAAATTACTGCATAACTCCATGTTGCATAAGCAACTGTTCCATTTCCTCTCCAATTTTTTTCGTATTGATAATAACTTGAAGCATCCATTAAAACGTCAGCGAATAAATTATTTTTATCTTTAAAAATAAACTTATTTAGATATTGACGAACTTCTTTAATTGTACCATTCTTGCATCTATAGCTTTGTAAGCCGGTGAATACAAGTGGTGGAAGAGTAGCTGCTAAAGGTTGCACATGTCCAAAATCTCCCCAATCAGTTACTAATACACCTTCACCATCTAAGCGATATGTACTAGTGATTGCACTATCAATGTTTTCAACCCAATCATATAATCTTCCTAACCAACCACACCAAGTTGTTGTGCCTGGAGCTGAAATGAATTTTACATTAGCATCTTTTAATTTCTTTAAATGGTCATAGAATGGATAATTTCCTTCATAACCCCAATCTAAATAAATGATGTCTTTAGGCATATTTTCTAAAGAAGCATTATGTCTAACTAATACATCACCCCAAATTAAAGGATGTTTATTATATTTGTAAATATGTGGAACGATTTTGTTTACAAAATCAATATATACTTCTTCAACAGATTTCTTTTCTGCTAGTTCTTTACTTTTTCCTAAACCTAATTCAAAAGGTTCATCAAAGTTCATATTAAAATAATCGCTCTTTGAATATGGAAGCATATCTTCATACATTTTAGTAACTAATTCAACACTTCTTGGATCGTTAGGATCTAAAGTAGATGGTGATCTATGGCTTCCCCATAAATCCATACCTTCAGGTAATTCAGCCAAATCTTTAAATTCTTCTTTGTCTAACCATTCAGTCATATGACCAAATCCATTTTGGTTAGGTACTAAGTCTATTGCTCTATCCTTACAATATCTTTCTAATTTTTTGTATTCAGATACTTTTACATAAGCATTCTTTTGTAAATATTCTGGGAAACTTTTATATTCAAAGCTAAAGCCTTCAACATATAACTCTAAGTGATTCATTTTTAATTCACTCATTATATCAGCGATATACATTAAAGTTTCAAGTTTAGCTACTTTATTTCTACTAATATCATACATTAAACCACGAACTCTTAAATCAGGTTCATCTTCAATATATGTACCTTCAAGTTCAAATGGTGCTTTCGCTCCATTTAGCATTTGTTTTAATGTTTTAACTGCATAATAGAATCCACTATTAGCACTTGCTTTAACTGTTAATTTATCAGAGCATACATCAATTGTATATGCTTCTTCACCTAATTTTCTATCCTTTAAGAATAAAATATTAGCATCTAATTTCTCAGTTAAAGTAAAATCTAAAAAACTTTCTAGTTCTTCTTTTACATTATCCATTTTTTGTATAAAGAACACTTTTGGTTCTTCACATTTAAAAATCATTTCGTTAGGTGCTTGCTTCTTTAACTTTGGATAAATATTATACATAAATAGTCAACCTTCCTTTATATTATTTCCATTTTTTTGAAAGCGTTTTATCAACACTAAGTGAAAATCTCCCTTTTTTACTTATTATAGCACAAAGCTCATTTCTATTCAAGATAAAATTAAGGTTGCACTCGCAATTTAAGGTTTTTTATTTTTTAATTAACATTGATTTAAATTTAATTTAATTTAATTTCTCTTTTTTCTTTTTAATAATTTCCTACATCACTATAGGAATATATTTTATTTAATTTTGCACCCACCTTTAATCTTTACAAAAACAAAAAGATTGGATTTATTAATCCAACCTTTATTATTGTTTTTTGTAATTTTAACTTTTATTTACTCTTAGATTCATTTAAAGAAAATACACATCCGCAATATTCTTGTCTATATAGATTATATTCTTTTGATAAAGCAATTGACTTTTTATATCCTTCTTTTTTCTTAAAGTTTGAATATAAAAATTTTGTATTGAATTCCTTTGCTAACCTAAATCCTATTTCGTTAATCCAATCACTTTTTTTATATGGGCTTATTGACAAAGTAGTAGTGAAATAATCATATCCTTCTTCACTTGCTTTTCTAGCTGTTTCTATAAGTCTTTGCTCAAAGCATTTATAACATCTTATAGAAAATTCACCATCATTTTCATATCCTTTTATTGCATCATAATACTTATCAGTTTCATATTCTCCGTTAATAATGTCGAAATTAAAAGGTAGCTTTTCAAATTGTTCAAATCGTTTATCATACTCCTCTAAAGGATATATATTAGGATTATAATAAAATATGGTTATTTCAAAGTATTCTTTCAATTCATTAATTACTTCACTAGAACAAGGTGCACAACATGCTTGAATTAAAATTTTGGGTTTTTTAGCCGATTTTTTTAATTCTTCTAATTCATTTAAATAATCTTTATATGAATAATCTATTTCCATACTTTCTTTAATTTTTCTTGTACTTCGCTTAGCACTTTAGCATCAGTCTTTTTAAAGTTTTTAAATGTAAACATAATTGATCCAGATACGTTATCATACATACTATTAACTTTTAATTGATCAATTAGTTCTTCTGGATTATTCCAAACACCAGGCTCATCAGTCACACGATATATTGCCATACCAATATATAATTTAGTCTTTGTTTCCTTAGAAATTTCATTCCACCATTCAACAACATCAGCGTACTTAACGATTTCAACATATTTGCCATCTTCTGTTAATTTGCAATTATCTAATGCAAAATAATCTTGTGGAGTAACATAATCAATCCAACCCTCTTTCATCCACAAATAAATATCTGAATATAATGATTCATAACATTGGAAAGAAAATGGAGCATTGTTGCTTCCTCTATACCATCCACCTTCTCCGTTTTCGAAATATTTTGAATTTGTTCTGTAAACTGCAAAAGGACTAATACCAAATTCTACCTTCTTATAATTACCATTTTCATCTTTAACTTCTTTTAATGCTTCATGAATTTTTCTAATCATTTCATTTACATTATATCTTCTAAATTCAGCTAAATCTAAATATGGAGTAATCTTCATTCTCTTTTCTTCTTCATCAGGATCATTGATTGGATCATATGGGTAGAAATAATCATCAATATGAAATGCTTTTACATCATATTTATTTGCAACTTCCATTACAGTATCAACTAAATATTGTTGAACCTCTTTGCTAGCTGGGTCTAAAATTAAGTGATGCTCTTTTGTTTCTAAGACTAATTCAGGATGTAGTCTTGCATAGTTTCTTTCACTTAATTTATTTAAATACTCTAACTTAGTTAAACCCATTTTAGATAAATCTCTATTTGTTACACGATAAGGATTCATCCAAGCATGAACTTCAATATTATGTTTCTTAGCTTTTTCGATAAAATATCCTAATACATCAAATCCTGGATTCACATCTTCTTTTCTTTCTTTACTTAAAAAGCTTGACCAAGGATTTATTTCACTTTCGTATAATGCATCATTAGTAGGTCTTATTTGGAAGATAACAGCGTTTAAATTATATTCAACACATGTATCTATAACACCATCTAAATACTTCATTCCCTCTTCTTTAGATTCAAAGCCAGGTATATCAATATTTTCTACAGTTGAAAACCATACACCTCTAAAATCATTCTTTTTTACTTTTAAATTTTCAGGTACTAATACTTCTTTATCAGTTCCATAAAATGTAATGTTGCCTTCTCTTGTAAAGCATTTAATTGGTTTTAATTCTTTCATAATTATTCTCCTCTAAATTCCTCTAAATGTGAACATATATAATTTGTAATTCTAGGTCTAAATGAAATAATTTTAGTATTTTTTCTTGTTGGATGAACTCTATTAGATAACATTACAAATGCAAATTCGTTATCTTTATCAATAACAACGCTTGTTCCTGTAAAGCCTGTATGCATAATTGAACGATTACTAATTAAATCCCCACCACAGCAATTTTCGTTCTTTGGAATCCAACCTAAACAACGCATATTATAATCTAAGCTAATACCTATTTGTTCTCTTACTTGTGGCACAAATAATAAATCTACTGTCTTCTTATCCATTATTTTTTTGCCATTATAAGTTCCGCCATTTAATATCATTTGGCAGAATTTACTTAAATCCTTAACTGTACTAAATAAGCCAGCATGACCTGCAACTCCGCCAACATTTTTAGCCATTTCGTCATGAACGTATCCTAAATCGATATGTTCTCCTCTATCTTCAGTTGGTGCGCATCTATCAACCTTAGTTGGGTTATATCCAGTATCAACCATACCTAAAGGTTTATATATATTTTCATATGCAAATTCATCAAGTGGCATGCCACTAACTTCCTTAACAATTAAACCTAAAGTTAAAAATCCAGCATCTGAATAATGAATACCTGAATTTTTAGGGTATTTTTTTTCTAAATGAATGATACCATCAATTATTTGTTCTTTATTCATAGTCCAGCATCCAGCTAATGCTTCAGGAAGTCCAGAAGTATGTGTTAATAAATCCCAAATTGTGATATCAGTTTCTTTATAATCTGGTAAATAAGTTGATACCAAATCATATAGTTTAATCATTCCTCTTTCCATCAATAGCATAATTGATGTAGTAGTGGAAATTACTTTAGAACATGAGGCCATGTCATAGATTGTATCAATATTATTTTTAATTACATTTGGATATAATGCTTTATTACCGAATGAGAAAAAATTCTCTTGGTATTCTCCGTTTTTCTTTTTACATACAATTGCAATATTACAACCAGGGAAAACACCATCATTAACTGCCTTGTTTACATAATCTTTAAATTCTTCAAACATTTTAATTATTGCCTCTCAACATGATTTTATCTTTAAATCTATTATATATATTATAATAAGTAATCTTATTAATCTCTTCTTTACTTAAACCAATGCTCTTTAGTCCTTCAATAATTCTATATGATAATGTTGCATCTTTAACATCAATTAAATTTGAATTAGGGAATTCAACCAAATAATCCATGAAATCAAATCCAAAGCACACATTGTCTATACCCATAATATCAATTGCATGTTTTACATGTTCCATAAATCTTTTCATTGTTCTGTTTTCGATTTCTTTTGATATGAAATTATCTGCTAAAGTCATACCTAATAAACCATCTACTTTTTTAAGAGCACGCATTTGGTCATCAGTAACATTTCTAGGATGATCACATAATGCTTTACAATTTCCATGTGAATAAATTATATTCTTATTTACATGTTTAAGGGCATCATAAAAACTTTTTTCATTTAGATGAGCTAAATCGATTATCATATCTAGTTCTTCCATACGTTTAAGTAATTTAATTCCTTCTTCTGTAAAGCCTCTTAATGGATTGCTCTTGGCTCCGGTTGCATATTTGTTTTCTTCATTCCAAGTAACCATAGCATGTCTAAATCCCATATTATAAAGAAGGTCTAAATCTTCAATGCATTTTAGATTTCTTAATCCTTCGAGACCTAATATAACATTAAAATCATCTAACTTATTCATTTTTATTTCATTTAATGCTATTTTACATGCTTCTATTAAATCAAATTCAAATTCAGAATACATTGTCCAAATAGCACCATGGATAATTGAATTATGTAATTGATTTACATGATAATCAGTAAATTCATCCTTAACGCCGCGAGATTTCTTAGTCCATAAATCATATAACATATCACTATGGCAATCAAAGATTTTGTATCCTTCTTCTTGTAGTGGGAAGTGACTGCACAAATCGTCAAATTCTTCACGTTTAATCGCTACATTAATTTTATCTTCACTCACAAATATAACGTTTCCTCGCACACTTCCGTTATAATTTGAACTCATTGAATAACCATATGCGCCAGTACAATAAGTAATTATAGTATCATTAGGTTTAGCTTTACCAACATATACATCTTTAGCAACTATATCACCGCTTTCGCAACATGGTCCAACTACATCAACTAATTCTTTATTATTGTTTAAATTATCACAATTATCAACTTCATATTTTGCTTGATATAATGCAGGTCTAATATTATCAGTCATACCTCCATCAACAAACAAATATTTTTTATGCCCATATGTTTCTTTTGTGATTCCTGCTTTATATAAAGTAAATCCAGCATCACCTACTATACTTCTTCCGGGTTCAATCATTAAGGTCTTTAAAGACATATTATTTTCATCTAAAAATTCATCTACGGTGGAAGTAATTTCTTTTAGCATTTTTTCTAAATCAATTTCTGTATCTTCATATAAATATTTGATACCGAAACCACCACCTAAATTTAAAACTTCAAAATGATAGTTGCATGCTTCTTCCATATCCTTTAAAAATCCAAGCATCACTTTTGCAGTTTCGCTAAAGCTTTTTGCTTGATTAATTGATGAACCAATATGGCAATGGAAACCTTTAAAATCAATGCAATTACTATTTTTACATACTTTAACTATCTCTTCAATTTTTTCTTTATCATAAATACTTTCACCGAATTTAGAATTTAAAAGTGAAGTCTGAATATATTCATGAGTATGTGCTTCAATACCAGGGTTTACTCTTAAAAGAACATTTACTTTTTTATTTATTGAAGCAATAAGTTTAGCTTCTTCTAAATTATCAATTATTATATATCCTACATTATTATTTATTGCATATTCAATCTCTTCTATTGTTTTATTATTACCATGTAAAACAACATTTTTCATATCGAAATTTGAATGTTTAATCATAAACAAATCACCATAACTTACAGAATCTAAACCCATTGAGTATTCGCTAATTATATTAGCTAAATAAGGGGCAAAAAAAGCTTTTGACGCATAAATTACTTTACATTCATATTTGCTACTTTTGAAATTATTTTTAAATATATCTAATTTATTTCTAATATGAGCTTCATCATATACGTATAATGGTGTTTTATATTTATTAGCTAAATCACTCATTTTATAATTAGATATATATAAATTATTATTAATTTCTTTCATTAATTTTGTTCTCATAACAATCACCTTCTATTGAGCAGCTTGTAATTCTTTAATATATGTAACTAGCTCATCTTTAGTTTTACACTTAACTACTTTTTCTTTAAATTCTTTTGTGTTTTTAAATCCTTTTGTATACCAAATAGCTATTGTTCTCATTTCTAAAACAGCTATTTTTTCACTTTTTATTTCCATCAAATCATCAATATGTTTTAATAAAATTTCTACTTTTTCATCTATAGTTGGAGGATTATATGTTTCTCCGTTTAGTTTAGATTCTAATTCCTTAAAAATCCAAGGATTGCCTAAACTTGCTCTACCGATCATGATGGCATCTACTTTAGTATATTCTAAAAAGTAAAGTGCATCTTCATAAGTCTTAATATCACCATTGCCAATAACTGGAATGCTAACACTTTCTTTAACTTTTTTGATCCAATCTAAATTAACTTTTCCCGAATACATATCGCTCTTGCATCTACCATGAATAGCAATTGCACTAACTCCAGCCTCTTCCATAGCCTTAGCCATTTCAACACAATTTATTGAATCGTGGTCCCAACCTAGTCTAATCTTTACAGTAACAGGTTTGTTTACATTTTTAACGATTTCTTTTACCATTTTACTTGCATAATCGATATCAGTTAAAAGGAAAGATCCACTTTTTGCTTTAACTACTTTTTTAACTGGGCACCCCATATTAATATCAATTATACTACACTTAGCGTCTCTATCAATTAATTTTGCAGCTTCAACCATTTCTTTTATATCAGCTCCAAATAATTGTACACTCAAAGGATATTTATCCTTTTCACCAGATGCCATTCTCATGGTTCTATCATTATCAAATAATAAACCTTTGTCACTAATCATTTCTGAATAAACTAAACCAGCTCCCATATCTCCACATATATTTCGATATGCACTATTAGTATAGCCTGCTAAAGGAGCAAGGATTAATTTATTTTTTATTTCCACATTACCTATTTTCATTTAAAATACCCTAAGTAGCATAATAGCTAATAAAAAGTATGTAGAAATAGCAATAATATCATTTAAAGTTGTAATAAATGGACCACTAGCAGCTGATGGATCTATATGTAAACTATTAAATAATATAGGCATTAAGCAACCAAACATGCACGATAATGATAATGATGCAAAGATAGATATCGATACAACAAGACTTATTCCAATAGTCTTATTTTCTTCATTTATCATTCCCGCCTTAGTTATAGTTAAAAACAAAAATGCAATAACGAAAGCTAAAACAGCTATTAATATACCTAATACCATTCCGTTTCTAAGCTCTAACAAAATATGCTTTAGTCTTTTTGATTTTGATGAAAGCTCATTATTCGACAAGCTTCTAACACAAACAGCTAAACTTTGCATTCCAACGTTACCTGATAAACCTAATATTACTGGTTGGAATAATACTAATACTGTAAATTGATTAATTATATCTTCGAAACTTGATATTAACAAACAAACAAATAAGTCCAAAATTATTAAAATTGATAACCAAGGAATTCTTCTTACAATTTTAGATTTAATTGTTTCGTTTTCCTCTCTTTCACCAGTTAAACCGGCTAATTGGTTATAATCCTCTTCTCTTTCGTCTTGCAAAGCTTCAAAACCATCATCAATGGTTACAATACCTGCTATCTTTTCGCCATCTAAAACTGGTAAAGCATAAATATCATAATCATCAATTAATTTGATTGCATATTCAATATCATCTTCTACTTTACAATATTTTGTATTAATATCAGTTATATCTTTTATCTTACAAGGAGATTTTGTTACAATTAGTTTTCTAAAATCTAAAGTTCCGATGTATTTATCATTTTCACTTACAAATAAAGTATTGATTACAACTACATCTGGCGCTTTTTCAACTAATATCTTCATTGCTTCTTTTACATCCATAGATGCATCAACACCTATAAAGTCGGTATTCATAATAGAAGCAACAACGCCTTCGTCATATTCACTCAAGCTTTCTAGATTTTTGATTGTATCTTCATCCATCAAATCTAAATAGTTTGTAGCGTCTTCTTCATCTAATTCATTAATGATATCTACTGCATCATCAGTGTACATATTCTCTAATACATCACTAGCTTTGTTATCACTTAATGAGTGCAAATATTTGGCTGCATCTTCTTCATCTAAACAAGCAAAAAATTCTGATAATTCTTCTGCTGTAAATAAATTAAAGAATGACTCTCTTTCTTCGTTTGTCATTTCATCAATCTTATTAGCTACATCTTTAGGATGTAATAATAAGAAGTCAGCTTTTAAACTTTCTAATTTATTTAAAATTTCTTTACTATTATTTAAATAATTATCTCTTTCGTCTTCTTCTAATTCATTAATTAAAGCAATACTGTCATCAAAAGGCATCTCTTCTAGAATCTTTTTTACATCATCATCTTTAAAATCAACAATTAATTTTGATGCAAGATCAGGTTCTAAACGATTAAATATTTGACTTATCTCTTCTTTTGTTAATGTCAGTCTTAATTCATTCTTTTCGATATCAGTTATACTTTCAAATAATTCATTTAATTCTTCGTCATTTAAATTTAGTAATTCAAATTTTGTTATAGATTTATCATTTCTTTTAATCATAATAAACCTCCAACAATAATTATCCATGCTAATAAATAATAAATTGATACTGATACAATATCATTTAGAGTAGATATAAAAGGTCCACTTGCAACAGCTGGATCAACATGGCACTTAAATAAAATAATAGGTACTAAAGAGCCAAGAAAATTTGATATCAAAAGTGCACACATCATAGCTAATCCTATTACTAATGATAAAGAAATAGGAGAAAATCCTTCAATACCTCTTATCTTAATAAAGACAAATGATAAAGCAAAAGCTGCAATTCCAAGAATTATGCTATCAATAAAACCAGCAAATAATTCTTTTAATAAATGCTTTCTAATCAACTTAGATGAATCTAATTCATTTCTACTTAAGTTTACTATTGTAGTAGCTAATGATTGTGTTCCCGCATTACCACTCATATCTAATATTAATGATTGAAAAAATACTAAACAGGTTACACTTTGGATTACAAAAGCAAAACCATCCATAACACTTGATACCACAAAACTAAGTAATAATAGAATAATTAACCAAAGCAATCTTGATTTAATTACATCTAAAAAACCAATACTATTCTCACCTACGATACCAGCCATTTTATCATAATCTTCGCTAACATCTTCATCTACGTAGTCAATGGCATCATCAATTGTAATTATACCTAATAATTCTTTATTATCATCTAATACAGGAAGCGCAAATAAATTATATTCAGTGATTAAATCAGTAGCATCTCTTATATAATCATGTGCATTAATATACTTAAAGTTTGAATCCATTAAATCTTTAATTTTTTCATTTTTTCTTGCGATAATTAAGTCTTTAAGTTCAATTATTCCTACTAAAATATTATTATCTAATACAAATAGAAAATCTATAACTTCTTGGTCATTGCTTTCTTTTACTAACCTTTGCATTGCATTTGAAACGCTCATGCTAACATCTAAAGACAGGAATTTATCTGTCATAATAGAACCAGCTTCATCATCACTATATTTAGATAATTCAATAATGTCTTGTTTTATTTCCTCATCAATATGCTCAATAACTTCGTTTTTGATATCATCATCTAAAGCATTGATTACGTCTACTGCATCATCTACTTCCATCTCAGAAATAATACTAGATGATTTTTTTGAATCCATATCTTCTAAAATATCAGCACTTTCTTCAGTGTCTAGATATTCTAAAATATCAGCAGCCTCACTAGGGCTTAATAATTGAAGAACTTTATCTCTTAGTTCTTCACTAACTTCGATTAAAGCAGAACTTACATCATACGGATGGCTGTCTATGATAATCTTTCTTAAGTTTTCTCCGTCTAAAGATTCAATAGACTCAATTATATTTCTGATTTCGTCTTTAATTTCTTCCATAACTTTTACCATCCTTTCTTTAAAAATTCCATTCTATCCCATTCTAATATATATTATACATCAATACTATAAATATTTAAAGTAAAAGAAAATAAAAAACACATTAGATTTATACATTTAAAATCCAATGTGTTTATATCGATATCAAAATTTATTCATTTGGATATTTTGCATCATGAATTGATGTAATTAATGTATGAGTAGAATCCTCATTTAAACTCCAAAACATTAGTCCACCATAACCATTATCCTTAGCATAATTGAATTTATCTCTTACTGCTTCTTCAGAATCAAAACAAATAAATATTTGGTTTGTGGCATCATATAAATAATATGATTTTTTTGTTTCGTCATAGTACTTTTCTGTACCTTTTCCAATTCTTGGATAATACTTCTCATATATTTCTGTAAAAGTAATATTTTCAACATCACTTGCTCTTTGATTTAGGCCGTTGTTTGTATTAGCAACACCTGTGAATTTCTTTCCATAGAAAGCAGCACCAACTATAATTTTTTCTTTAGATACACCACGTTTTACGAAGAAATCGCAAGTAGAAATTATTGACGCTAAACTTGAATGATGACTTGCTCTACTGCCTTCATTTAAGTCATAACTCATTATGTTAAAATAATCTAATACTGGATTTAAATCATTAAGAGCAAATTGGTCAGTAATCCAAGTACCTGCAGGTATTGCAGCACTTATAATATAATCTTCACTTTTAGCTTTTAATGCTTTTCTAATAGCATTTAAAAGTAATACGTAATTATCTTTATCACTTGATCTTGGATATTCCCAATCCATATCTAAACCATCAAAATGATATTTTTCCATTACTTCGATTGCGGAATTTGCAACTTGAGTTCTATATTCTTCGCTAGCAGCTGCTGTTTGATAAGGTATCCAAGCACTTGAATTATCTTGCCAGCCCCCAATAGAAAATACAACTCTTATTCCCTTTTCTCTTAGCTTAATAACTTTATCATATCCAGATGACATTCTATCAGCATCAATATAATAAACGTCTTTATCATCAACTTTTTTCTTAGCAATTTGACCAAAGCACATATAAACGATATCTAATGTTTCGATATCAACATCTGTAAAATCATAATAATTTCCAGCGTAATAATATCCAGCCACAATATCACCAGTCTTTAAAGGTTTAAATGATGTAGGCATTACAGTAATTTCTTTTTCAAATTTAACTTGTTCCTTAACACCACTACATGCAATTGTAGCCATTAATGTCACTTTAATTTCACTATGTGCATGACTAATTATACCCTTATCAGTAATTGTATATGGATCACTAGTAGCCCATGTTATTCTGAATGTATATGATTTAAATTCGTTCTTATAATCATAAGTATATGGTAATTCAATACTTGATACATCGCTACCAATTTTACTTGGAATAATTTCATCTAAATATTTCTTTGTATTTTCAAATTCACTAATTAATACGTCTTCTTCTGTTTTAAAATAGTTAATAACTTTATTAGCGTTTTCTAAAATATCATAATTTGTTATTAAAGCTTTTTCTTCATCATTTAAGCCTTCATATAATTCGTTAGCATAACTTACATCTTCTTCATCCTTTAAAGATATTGAACTAGGTAATGAACTAATAAATGCACATACATAATCAACCTGTTCTTGATCTATATTACTTTCAACTATATTGTTATTGCTTCCACATGAACATATCACAAACAATGTAAATGTAAGCAATAAAAACAATAAAATATTTTTTATTCTCATATTTTCACCTATTAATTTATGCCCTCAAGCATAGCCTTAGCTAACTCATTAGTTGTGTCACAATTTAATGACCAAAACATAATTCCAGCGTATCCTTTTTCTATTACAAATTCACACTTTTCTTTAATTGATTCACATGATTCATAAGTAACCATTTCTTGTGCAGCTTCATCATAAAGATAATATGAATGAGCAACATCATCGTAACCTGTTGTAACACCATTTCCAACTCTATTTAAGTAATTATTATAAATGTTTGTGTAAGTAATTGATTCTTTAGTATCAAAGCTTGCGCCAAGTGTATTTTTCTTAACACCTTTGAAAAGACGACCATACCATGCGCCACCTAAGCAAATCTTGTCTTTTCTTACACCAAGATTTTCTAAATATGCTATTGAAGACTCAATAGAAATTGTAGCATAACTTGAAGCATATAAAGATGTATGATGTACAGTAGTTGTAGCTCCACTATCAAAATCATATGACATAATACAAATATAATCTAATATATCATCTAAAGCACATAAATCATATCTTCCATTAACCCA
This sequence comes from Bacilli bacterium, assembly GCA_045598145.1. Taxonomy (GTDB): domain Bacteria; phylum Bacillota_I; class Bacilli_A; order ML615J-28; family CAG-698; genus RGIG3506. The sequence continues at coordinate 19,099 of JAZLLM010000121.1, read as the reverse complement.
ACTACCACCGGGGATAGAGATATTAATTAAATAATTTGGTGATATTTTATTTAATGCATCCCTAATTTCTTGCATTAATAAAGTGAAGTTTTCTCTATCTTTTGCTTGTGGATATTCCCAGTCAAAATCAACTCCGTCAATATCATATTTAGTTACTAATTTTACTATTTCATTAGCTACCTCTTTACGATACTCATCTTTACTACAAGCTAAAGAATAAGTATCCCAAAAAGATGAATCATTATGCCAACCACCAAAACTTAGTACTATTCGAATTCCATGTTTATGATAATCATTAACTAACGTTTGAAGTGATCCAAGTCCACTTGTATTGATTGTAAAATGAACTTCGCTATTAGCCTCAGTCTTAGATATTTGTCCAAAACCAAATTGAATGATATCAATTAATTTAATTTCATCCTCACTTAAATCCCTAATGCTATAATTAAAATAACCAATAACAGCAGGTTTTTTTGATAAGTCATGCATTTCTCTTTTCTTAACTAAAACATCAAAACTTTCTTCTTTGATAATAGACACTTTAGTAGATGAGAATGTAGCTGTTAAGGTAATAGTTGCATCATTAATCTTATGCGAAACAATTCCAGTACCACTTAAAGTATATGGATCAGTGCTTATCCATGTTATATCTACAGGATAATTATTACCATCTTTTGTATATACATATTGATTAATTAAATTAACTAAATCAACTCCTGCATCCACATTATCAAACATATTTTCTTTTACATAAGCAACAGCTTCATTATATGCAAGCTCATATATATCATTTAATCCTTTTAAAGTATTAATTGTATTAAATGCTTCTTCTAAAATATCATAATTATATACAAATGTTTTATCATAATCATCTAATGAATTATAAATATCCATACATTCATTAATTGTTTCTTCATCACTAATTTTAATTTTTGTTGGTAAAAAGTCAATTCTTATGCATAAGTCATCTACTTTTTCTGGTTCTTTTACCTCTTGATTTTCTTCTTGCTTACAAGAAAATAAAGGTAATACTAACAAAAATAATAAAACTAAAATTATATATTTACGTTTCATTTTTCCACCTTCTTATCAGTGCTTCCAAAGCCACCACTTCTAACTTCAGTAACATCATCATCAAATGTAATACCATAAGTTAAAAAGATCCCTTGTATAAATCCTTTCCCTTTTTCAATGTTAATACTTTTGTCACCATTATTTACAAGTGTAAACATAATATGACCTTCATTTAAAGCATTAAAATAATCACCATCAATAATACCTACTGTGTTAGCTAAACTCATTTTAAATTTGCATCCTAAACCACTTCTTGGATAGCATGATAAAAAATATCCTGGTTCTATTTGACATCTAACGCCACTTGGTACAAGGACTTTTTCCAAAGTATTTATTTTTATTTCAAATGGTGCAAAGAAATCATAACCAGCTGAATATTCTGTTGCTCTTTTTGGTAGAATTATTCCGTCATATATAGTCTTTAATTCATCATTAGATAAATTTAGAAAACTCATATCTTTCACAAATTCTTCAAAAGAAACTTTATAAAATTTAGCTATTCTATCCATTTATATACTCCTATTAACGTTTACTCCAATTTTCTCCAAATCATCTAAGAATTTAGGATATGACTTATTAACACACTCAACACCATCAATAATTAAACCATTTTTAATCATGCAAGCTGCAACTGCTAAAGCCATGAATGTTCGGTGGTCGTTATGCGCTGATACAATAGCAGGACCATCCATATTAATTCCACCATAAACTTTTAATGATTCATTATTATTTTCAATATAGAAACCAATTTTTTCCATCTCTTCAATTATTGTATCTAGTCTATTTTGTTCTTTGAATCTTAACCTATGAACATTATAAACATAACTTATTCCTTCACTTAAACATGCTAATACAATAATTAAAGGGGCTAAATCAATAATATTATCAACATCAATTTCTATTGTACCTAAAGAAGATTTACTAGTAGAAACTGAACTTTTAGTAATCTTTGTCTTAGCACCCATTGTTTCTAATACTTCGATTATTTTCTTATCACCTTGTAATGAATGATTATATAAATTAGTTAAAGTAACTTCACCACACAAAGCACCTAAAGCTAAAATGTTACTTGCACCAGAGTAATCTCCTTCAACTGTAACTTCAAAAGATTTATATGATTGATTTGCAGGAATATTAAATTCATATTCTCCTCTTCTTTCAATTTTAATTCCAGCTTTTTTTAAACATTCAATAGTTATATCAACATATGAACTTGACGAAAAAGGAGGAATTACCCTTATCATCGAATCAACTCTTAAAAGAGGTAAACTTAATAATAATCCTGAAATAAATTGGCTGGATATATTACCATTTATATCATAAGCTCTTGCCTTTAATTTTGAAGTTATAATGTAATCTTCTCCATCTTTATACAAATAGTTTCTAAATATTTCATTATAAATATCTTGAGGACGTACACGTAAATCATTATTCATTTTTATTCTTACAGGATCATCAAATAATGATGCAATAGGTAGTAAGAAACGCATTGTTGTGGCACTACTTTTTGCGTCAATACATACATCCTTTTTCTTAAAATCTATTTTACCCTCTACAAAAATATCAGTAGATTCCTCATTTTTTTTAATATTAATAATTGCTCCCATTGCTCGTAATGAATCAATAGTAGCCATTATATCTTCATTTATATCAGCGTCGTGAATAATACTTGTACCTTCAGCTAAACTAGCACATATCAAATAACGATGTGCATAACTTTTGCTTGATGGTGCTTTAACACTTCCACTAACAGTTTTATTAAGTGTTATATATGCATTACTCATTTGTTTTCTTACCCATAGCATTAGCTATATTTTTTACTGATTCAACTAAATCTTTAAATTCCGAAATATTTAATGCCTGACTAGAATCACTCAATGCGACACTAGGGTTATTATGCACTTCAATTAATAAGCCGTCTGCACCAGCTGCGATAGCTGCCATACTCAAGCTTTTTACTAATTCTGAATGACCTGCTGCATGTGAAGGGTCAACAACTACAGGTAAATGTGACAATTTTTTAATAAGAGGTATACTAGATAAATCTAAAGTAAATCTAGTTCTTGTCTCAAAAGTTTTAATTCCTCTCTCGCATAATATTACATTTTTATTTCCATTTTTCAAAATATATTCAGCTGATTGAAGCCATTCATCAATTGTATTTGCAAAACCTCTTTTTAATAAAATTGGTTTATTAGTCTTACCTAAAGCGCTAAGCAATTCATAGTTTTGCATGCTTCTTGCACCAACTTGAATAATATCAACATATTTAATAAATTCATCGATTTCATTTATAGATGTAATTTCACTAATTATAGGCATATGATATTTTTTGCCAGTCGCATATAAATATTTTATGCCATCTTTTCCAAGTCCTTGAAAACTATATGGTGATGTACGCATTTTATATGCACCGCCTCTTAAAATACTAGCATTATTTTTTATATTTAAAGCAATATTATCAATTTGAGTCAATGACTCAATAGCACATGGACCTGCCATTATTTGAACATTTCCATCACCTATTACGATATCGTCATTTACTTTAACAATAGTTCTTTGGTTTTCATCACTTTTATAAACTAATATCATATTGTCCATTATTATCACCTATTATAGATTTATTTTTTCATCACAATATTTATTATATAAATCTATTCTTTCATTATACATTTTTGTTACATCATCAATACTGTTTAATAATGGTCTACTGCCATCAAACTTTATACTATTGATAATTGTATTTAATGGAGTATCTATAAAATATAAATATCCATTTGCTTTAAGTAATGATATATTTTGATATCTTTTAATTACTCCACCACCTGTAGAAATAACTTTATTATTTAAAAGTGATAATTCTTTAATTATTTCACTTTCAAGATCTCTAAAATATTCTTCACCATATTTATTAAATATATCTTTTACCTTTAAATTAGTTCTTTTTTCAATTAATTCATCTGTATCAATAAACTCAATATTATATTTTTCCGCAATTATTTTACCATAGGATGTTTTACCACAACCACTCATACCTATTAATACAATGTTTCTGTTTTGATATAATTCATCTTCTATTTTGTCAAGTAATCCGACTTTACCTTTTATTGTACTATTAGTAAATAATTCACATGCCCTCATTGCTTGATAAATTAGCATATCAATTCCATTTACAGTTTTAATGTTTCTATCATTAGCTTTTTGTAATAACTTTGTTCTTAAAGGGTTGTAAATCAAATCCACCACAAAATTAACGGATTCCTTAAATTCTATGTCTATACAATCATCTATATTTGGAAACATTCCAACAGGTGTGCAATTTACAATTAAAAATGTATTATCTAAATTTTTGATATCATCATATGATATATAATTGATGATGCCATCACTAATATCAATGCCTTTTCTATTAGCTATATAGATAATTTTTGCACCCTTTGATGATAATGCATATGTAATTGCTTTACTAGCTCCACCATCACCTAATACTAAGCATTCTTTATCTTTTACATTTATTCCATTCTCTTCTAACAAAAAGATAAAACCATCATAATCAGTGTTGTAAGCATATAAATAACCATTGCTATTTATTATGGTATTAGCTGAACCTATTTCTTTTGCTTTATCATCTATTTTATCCACATATTTTAATACTTCTTTTTTATAAGGTATAGTAACATTAATACCTTTAAAATCTTTTTTATTAAAAAATGCTTCTAATTCATTTTCTTTTATATTCATTAATTCATATTCATATCCAAAATAATTATGAATTTTTTTAGAATATGAATGAATTAAATTTTTACCTATTAAACCGTACTTCATTATTTCATCCACATATATCCGTATCTTGCAATATATAAATCACAAATAGCAATAGCAGCACAAGATTCTAAAGGTAATCTTGCTCTATCAACTATGCAAGAATCGTGTCTACCCTTAATATTTAATTCTATATTTTTATTTTCAATAACATTAATAGATTCTTGCGCTCTTGATATACTTGCACATGGTTTTATTACACATGAGAATTCTATAGGTTTAGAGTTGGTGATTCCTCCATTTATTCCGCCATTATTGTTTGATTTAAAATCTACTTTTGAATCATTTATAAATAATTCATCATTAACTACACTTGCTCTTTTATCTTTAAAAGCAAAACCTAAACCGAATTCAATACCTTTAACGGAAGGAACAGAGAATACTAATCTTGATATTGTGCTTTCAACTGAATCAAAGAATGGTTCACCGATACCGGCACACACTCCTTTAGCGACTATCTTAACAATTCCACCTACACTATCATTATTTTCTTTTGCATCTTTGATTATTGATATCATTTCCCTTTTCTTTTCTTCATCTAATACAGGAAATACATCCTTATTAATTAAAGATAATTTATCAAAATCATATGCAGTTTCATCAATTATATCTTCTATTTGTTTTATATATGAATAAATATTAATTCCTTTATTTTTTAATATTGATTTTAAAATAGATCCTAATATTACTAAAACTACTGTCAGTCTACCACTAGTGCTTCCCCCACCTCTATAATCGTTAAACCCTTCACTTTTAATATAACTAGAATAATCAGCATGCGAAGGTCTGATTTCTCCCTTTACATAATCGCTAGATTTAGTGTTTTTATTTGGTACAATAACAGTAATTATATCACCTGTAGTATATCCATTATATATACCACTTATAAATTCATATTCATCCTTTTCAATACGACTTGTTGAGATATCTCTAATTGAATGACGCAATAATAAATCATTATTAATTGAATCATAATCAATTTTAATACCAGGAGCTATACCATCAATACTTGCACCGATATATGGACCGTGGCTCTCACCAAAAATATTTATTTTTAAATTACTGTTATAAAAACTGCTCATAACTGCCTCTTATATTTCTTTAGTTTCTATTCTTGCTTTTTCGAAATCATCTAAAACAACTACATCAATATATGTTTTATTATTTATTGTTTTACACTTTTTATCATTTTTTATTACATCTATATATTTATCAAATAATGCATTATCATATAATTTGTAATCAAAATTTAATTTATCATATATTTTAAGTAATCGATTCTTTATATCTTCGTCATTAACAAAATAAAGCATACCAATGCCTACTGCTTCACCATGTAATATATCAATATTTGTTTTTTCAATTGCATGAGCAATAGTGTGACCAAAATTTAATAAATGTCTTTCTTTTATATCGTAATAATCTTTCATAACAAAAACATTTTTAATTTCTATTGCTTCTTTTATTATTTCATCAAAATCTATATTTTTGATATCATTTGAATTTTCTATTAAAGAAAATAATTTTTTTGACGAAATTAACGATGCTTTAATTACTTCAAATAAACCATTTCTAATTTGTCTTTTGTCTAAAGATACTAAGTAATTTGTATTAACAAAAACTAATAAAGGGTCATAAAAACTACCTATTGCATTTTTTATATTTCCAAAATTAATTCCGCACTTTGAACCGATGGAAGCATCAACCATCGCAAGCAATGATGTAGGCATATTAATATATGCAATACCTCTTTTATAATTAGATGCAACAAAAGTACCTAAATCACTTACTACACCGCCACCTAAATTAATTATCAAATCATTTCTTTGAAAATTATTCTTTAGCATGAATTCTATAATTTTAGTATATTGTTCAATACATTTACTATCTTCTCCCGCATTTACTTTATATACTAAGCACTCATTAGTATCACAAATATTAATTACATCAGTAATATAATTATTAGGAATATTATTATCACTAAGTATTAATATTTTGTTTTTATCTTTTTGATTCTTAATTAAATATTCTTTTATTATTGAATTATTTTTTTCAATAACGATATCATAACGATTATTTTTTACAATATACATCTTATAAATTCTCCAACAGTACTAAAAACGGCCGCTGCTTCTGGGCTTCCCATAACAATATCTCTTAAAGCTTGTGCAATAAAGAATATATAAGTATAACCCATTGAAAAGCTATTTATCAAAACATGTATTCCCATAGTTATATAAATGTTATCAGAAATATAATATACATAACCTAACCAATAGCCCAACAATAAATATGTTATTACTTGTCCATAATCACCTGCATCCATTACATGTAAAAAGCCAAATACTGTACCTGAGATTATTATAGCAACTATAGGATGGACTTTAATCATTTGTAATCCCTTTTGAAGTGATTGACGGAAAACTATTTCTTCTACTAATGGACCAATAAAACAAATAATATATGTTAATAGTAAGCCATAATTAGAAAAAGTCATTTCATCTATTGCGCTCTCATTCTCGCTAGTGCCTAATCCACCAGTAATAATACTAGATATAGACGATCCAACAATTTCAAGAATCATACCTATAATAAAACCACCTATTAATAATAGCGTTAACATTGAAGGCTTTTTACTTTTAAATCCTTCATATTCTTTTTTGAAGTCAAAAAATGATACAAAGAACACAATTCCAAATAAAATTATATAAGTAATAAATTCATACAAAACCATTGCTAGATTTTGCTTGTCTACAGTTGCTCCTAAAGCATTATATATTCCTCGGAATAAAAACACACTTAAAAATTCTGTATACAAAAAATATAATACTACACAAATAAATTTTCTAACTGCTGTAAATTTCAATGATATGCTCTTAAAAGTATTATTATTTGAATTTTCCATAGTTCTCTCCATTATAATACATATTATACTTTATTTTGCCTCAATTTACAATAATATTATTTGATATTTACTTATATATATGGTAAAATTATGTTAACATTAAGAGGTTTTTTATGGAAGAAAATACTAAAATAGAAACAATAGGCACATATAGAACATTATTAGATTCAATTGATAAACAAATATTTGATTTACTTAAAGTAAGATTTGAAATTGTGAACGAAATAGGAGAAATCAAAAAAGCAAATAATTTACCAATTCTAAATAAAGAAAGAGAAAAACAAATGTACGCTACTTTATATGAATCTATTGAAAATAAAGATGATTATAAATATTATAAAAAAGTATTAGATGCTATTTTAAAAACATCTAAGGAATATCAAAAATAAGCTAGATATATTGAAGATTGCATAATTAATAAAATACCTACTTCACTTATAAATGTGGAGTAGGTATTTTTATAATTAAAGTTTATTTTCTACTTCTTAATGTTACAAATATTGAACTTGCAAGTGTAACTAGCATAACAGATAATGTTGTTATAATAGTTGTAATGTAAGTTGACGATGTAAACATTAAACGTATTCTATGTACAGTTGTTGCAACAATTACTGTATTTCCATTTGCATCAAATAAAGGTGTATTTAACTTTTCATTCATTAAAGTATTAAAGAATGTGAATGAATATAAATTATTTACTACATTAACAAATAATTTTGAAAGTAATAAAGCTGATATACCAATTATAATTGCCATTGGGATATAAGTTAATATATTCATCATAATTAAATCTTTATTTCTTACACCTAACATAGATAATCTTGTAACTGAACCAGATTGTCTAAATTCTTTTAAATAAATAAATCCTATTGCAAGAATTAATGATACAACAAGGAAGAATTTATATAAACCATCTACTATTTCTAATATTGAGTTACCAGTATCAGATTTAGTTTCACAGAATTCATTCTTACTATTGTAGTAATCAGAATATAAGTAATATGGAGAGATATTGCCTTGTGAAGTATAGTAACTATCATCTAGTGCTATCTTTCTTACAACACTACTATTCATAAGAACATATTCACCACTTATAGTTCCATATTTAACTCCGTCTACAACGAAGTATTTAGTTGTACCTTCTACAATTTCTTCATGGTATGGGAATAATGATGATAATCCTTCATAATCTACATTACAAATCATTTCACCTTTACCACTTACAAATTCTAAATATGCACCAGGCATATTATCTAATGGCATTAATGCATAACCTAAATCATACATTTCTTGCATTATCTTCTTTCTTGCTTTAACATTTAATCCTTTTAAATTTATGCTTAATGTTGGAGTAGGTCCCTTTTGATCTTTACATAATTCACAGAATAAGCTATCACTAACATACAAATCGCCATCAGTATAATTTTTAGCAATACCTGTAATATGTAATTTTTTAATTACAGAATAAGATCCTACATAGAATTCAACATCAAGATCATCATAAGCGATGTTTTCTAACTTTTTCTTAGCGTTACTTGAAGAGATACCAAGTTCTGGATATAATTTCTTTGCTAAATCTAAAGATATGATTACTTCATCATCCTTTAGACTATTACTATCGCTAATACATCCATATAATCTATTCTTGTAATCTATTTGTAAGTTGTCTTCATATCCAACAAATCCATATCCAGAATAATCATATTCTCCATAGAAAGCTTTAACAGCATTTTTGATTTCATATCCATTTGCTTCTATAGAAGTTAAACTACATGTTTCTTGTAAATTATGTCTAGTATTAGTTCCTTGTAAACCGTTAGGTACTACAATATATCCACTAGGTTGATATTTTAAAGAATTCATATATTCTTCATTTCCGGATTGTTGAACGAAATCATCTAAAATATAATATCTTCCAGCATCATAATCATAAGTATAATAATCAACTAAACCAGTATTAATTACACCTACTACTTTATATTCTATTACATCGTATAAATAATATGTTGTTTTAGCGTCAACATTTAATACACCTTCAACTGTTCCATATGTATCATATACTTTCATAGTATTTAATATGATTTGATCTTGACCTGTCTTTTTATTATACAAAGTATAAGTGTCAGCTAAAATTTCGTTATAATCTACAATATAATCCCTATAATATGGGTCATAATCAACTCCTGGATCATATGCTCTAGAACGTAAGAACATATCAGCAACTGTATCAGTAACTAAAATTTCATTATCTGCCTTTGGTAATCTACCAGCTATTAAATCATAGTTACAATCTTTATCATAAATATAACTTGTAAAGTTAGTAGGAGTATATGTAAACCATCTATAATTCATTTTACCAGAAGTAGTATAAGTTATAGTAGTTCTCTTTGATATACCTTCAATAATGATATTTTCATATGCAATATCATTTGTTCCTTCATATAATTGATATGCATCATAATTTGCGGAGATATATGCATAATCACCTTCAGATAAATCATAATCATAATCCGTAACTGCGTTTTGAATATAATAATACGGGTCTGTAGCTTCTCCTCTTTTAACGATTTGATACATATTCATATCATTTGCAATTTCAGTTTGGATTGCTCTATCAACATTAAAGAACTCTTCTTCGGTACCGAATTTATCATATTCATCTTTAACATTTTTTCCTTCAATTGCAATATTAGTTATACACAAAGCAGCAATTAACAAAATAATTACAAATAAATTTATAATTAAGCCTTGTTTCAAATTATATTTGAATATAGGTAACATCGCAAATCTCTTAGAAGATTTTGGATTAAGCTTTCTTACTTCATTAGTATTTTCAGAATAAACTGTATCTTCTTCAACGTCACCGTCAATTAAACGAATTAATCTATTAGCATACATTGTAGCTTTTTTAACGTCATGAGTTACTACAACAACCAATCTATCTTTACTTAATTCTTTAAATAATTGGAATATTTTATGAGCATTTTTACTATCTAATGCAGATGTTGGTTCGTCAGCAAAAACAATTTTACTGTCTTTAATCAAAGCTCTAGCTATAGCAACTCTTTGTTTTTCACCACCAGATAATGATTTGACCTTCTTATTTTCAAATCCCTTTAAACCTACACGTTCTAATGCTTCACTAATATTACTGTCATTATTTTGAATGTTTAAACATAGCTTTAAGTTTTCTTCTACTGTTAAAAATTCAAATAAAGAATTCTTTTGGAAAACAAAAGCTGATGTAAAGTTACGATAATCCGCAATCTCTTTATATTTTGAGTTATGAAGTTCTAAACCATCAACAAGGATTTCACCTTCATAATCCAAATCCATTCCACCCAACATATTAATTAATGTTGTTTTACCACAACCACTCTTACCAGCAACTACTACTAATCCAACTTCTCCAAATGTTAAATTTAAATCAGTAATTACTTCTTTACCACGAGAATATTTTTTTCTTAAGTGCTTAACTTCAATCATGTTTATCACCTATAGATCCTTAATAATTTCAATTGGGCTCTTCTTGCAAATTCTATAAATCATTACAAGTAAACTTGAAACCATAATTAAGTAGATTATTAAGTCCCAACCTAAAATGCTTCCCCAACCGATATAGAAGAAATAATATTCTTTTATTTCTTGTGGTGTAGTGTATACTAATCCATTCATAATTAATGGGAATATAATCTTAGTAATCAATAATGAAAATGTTAGACCCAAAATTATGTATAATACTAATTCTAGTAAGTATGGAACAATTATATCTTTTTTCTTAATACCAAATGAATATTTTATACCAATTTTTTTCTTTTCAGAGTTCATTGTCATAGAGTTCATGATAAATGCAAATACTGTCATAATTAATAACATAGTAATAATAAACTCAATCATAACATATTTTGAACTTTCAGCCCTATTCCAAGTGGCTTTAGCAAAAGCAAATGATTGATTAGTTATGTTTTCATTCATTAATATATCTCTATAATTTACATCATTAGATTTAACTAAGAACTTACATACATATTGTTTATCACGATATTTTTCGAATAATTCTGTACCTACAATAACTTCATAGTCGTTAGGATTTTCAAAACCTGAAGCATATGGGTCATAATAACCAGATGAACGATATGCAAATGTATATTTTGTTCTATTTGTGCATAAGAATGATACTGGATAACTTGCTACAGGTGATTTAGATATATTACCCATATTATCATATGTAAGAACATCTTTCCATAACTTTTCAGAAGTTACACCATATCTACCGGAATATGATGGGCTACCTTCAATAACACTTGGCTCAATTGTCCTCTTACGCATTATAACAGATATGTTATAAATTTCAGTTTTAGATGTAACATTGTTTGTGTATTTGACATCTTCTTCAAAATATGTCATTTCTTGCCACCAACGTGATTGACCTAAAACACTAACATAAAATGCATTATAATATTCTAAATTTTCTTCAAATGCCATAGAAATAAATAAATCACTTCTATCGAAATCTAAGAAATCACAATATGAAGTTTCAACAATACCACAAATCTTAAATGAAACGCCATTTAATCTAATTGTAGAACCTATACCAATGTTGTTTCCGGTATAAAAATTATATGCTTCAACAAAATAATCTGTAACGGCTATTTCATTCTCTTTTAAAGGTTGGTCTCCTAATACATAATTAAAATAACCATCATCAATAATTAGATTCTTTACTGTAGCTTTATAGAAATAATCTTCATCTTCAGGTATAATATCAACGATATGATAATTAATACCATATACTTCGATTAAGTTACTTTCTGGATATCTATCAAGCATATCAATATAATCATCAGTATTATAGTTTACTGTATAGCCACTATATTCGCTTGCTAGTTTTATAAATTCACTATTATATTCATCTTGGTATGAAGAATAACTCTTTTCAATATCAAAGAATACATATCCACATAATACATTACCAATAAAAGGAATTAAAATCATTAATAACAAAATTGCTAATGATCTAGCTAAATTACTACGAATAAAATTCTTTGTAAAAGTAACTTGTTTACTAAACTTAATTTTTGGATCAATAAAATCAGCACTACGTTTTACACTTAAAGGATTTAGAATTTCGTCATTCTTTCTTTCATCGTTAAGTATTGTACCATCTTCAATAGAGATAATTCTATCTCCATATTCGTATGCGGCTTCATCGTCATGTGTAATAACAACAACTAAACGTGTCTTGCTAATTTCTTTTAGTAAATCCATTACGATTTTAGTATTTTTTGAGTCTAAGTTACCTGTTGGTTCATCGGCTAAAATAATAGCACTATCCTTAACTAAAGCTCTTGCTATTGCAACTCTTTGCATTTGTCCAGATGAAATTTCGTTTACATTAGAATTTCTAATTTCTTCGATATCTACTTTTTTAATAACCTTATCAATAACAGAGAAATCAGTTTCACCCAATAATTCTAAAGGAAGTTTAATGTTGTCATAAACATTCATATCTTCAATTAGATTACAATCTTGGAATATTAAACCAACATAAGAGTTACGATATCCAAATAATTCTTTTCTAGCTTCAACAAATAAACTTTTACCTTCAACAATAACTTCACCGCTTGTAGGAGTATCAACACCTGATAACATGTTCATTAATGTTGATTTACCAGATCCACTAACACCAACTATAAAAACTAGTCCGTGGTCAGGAAATTGTAAATTCATTTCGTTTAAAGCATGAACTATTTCGTATTCAGTTTTGTAAGTTTTGCAAAGTTGTTTTACTTCCATAAACTTATCCTTTCAACGCATAAGAATGCGTTTTCATATATTTTTTTATCATTATAGCAAATACGTCTTAAATTTTCAATAAAGATTAATTAGGTTTAAGGTTAAATTAAAAACCATATATTTCTATATGGTTTTTACTTTTTAAATATTTCCTATTCAGTTATAGGATTAATTACTGTCTTATATGTATATTCGTAAGTTTTTCCTTCGAACTCAGCTTTAACAGTATAGCTTACTTCAGTCTTCTCACTAACATATTTTAAAATAGTACCTTCATTATCAACTATATCAGGATTGTTTGAAGTGTATGTTAATTTTAATCCTTTCATATTCGTTAAAATGAAGTATTCTATTTCTACTAATTCCATGAAATAATCATAAGCAAATTGTGTATTTTCATCTGCTCTAATCATAGATTGTGGGCATAGCTTACCACTAAAGCTACGATGTTGTAAAACTCTTGAAGTATCTAAGCCATTCATTACTAACAAATGAGCTACAAGGTTTGCTGTATTTCTCATAACTTTACTATATTTAACACCGTCATAGATACATGTTTCAATTCCGATACCATTCTTATTTCCACCATTATTTGCTATCTTTTTGTAAGATGAATCATAGTGTGTATCATTCATATAATAATTACCATTAGCACCTAATTCAGTATAAATACCAGCAGGTGTAATATCAGTAACGATTTTACCATTATCTTTAGGTGCAATAATTCTACTCTTTACACCATTGATATAAAAATATCCATCATTTTCATCTACTGTAATAACAGGTTTACTAACAGTGTATTTGACTCCAGTATCAACTAATTGATACTTAGTAGGCCAATCACCAGCATGCCATGCACATTCAGTGATAGGGAATTGTTGATAAATGCCGTTATCATCAGTAGTAAAATGCCATGATGCTTCTCTTTCACTAGTTTGAACTTCATTAGCCCATTCTGCCGCATTAAACTTGTTGTCTCCAGTATCATGAATTGTAATAAATTCAACCTTCATTGATTCTAAAGGACGTTTGCATGTTTGACTCATTGAAGCCATTCCTAAATTAAAGTTAACAGCTTTTGTACCTTCAGCATTTTTATTTGTACCAAATTCATAAACCTTATCACTAACTTCTTTTAATACTATTTGAGATTCGTCTAAATCTTGATAATAGAAATTTAAGAATCCAAAATCTTCATTTTTATATCCTTTACTAATTACATAAGTAACAAAATATGATTGATTTACTTCATCAACATGCATTCTATCCAAAATATATTTAACGATATCTTCTTTAGCGATAGTCTTAATTACTACATCTTTTGTTTCAATTGTTTCATTCATCTTAATATTTAATGTGAAATGAACTTCAGTATCTAAAACAAATTTATGGAATTTTCCAGCATCATCAATAATATCTTTATTGTTTGATTCCCATACAAAAGATACCATTCCTTCATCATCAGTAAGTGGAAATTCGATATCACTTTGTACTCTTTCATCAGAATACCAATTTGAATTAACCCATTCTAAAGCATGATTAATTCTCTTTTGGTCATCTCTACCTAATACTTTAATTTGTTTGCTTCCAGTAACTTCAAATCCACCTATAGAAACAGTAAAATTAATTGTAACATTTGTATCACTTGCAGATGTTGTATTATATTTTCCGTCACTTCCTAATGTGTTTTCATCAGTTGATTTGTAAGTAATTGTACCAATAAATCCAGCTCCGTAATTAGCAAAAATTTTATTTTCTTCACTTGGAAATTCTACGCTTGTATAAACTGAATCTGGTAGATATGTTTTTGCAACTTCATTTGCATATTCTTCTGGTGTCATTTCACCTTTTACGAAAACTTTATATTCGTATGCAAATTCCTCAACGTCTACTACAGTAACTTTTGATGTAAGTGTAATATATCCATCAAGAATATTTTTTAAATATTTACCACGAGTGGTAATTGATTTTGCATTACTTGTTTCCCATTCAATTAATCCCATACTTCCATCTGCGAATGTATATTCAGTATCAAGTATTACATTTGAACTTACTTCACTAGGAATATTAGAATCAATATATTCTTTCCATTCTTTTTGATAAGCGTCTTTTAAATCAAGACCACCGTTATCACCATTTTCGCCTTTACAGCCTACAAAAAATAAGCTTAATACAGCACAAGCAATAACTAAAAACATATAAATTGCTTTTTTCATTTTCTTCCTTCTTTCTTATTATATATTCTCAACACTATTATTATACTTTATATTAATATTTTTTTCAACAAGAAAGAACTCACCTTTATTCCCCATACCCACACACCAAGGAAGTTTAAGGCTGCTTCAGTTACGACCTGACCTGGTTCGCCACTTAATGTTGGATATAGGTAATAAAAATGAGTTCTTAATTTGTAAATATTATATCATGCTTTAACTGATTTTTCAACTTCTTCCTTTACTTTATTAATATCTCTTAAGGAATGAATTGTAATATGATCTCCATCCTTAAAATAAATTACTAAAGATTGAGGATTCCATCCTGATCTAATTGTGATATCAGTTATATCACAAAGATTTCTTACTGTATCATAATTTGTATATCTACCCTGTATATTCATGCAAATATTGTAATATATTTTATCTTTTGACATTGCAAATTCATCATGGCCAAAAAATTGTGAGTAATGATTGTATGTTGAATTAGACGTCATTATAGACAAAATAATATATGCAACTAATACAATAGTAAAATAAATTAATGGGCTTATACTTCTAAAGAAAATATAGGCTGCTGATATTAAGCTCATTGGAACTAAGCTGATAATAAAACCTTGTTTAAAAAAAGGCCTTTTGCTTAATTCATTAGAAGATTTAAATAAAATGATTTCATTATCAGGAATTATCATCTATTCTTCTCCGTTTGCTTCAGTTTCTTCGTTCTCTATATTTTCTACTACTTCTGAAACTTCTTTTACTTCTTTTGGTTTAGATGTAGTTTTCTTAGTAGTAGACCTTTTAGTTGTAGTCTTCTTTTTAGTAGTTGTTTTTTTAGTACTTGTTTTCTTTTTTGTTGTTTTCTTTACTGGTTTACTTTCATCTACATCTTTAAAATCAGGAACATTTGAATAATCATTTTGTAAATTTTGTAAAATATTAGAAGATTTAGTAAAGAAATTTATATCTTTCAAAAATTCTTCCAAAGAAATTGCTTCCCATTTTGCATATAAATTGATATCGTTTTTAGGCATAGTTTCTAAATTAAATTCATTTTCTAAAGTCTCTTCTAAAAACCAACCTTTAAAATTATATCCATCTTTTTCTGGCACTGTTAATTCTGGGATATTATCTTTATATTTACATTGAATACTCTCTATAGCTTTTCCACCATTAGTAAAGAAATTTATATTGAATACTTTCTTAAACATAATCACTCCTACTTTTTATCTTCTCTTATCTCCTTAAAAAATTTAGTCATTAACTCACTTATTTCTTTTGTTAATAAACCTTTTTCCAATTCAACTTGATGATTTTGTTTTTCTTTAAAGATGTTAAAGGCATCATGAATACATCCAAATCGATCTTCATCAATACCATAAACAACTCTTTTTATTCTAGATTGGATTATGGCCCCTGTGCACATCAAACATGGTTCTAAAGTAACATATAATGTACAATCAGACAAAATCCATCTATCTAATTTTTTTGATGCTTCTTTAATAGCCAAAATCTCTGCGTGATATAAACTACATTTTTTATTATGACGCATATTATGTGCTTTAGCTATAACTTCATCATTATATACTATAACACAGCCTACAGGAACTTCCTTGTTTTTATATGCAACTAATGCTTCCTCATAAGCCATTTTCATATATTCTAAATCTTTATTTTCCATTATATTTAGGTTTTCCTGGAACAACATGACAATGTCTACATCTTGCTTCATATTGTTCTTTAGCACCAACTAAAATTATTGGATCATTATAATTTGCAGGTGCACCATTGATTAATCTTTGAGTACGAGTAGCTTGAGCACCACACACTTGGCATATAGCATGAAGCTTAGTAACATATTCAGCTCTTGCCATAAGTTCAGGCATAATACCAAATGGTTCTCCTCTAAAATCGCAATCTAATCCAGCTACAATTACTCTTACTCCTCTATCAGCTAAATCGTCAATAATTGGAATAATATCTTTATCAAAGAATTGAACTTCGTCAATAGCTATAGCATATGGTAATGGTTCGTTAATATATTTAGTAATATCTGTACCTTTACTTATAATAATAGAAGATATTCTACAATTATCATGTGAAACTACTTCATCTTCACTATATCTATTATCAATTTTTGGTCTGAAAACTATTACGCTTTTCTTTGCATATTTAATTCTTCTAATTCTGCGCAATAACTCTTCAGTTTTGCCAGCATACATATTACCAGAGATAACTTCTAACCAACCATCTTTAAGTTCAATATCCATTTTTCTCACCTTTATTTTCACACAAATATTATACTATTTTTAATTACTTTTTTAAAGTCTTTTTATGTTTTTTATTAATTTTTTTCCTTAAACTTAAACAAAACATATACTTTTTAATTTCACTTGACATTTATTTAAAAAAAAGGTATAATAATGTAGTAAAAAACTTACTATGGTCACCCGAACCATGGCGGAAGGAGAGAAAAATGAAACAAGGTATTCATCCAAAGTATTACACAACAAAAGTTACTTGTACTACATGTGGTGCTACATTTGAAACTGGTTCAACTTTAAAAGAAATCCGTGTTGATACATGCTCTAATTGTCATCCATTCTACACTGGACAACAAAAGTTCACTCAAGCTACAGGACGTGTTGAACGTTTCAATAAGCGTTTAGAAAAGAAACAAGAAAAATAATTATTATACAAAAAGAACTCTTAAAAAAGAGTTCTTTTTTATTTTAAATTATTCTAATACATCTATATAAACAATCGTATTGCCCGTTTGTTCTCCAACATAAACATATCCAATTTTTAATTTTTGCTCCCTATTTAGAATACTCGGTATAACTCCACATTTTTTTATCATTCTGAATTACAAACTTTTTATATTTATCATATTTTATAATACTTTTATTATCTTGAATCTTATTATTTAATAAGATGTAAGCTTCCTCTATTATTTGTACATCAATATTGCTATATAGATTTTCAAAGGATTCAATTTGCAATGTAATACAATCGGATAATTTAAATAAATAAGTAATCAGTTTTTTATAGTTATATATATTTGTTCCTAAAATAAATACCATATATGAGCTATATTATTTCTACTAACACGGAAACACCATTAATAACTTATTATATTTTCATTTTCTTTGCCAATTTCTTTTTTTCTTATATTCTTTTCTGATTGTTTCAAATTCTTTTATGGATAATCTTTTATTTGTGTAAATGGTAAAATAAGTTTATAGAAAAATGGTAATATAACATTTAATAAAAATGGTAATCATAATTT
>JAZLLM010000120.1:0-17051 GCA_045598145.1 Bacilli bacterium | reverse complement strand
ATTTTTAAAATGGCTTTTTTTAAAAACTTATGGTATAATTTATTCATATAGGAGAAAGAATATGTGTACAGGTTTTTTATTTAAAGGTAAAGATACAATATATGCTTATAATCTAGATGTAGACCCTAGTACATGGTCATTTTCTATTTATAAAAACAAAAGATATTTTGCTTTGGGTTTAATTATTGGTTCTAGTACATATTTTACTCATGGTGTAAATAATAATGCTATGTTTGCATGCTTACCATATATGAATGGTGAATCAAACATTTTAACTAAGGGTATAAAAAGAGAAAGAATTGATTTGTTAGTTAATAAATATATTAGGTCTAAATATAATTATGAAGAAGTTTTAGAAATTCCAAAAACAAAAGAAATAATAAATTTACCTAATGTAAACTTACATTCTTTAATTAGTGATGGTAATAATGCATTATTAGTTGAACCTGGTATAGGTACGAAAGAAATTAATAATAAATATTTTGTTATTAGTAATTTCCCTATTCAAGTAAAGTTAGAAGATTATTCTAATCCTTTTTATGGCAAAGATCGTTATGATTTAGTAAATAAAGAATTAAATACAAGAGATGAATTAAGTCCATGTGATGCATTAGATATATTAAGAAAAGTAAAGCAAGATGGTAAGTGGGCAACTAGAATTTCATTTGTATATTCTAAGCTAGAAAATAAAGTATATTATTGCATAGATGGTAATTTTGAGAATATTTTAATACATCAATTTTAAAGATATTAGAGGCTATTATGAAAAAATTTATAAAATACATATTATTAATAATATTATTGATTACATTAACAGGATGTAGTCTAATAACAAACGATAAAGAAATAAAAAAGTATGAAGTTACATATATCGTTGATGGTGAAGTTTATTTGACTGAAACTGTTAATGAAGGTGAAAAATTAAAAGAACCTTCTCTTAAGTTAGATAAGGATCTATCAGTAAGAGGTTGGTTTAATGATGGTAAAAAGTGGGATTTTAAAAACGATATAGTAAACAGTGATCTTACTTTAGAAGCAAAATATGGTAATGCTACTTTTACAGTTTACTTTGAAAACCCAGATGATTTTTTTGATGGCAGTATTTCCGTATTTCCAGATGAAGATGTTATATTAGAATCATACGAAAAAGAAGGCTATGAATTCTTAGGATGGATGGATGATGAAGGTAATATCTATAAAAATAAGATAAGTAATATAGATAAAGATTATGTATTAAACCCTGTATTAAAATGTAATAACTGTGAAATTGCATATGTATTTGGTGATAATAATTCAAATTATAGTGAAAATGATTTAGATGTCTATAATGGAATTAAAAATTATAGTGATTATCATAATATTAAATATAATTATTATTTTCAAAAAGGTAAAAACATTGATGATAATACTAGAATGAGTGCTTTATATGATGCTTTGTCAGATGAAACTAAAATAGTGTTAGTAAATGGTATTAGCTGGACTCAAGCTCTTTATAATGTAGCTTTGGAAAATCCAGAAGTGTTATTTATATATCCTGATGGTGAAGATGTAGATTTATTTAATGTATTTACATATAAATTTAAATTTGAAGAATTAGGTTTTTTAGCAGGATATTTATCTGTTATTGAAGGATATAAAAACATTGCATTAACATGTGGTGGAGATGGTAGTAACGAAGATATAAACAGATATGTATTAGGTTTTGTACAAGGCATGAATAATGCATCAAGCAAAACAATTGATAAGCCAATTTGCACAGTAAATTATTTATATGATCCTAAAGCAAACGAAGAAGAACATATCAAGCATATGGAAGAATGGCTAGATAATGGTGTTGATTTAATTTTCGCATGTGGAGAAGGTTTTGCGGATAATGTAATTACTGCTATTAATAATAAGGGAACGGGTAAAGTTATTACAACTGACTTTGATGATACATTACCTGATTATAATATTATTATTGGTAGGGCTTGTAGAATGTATGAAGCTGCTATATTTAATATTATTAATAATTATTACAATGATATTAATAAAGAATATTTTAAACATAGCACTACATATATCGGTGTAGATATTTATGCAGTCCAATTTGGATATAATGAAGTTACCTATAAAACATTCGATTGGGATACTTATAATGGGTTATGTGATAAGATAAGGGAAGGTATAGTTACTATTGACATAACTTCAGTTAGCCAAAACCTTAAAACTAATGGCGTATGGCATAGTTTAGTAGGCCATTGGAAAAATATTGAGTTTATTATTGAAACTGAATAAATGAATGGAATATATATGAAATATAGAATAGCCACAATTAAGGATATAGACGAAATTATGGAATTGGTAGGTCGTATTATAAAGTGCGATAATACATTATGGGATGAAGATTATCCAGTAAGAGATAACTTTATTGAAACATTAGAATATGATGGACAATATGTTATTGAAGAGGATGGTAAAATAATTGCTATATGTGGTATTGACCCAGCTACAGATGTCTTTGATGATTTACCATGTTGGACAAAATCAAACAAACCATCAGTAGGTTGTAGATTAGGATTTGATCCATTATACCAAGGTAAGCACTTAGTTATTCCGTTTTTAAAGTATTGTTTAAAAGATGCATATGAAAGATTAGGATATGACTCATTTAGATTTTTTGTGGGAAAAGTAAATGAGAATGCAATTCATGTGTATGAAAGATTTGGTTTTAAACGTGTAGGGGAAGCATATTGGTATGATACAGATTGGTATTGTTATGAATGTTCTCTTCCAATAGAAGAATGAAAAGAATCATTAATTTGATTCTTTTTGCTTTAGTAAAATATAAGTATGCTATGCTATAATTAAAATATATAGGAGTAAAAAAATGAAAAAGTTGATAGGAGATAAAAAGTTTTATAAAGTAATGTTTGCTATTGTAATACCGATTGTTTTCCAACAATTCATCACTCAATTTGTATCATTACTTGATAACTTAATGATTGGTAGAGTTGGAAATGACGAAATGATTGGTGTTAGTTTAGCTAACCAATTAATCTTTATTTTTAACTTAGCTATATTTGGCTCACTGTCAGGATCTAGCATCTTTGCTACTCAATATTTTGGGGCTAAAGACAAAGAAGGCTATCATGACTCCTTTAAATTTAAATGGCTAGTAGCGATATTAATTACTTCAATAGCATGCTTATTATTTGGATTATTTAGTAAGGAATTGATTTCTTTCTTTATTTCTAGTAATGAAGGAGACTACACTAATCCAGCTATTGTTTTAGATCAAGGCTCTAAATATTTGCTTGTTATGCTTTTTGGATTACTTCCATTTGCAATAAAGGAATTATATGCATCAACTATGAGGGAACAAAAAGAAACGTTTGTACCTATGGTTGCTGGTATAATTGCTATTTTAATAAATCTATTATTTAACTATTTATTAATATTTGGTAAACTTGGATTCCCTGAAATGGGTGTAATAGGTGCTGCTATTGCAACTGTAATAAGTAGAATAGTTGAAATGCTTATTGTAATGATTTATGTAGGAGTTAAAAAAGAAAAGTTTAGTATATTACAAGGTGTGTTTAAAGATTTAAGAATCAAAGCATCTAGTATTAAGATGTTCACTCCTAAAGTATTATTATTAATGTCTAATGAAATATTATGGTCATTAGGTTTAACTCTAATTATTAAGTGTTATAGTATTAGAGGACTAGATATTGTAGGGGCATTAAATATATCAAATACTGTTAACAATTTGTTTTTGATAGTAGGTAATTCATTTGGTACAGCGGCTTCAATTATATTAGGTAACCTAATTGGTGAAAACAAAATTGATGAGGCTAAAGATACATGTGGTAAAATTATCTTTACAGATGCATGCTTTGTATTTTTACTAGCTTTTCTACAATTTAGCTCCGCATTTATAGTGCCTAATTTATACAATACATCTGAAGGCATTAAATTAATGGCTAAAGAGATGATTATTATTAGTGCGATATATCTAACATTCCATGGTATTAATGCAAGTTGTTATTTCACAATGCGTACCGGTGGAAAGATATTGCTTACAATGTGCTTTGACTCAATATTCTTATGGGTCATTAGATTACCATTTGCTTATGTTTTGTGTAAATTCACTAACTTAGATGAATTAACATTAAAGGTATTAATTGATGGTATTGATGCTATGAGATTTATTGTAGGTATATATCTAGTTAAAAAAGGAATATGGTTAAATAAATTAGTATAAATATTAGGTGATAATATGAATAATATCATAGAAAGTATTAAAAAGTATAAACCTTATAACGAGCAAGAAGAAAAAGATAAAGACTTTATTATTAACTTTATTCTAAACAATAAAAATTGTTTATTTAGGGAAAATAAAGTAGCTCACTTAACAGCCTCAAGTTGGATTGTAAATAAAGACTTTACTAAAGTAATAATGGTTTATCATAAGATTTATGATTCTTGGAGTTGGACAGGAGGACATGCTGATGGTGATAGTGATTTATTAAAGGTATCTATCAAGGAAGCAAAAGAAGAGACTGGACTAACTAACATAAAAGTACTAAGTAATGAGATTTATTCTTTAGAAGTATTAACTGTAGATGGCCATGTTAAGAAAGGTGCATATGTATCTAGTCATCTACATCTAAATTTAACTTATTTATTACAAGCTGATGAAAGCGAAGCATTAAAAATAAAAGAAGATGAAAATAAAGGTGTTAAATGGTTTAGCTTACAAGATGCTATTGATGCATCTACTGAAGAGTGGTTTAAAGAACATATTTATAATAAATTAAACAAAAAATTAAATAATTATATTCACTAACATTAAGCGCCTTGAAATAATAGGCGCTTTGTTATATAATATAATAAGAAAAGAGAGTATTAAAGATGAACGTAGATTATAATAAATGTAGTTTAAATATTATATCCAGTATTGAGAAGCATTTTGGCTTTGATAATGATTTTAAACCTGACTCAAAAGTCTTAAAATTATTAGAAGGCTATAAACACGTGTTTTTAGTATTGTTAGATGGGATGGGTGAAGTAATAATAAATAAGAATCTAAAAGAAGATTCTTTCATTAGAACTCATTTACGAGATACATTTCATACAGTATACCCACCAACTACAGTTGCAGCTACTACATCAGTTTTGTCAGGGAAAGAACCAAGTGCAACTGGATGGTTTGGATGGCATCAATATTTTAGTGAGGTTGACAAAGATATTGTTTTGTTTAATGATATAGGTTATTATGATAATAAAAAAGTAGACTTTAAGGTAAAAGATGCATTAAAGCATGATTATTTCTTTACTAAATTTAGTGAAAAAGGAATAGAGACAGATGCTGTATTTCCATCTTTTGCACCTAATGGATATAAAAGAATAAAAGAAGGATTAAAAAGATTAATTAAAATAAGTAAAAAAGATAAACAAACATTTACATATTTTTATAATGTAAATCCTGATTACACTATGCATGAATTTGGTTGCTATTCTAAAGAGACTAAACAAGTTTTAAATAAACTAGATAAGAATTTAGAATATTTATCTAGAAAAATAAGTGATGATTCAATTGTATTAGTAATAGCTGACCATGGGTTAGTTGATATTACTAATGCGTATTTAGAAGATTACCCTAGCATTTTTAACTTGCTTACTAAAGAGCCTTCAATTGAAGCAAGGACTTGCACATTTGAAGTTAGTGTCAAAGAAAAATTTAAAACAGAATTTAATAATATATTTGGTGATAAATTTAAACTTTTCACAAAAGAAGAATTTATGAATAGTGATTACACTTATTCTGTAAGTGGTGATAAATCAAAGATTGATAGATTTATCTTTGATTTTGTGGCTGTAGGAATTAGTGATCTTGCTATAAATTATAAACGTAGTGATGATGGCTTTGAAATGAAAGCCCATCATGCTGGCGATACTTATGATGAAATGATGATTCCATTAATAGCTTTTACTAAAAAGGAGAAAAGAAAATGACAAATTATAAGAAATACACATTAAGCTTTATATTGATATTGTTATGTATGTTAACTATTGCATTATTTGGTGCTAATTATGAGGTAGTAGCTGAAGAGATTAATACTGATCCTAATTTCTTTGAAATTGATGAAGCAACTTACAGAGTAGAAGAAACATTAGAAGATACTGAACTTTATTATGGAGTTCGTTATAAACATGATTCTGCATATACTTCAATTAAAGATCCTAATTTTTTAATTGGTATGGCTTGTGGAGGAGCTACATATGGTAATATCCCACTAACTTTAAATACTGAATATCACCAAAGTGCTCACATTCTTACAATCCCTAAGGATAGTGGTGTAAAACTTGCACCATGGAGTATTGTAAAAGATGGAAATTGGACATTATCAACTGTATTACAAGTAGCTAAAGACTATGAAGAAAAACATCCTGGATGGAAAGTAATAGCAGCTACAAACTCAGACTTCTTTGATATTTCCGCAAATAACCCTTATCCTAGAACTGTACAAGGCGTTATGGTAGCAGAAGGTGAAATCTTACAAGGTGCTGTTATTGGTGGTTGGCCAGCAATTAAATTCTTTAATGATGGCTCAGATATTCCATTTGTAAAGGTTGATGTACCAGAAAATGAAGCAAACCCAACTCTTTATGTATATGATGAAAATGGAAGTGAAATCTATAAGATTAAATGTGATGGTGTCAATAGCGAAGCTGGTGTTGGTGAAACTAAATTAGTATTTGCAAATTACACAAATGAAGGTGAAACAAAGCATGTAGTTCATGACCAAGAAGTTAAAAATGCATATATTGTATCTAAACCATCTATGACTGTAGCTAGAGCTTTAACAAGCTTCTATGGTAAAGGTAAAATTGATGCATATGGTGATGCTACTATTACAAGAAATCAATTTGCAATTGTTACTAATAATACAGTTTTAAAAGATTATTTAAAGATTGGTGTTACTATAAAAGTTCAAAATGAATTATGTGGTGAACTTAAAGATGCTGCTGACGTTACTGGATGTGCCACTACATTCTTAACTGGTGGTAAGCATATATCTGACACATATTATTATGATTATATGGAATATCGTTATCCAAGAACTTTAATTGGATATAAACCTAATGGTGATGTAGTATTAGCTGTAACTGATGGTAGACAATCAGATAAAGGATATTATGGATTAAATGGCGTTGAAAGTGCAGCTCAATTATTATATGAAGGATGTGTAGAAGGTATTACATTTGATGGCGGTGGTTCTACAACTATGGCAATTTTAAAAGATGGTGCCTTAACATGTGTAAATTCACCAAGTGATGGTGACTTACGTTATGATGGAAATGCGTTATTAGTAGTAGCTAAAGTGCCAGAAATTGAAATTACATATAATACTGATACTGATTCTATTGGATTTAAATTTAATGTAATTTCTGCTTTAGAAAATTATAAAGAATTATATATTGAATGCGATGGTAAGAAAAAGAAAATTGATAATAATGAAGTTAAATTTGACTCATTAACTTCAAACACAGAATACACTTACGAATTATATGCATTAGTAAACGAAAATTATCTAAAGATTCCAATTACTGATAAAGTGAGAACTGATAAAGTTACTTACAATATTGAAAGTGCATCGTTAAAGATGATAATAGCTTCTGATGGTAGTAAATCATATGAATATAAAATTAATATAACAGATAGAGAAGAAACTATCGCAACAGTAGTATTAATCGTTGATGGAAGAAGATTCTATGAAAAGGATGGAATATTCTCTATTCCTGCAGGTTATAGTAATCCTTTAGCTAATGGTGAATTAATAATTACTTATGAAGTAGATAAGTACATAGGTAGAATTAGTGATGAATATTTTGATTTAGGCTTAACTAGTTACGATCCTCTTTGCTTAATAGATTCTATTGCATCATTATCAGATGTATTCCTAAACAATATTACTAAATAATATGAGTTATAAATTTAATGATTTAAAAAAAGAATATGACCAATTAAAAACTGAAAAAGACAAAAGACGTCATAAAAATGCTAATGACATATTCCAAAGAGATGCAAAAGAATTATATGCTTCCGCAATATGCGCTAAAAGTAAAGAAGAAGCATATGAATTAGCTATGAAAGCTTATGAACTTGATTCATATTCTTACGAATATAAGACATTCGCAATATCTAAAATGGCTGATAAATATTTAAAGTGCGATGAATATTTAGGATTAATTGATAAGATTGAGCGTATGTCAGATAAAGATAATCTATTAAAGATATATGATGAAGATGAATTATATAGTGAAAGATTTAAGGATTTATCTTACAAATATATTATGTCTTTATTAGATATTGAGTTTTTTGATGAGGCTTTATTTAGAATTGATGAATATAACGAAAACTTCTTTAGTTTTTTCTCTAAATTAAAACATATAAGACTAAATATCTTGCTAATGCAAAAGAGATATGATGAAGTAATAGATGAATATTATGAAGAGACGGAAGAAGATATATGTATCTTAATACCTGTAAGTTTTGCATATATTAAATTAAAACAATATAAAGAAGGTTTTGTAATTTTATCTAGAATTAAAAATATAAACAAATTCGCTTTTGAATTTTTATTAAATTATATAGACAATAAAGAATTAGATAAAGCAACATCAGCATACCATGTATCTTCAAAAGAAGAGGTATATTTTGCATATAAATATTTTGTGAAAACATATTTGAACGATAAAGAATATTTAAATATTATAAATAATTATGCAAAGTTAAATAACAAAGACTAAAATATATAAAAAATATTTTAGTCTTTTTTGTATATCCTTGCATATTAATTTATATTTATGATATAATATATAGTGGATAGGTATAATTAGAGGCGGTATATGAAAAAATTCGTTAAAAAAACATTAATTATTAGTCTAATATTACTTGCATTTACTTTCTTTGGTGCTAAAGTTATCGCTGAAACTGAAGGCACATTTGAACCTTATGTTGCAAGCGTTGGTGAAAATGTTGCTAGTTATTATGTAGGTGATGTAATTGAAAGCCAAGAATTAGATTTTGGTGTTAAATATCATAATGACCAAGGATACACAATCGTTAATGATACAAGTTATGTATTAGGATTTGTGGCTGGAAACGAAAGCTATGGTAGTGAAAGAGTTCAAAGTGGTAAAGAATACAGTCAAAATGTTAATGTATTAGAAATTCCTTGCGACTCTGGTGTTAATATCGTTCCTTATGCTAATATAAATGTGGGTAAATGGACACTAACTACAGTTACTGCATTTATTAATAGATATGAAGAAGAACATCCAGACAAAAAAGTAATAGCTGCTATTAATGGCGACTACTTTGATATGAAATCAGAAAAGAACTACCCAAGAACAAGTACTGGTGGTACTGTATCTGAAGGTAATTATTATAAAGTGTCTTCATCATGGTTACATATTGGTCTAAAAAATGATGGAAGTAAAACATCATTAGTAGGAAATATTACTCCTACTGTATCTGAAATGCCATATTTAGAAATCTTTGATGAAAATGGTAATGCAATTAAAAAGATAATGGTAAATGCAATTAACGCAGAACCAGGTGCAAATGAAACTACTGTTTATTTCCCTTTCTATAATGAAGGTCATGGAGTTATCGATACAAATGTAAGTGATGCATATATCGTAACTGGAGATAAGATTGCACCATTTAGTAAGAATTCAGTATATGGATTAGGTAAAATTACTAAAAAAGGTGATCAATTATTAATGGCAAATAATTTTGCTATTAAAACTAATGATAGTGAAATTGATAAATTATTAGAAAATGGTGTTACAGTTAGATGTCAATATGAATATACTGGTGAACTTGCTGATGTAGATAATGTAATTGGTTATCCAAATAATCTAATCGTTGATGGTAATCCAAATATGAATGGTGAATATCGTCATCCTCGTACAATGATTGGCATTAAAGAAGATGGCACAATCATTATGACAACTGTAGATGGTAGACAAGTATCTAAAGGTTGCTATGGTGTATGTATAGTTGAACAAGCCGCTTTAATGAAATATTATGGTTGTATTAATGCCTTTAATTTAGATGGTGGTGGTTCAACTACCATGGTAATTAAAGAAGATGGAGAATTTAAAATTAAAAATTTATATAGTGATGGTTCACCAAGAAGTGATGGTAACTGCTTACTAATCACTGTAGATGTGCCAGTAATGGATTTAAACTTCTTATCAACTGAAGATTCAGTAACTTTTAACGTTGATATTATTAAGAAAATTGATAAGTTTAGTGATTTATATGTATCAATGAACAATGAAATGAAGCATGTTGTTGATGGCACAGTAACATTTGATAATTTAGATGTTCATAGTGACTATGTATATAAATTCTATGCTTTAGACGGTGATAAATATTTAGGCTTACCTTATACAGGAAAAGTAAAAACATCGAAGATAGGTTTTTCATTAAATAGTGTAAGTTTAGAAGAAGGCCTAGATAAAAATGGAAATGATGTGTTCATATTTAGTGTTGATGTGACGGATGAATATGATACTATTGTTACTATAGTTATTAATATCAACGAAAAAAGATATATGATGAATAATAATCAAATTGTAGTTCCTAAGGATAAAGGTATTGCATCATCATATACTTCATTAGTAATTACTTATGATAATGACGATTATCGTAATAGACAAGAATTAGAATTGAAAGATTTTGATTATAATACTAACGCTTTATTGTCAATTGAATCAATATGTGATAATATAAAGACGTGGTTTGAGGAAGTACTAAATTAGGAGTAGAGTATGATTCATTTATTGGTGGGAATTCAAGGTTCTGGCAAAACAACATTCTCAAAGATATTAGCTAAAAAATTAAAAGCTGATATTGTATCTACAGATGCAATTAGAAAAGCTAACCCAGGTATATTAGAAAAGCTAGTATGGGTTAAAGTTTATGAAGATTTAGCTAATGCACTTAAGAATAACAAAGAAGTTGTCTTTGATGCTACTAGCATTAATAGAAACGTTAGAAAGAGATTCTTTGACAATGTTTCATCTTACGGAGTAACTGTAAAAGCAGGTGCTTACTTTTTAGATACTGAAATTAATGAATGTATCAAAAGAGTTGAAAAAAGAAACTTAGACAAAAATGAATTATATTTACCAATTGAAGTAATTAACTCTTATAGTAAGAGTTTAGAAATACCATCTCTTGATGAAGGCTTCATGTTTGTAAAAGTAGTAAGAAATAATAAGATAATTAAGAATAGAAAATTATTTAAATAATTTATAAGGACTATCATAATAAATGGTAGTCTTTTTATTAACGAGTGTATAAAAGTAATTTTTTGGACGTATAAAAACAAGGCTTGAATTAATCAAATATTTATATTATAATAACTTAGCAAGTAAATAAAGGAATGTTTTTATGAAAAAAGAAGAAAAAACAAATGTAATGAGAATATTAGACTTAAACAATATACCATATAAATATTATTGCTATTTAGATGAAAGTAAAGATGTTACCACAAATGGTGAAGAGGTAGCTAAATTATTAAATAAAGATCCTAATACAGTATATAAAACTTTAGTTACTGTTAGTAATACAAAAGAACACTTTGTTTTTATGATACCAGTATCAGAAAACTTAGATTTAAAAAAAGCCGCAAAAGCAGTAGGAGTTAAAAGTATTGAGATGATTCCTCAAAAGGAACTTTTACCATTGACATCATATGTACATGGTGGATGTTCACCAATTGGAATGAAAACAAAATTTAAAACATTGGTTCATGAAGATGCAATGCTATATGAAAGTATTACATTTTCAGCAGGCAAAATTGGATATCAAGTTGAATTAGATCCTAATACGCTAATAGAATTTATTGATGGTGAATTTATTGACTTAATTAAGTAAAGGAGAGTAACATGGAAAGGCTATATTTGTGTATTGATTTAAAAAGTTTTTACGCATCAGTAGAATGTGTGATGCGTGGTCTTGATTCACTTACAACTAAATTAGTAGTAGCTGATCCAACTAGAGGAAATGGAGCTATATGTTTAGCCGTATCTCCAGCTTTAAAAGAGATGGGTGTGCATAATAGGTGTCGTATTTTTGAAATTCCTAAAAATATTGAATATATATGTGCAATGCCAAGAATGAAGAAATATATTGAATTCAGTTGCAAAATATATTCTATTTATTTAAAATATATCGCAAAAGAAGATATTCACGTATATTCAATTGATGAATGCTTCTTAGATGTAACTAATTATTTGAACCTTTATAAGATGAGTGCAAAAGATTTAGCTAAAATGATAATAGATGACGTAATTAAATCAACTGGGATTTGTGCTACAGCTGGAATAGGTACCAATTTGTTTTTGGCTAAGGTAGCACTAGATATAAGTGCTAAGCATGTAGCTGATCACATTGCCTATTTAGATGAAGAAGAATTTAGGAAAAGTATTTGGTACCACAAGCCTATTACTGATGTTTGGAATATAGGTAGAGGTATCGCTAATAGACTAGCTAAATATGGAGTTCATGATTTACATGGAATTACTTTATTAGATGAAGACATTTTATATAAAGAATTTGGAATAAACGCAGAATTAATAATAGACCATGCATATGGTAAGGAGTCTTGCACAATAAAGGATATCCATAATTACAAATCAAGTTCAAATTCTTTATCTACTGGTCAAATATTATTTGAAGATTATAATTATGATGATGCTTTATTAGTAATAAAAGAAATGGTAGATGATTTGTGTTTGGAATTAGTAGAAAAACGATTAGTAGCTAGTGGAATTGGCTTATATGTAGGTTATTCTAAAGATGTAAGAAAGCCTAGTGGTGGAAGTATGAAACTAGATTTACAAACTAATTCTAGAAAACAAATAATGGATGCTTTTATTGCATTATTTATCAAAACTACAGACAAGAATTATTCTATTAGAAGACTAAATATTGGTTTAAGTAATGTAGTTAGTGAGGACTTAATAACATTTAATTTATTTACAGATACTGAATTTGACGAGAAAGAAAAGAGATTACAGGATACTTTAATAAATATAAGAAGTAAATATGGTAAAAACTCTATACTTAAAGCTAATGACTTTAGTCCTAAAGCAACTCAAAGGAAAAGGAATACTTTAATCGGAGGTCATAATGGCGAATAAAGGAATTAAAAAAGTAGATAGAGCAGCTCAATTTTTGCCATTCAATTCCTTAAGAGGCTATTATGATAAAATTAGGGAGCAAGAAAGAATTAAAGAAGATAAAAAGATTCTTTCTAATGAAGTTGTAATGCAAATTGAAGATAAGCTAAAGCAAATTAAAAAAGGTATGATGGTAAAAGTAAAATATTATGATAAAGACGCATATGTTATAAAAGAAGGCTTAGTATCTAATATTGATTTTATTTATAATACAATAACTATAGTGTTAGAGGTAATTAATTTTAAAGATATTTTAGACATTTATAGTGATAATATAAGTACAAATGATTTTTAAGTTATTAAACTAAAGTTTTCTTGTAAACTTAAGTAAATAAGTGTATAATATTATAAAAGAAAGGAGCAAAATATGAATAAAGTAAAATTATTTATTTTATCTGTATTTTCCCCAAGATTAATTAAGATTAGATATCGTTATATGATGTCTTTAATCGCTTTGTTAATCTTTGCATTAGAATGTATATGCTTATTTTTACCGATTAGATCTGTTTTGAATCGACAAATTGATAAATTACAAAATGATAGTGCATATACAGGTCCTTTTTATAATGTAATAGATAAATACAATATAGGTCTTGATGATATCATTAATAGTAACTTTAAAATCGAAGAAATAGATAATCAAAAGGTACTAACAAGTAATAATACAAATATATGTTATTTGAATTATGCTACTGATGTTAATAATGAAAACAAAAAGATAATTGTTATCTTTGATTTATTAAATAAAAAAGATGAAGACATCAAAAATGTTTATGATAAATATTTAGAAAAATATCCAAGTGCAGATAAAGAAAAAATTACTTATGCTAGTTTACTTATATTAGTAGAAAGTTATACAAGCTCTAAAACCTTAGATGAATTAATTGATTATTATGATGCATTAGAAATAAATGCTATTAAGAGAATGAGTCAAGAAATTTCATATAAGGACTTATATAATTGTGTTGGTGAAAAAGAAGATACTTATGTAATGCTTTTTAATAAAAATAAGTTCTATATTGAATTATATATTGAAAATGAATATTCTTCATATGAACATTCTTATGAAGTTGTTAATTTAGATATGACTAAGGTAAGTGAAATAAAGGATTTCACTAAAATATTTACTACAGTAATCGCTAAAGATAACGCTGAATCAATGGTTAGTGCTCATTTGTTTAGATTATTATTTACCGTAATATTATTCCCATTTTTAATGACAATAATTTTGCATTTAAGTTTAAGAAGAAAGAGTACACTAAAAACATTCAAAGAATATTATAATGTGTTATCTATTGCGTCTGTGTTCCCATTTATTATAAGCTTTATTTTGGTGTGGATTTTAGGACTTAGTTCATCCACAATTTATGCATTAATATTAATGTTATATGGTATGTTTATTACCTATAAGGTTGCATTTATTAAAGATAATGATAATGTAACTTATATTAAATCAAATGATATTCCAAAAATAAATTAAAAATAATAGTAAAATAATCGTAAAAAAGCTAAAATTAAGTGCCTTTTACGATTCTTTTGCATACTTAAATAAAGAAAGGCAAGAATTATGATATTAATAGCTGAAAATATTTACTTACAAAACGCTGAAAGGTATGTAATTAATGATGTTAGTATAACAATCAATGAAAAAGATAAGATAGCAATTATCGGTAAAAATGGTATTGGTAAATCCACATTCTTAAAAGCTATAATTGGTCAAATAGAGCTTGAAAAAGGTAATATCATTATAGATAAAGAGAAGACTATTGCATATCTACCACAGGTCGTTGAAATTCAGAACAAGGAATTAACTATATTAGAATATATTGATGCTAACTTTAATATACAAAATATTTCATCAAAAATAGAGTTAAACAAAGATGATAGTGAAGTTGATATTAAGGCTATTTTATCAAAGCTAGATATTTACGACTTAACAAGAAAGATGGGAACTCTTTCAGGTGGAGAGAAAAGAAGAGTAATGCTTGCAATTACACTAGCTAAAAAGTGTGATTTATTAGTACTTGACGAGCCAACAAACCACTTAGATGCTAATATGGTAACTTGGTTAGAAAAATATTTAATTAAATATAATAAAGCATTTATTATGGTAACCCACGATAGATATTTCTTAGAGCGTACAGTAAATAAAATCGCTGAATTAGATAATGGTAAATTATCGTCATTTTCTAAAAATTATTCAGCCTATCTAGAAATGAAGGAATCAAGTATAGAATTCATGCAATCTGAAAATAGAAAAAGACAAAGCTTCTTAAGAAGGGAAATAGAATGGATAAATAGAGGGGCTCAAGCTAGAACTACAAAGGATAAAAAAAGGATTGAAAGGTATGAAGCTGAAAGGGAAATCTATAAGCAAGACAATCAAACAAAGCTAGATCATATTGAAATAGATTTTAGCTCAACTCCAAGACTAGGTAATATTATTATTGAGGTAGAAAACCTTAACAAATCATTTATGCCTAAGCAAGTTATTAAAGATTTTTCATATATCTTTTCAAAAGAGGATAGAATAGGTATAGTTGGTAAAAACGGGATGGGTAAAACAACCTTATTAAATATATTGGCAGGTAAAATATTAGATTATACAGGTAAAGTTACAATTGGACAAACAGTAAAAAAAGGTTATTTTACTCAAGAAAACGATAATTTTGATTCTAATGAAAAGGTAATAGATTATATTGCGGGATACTCAAATAAGTTAGAAGCAAGTAAAATATTAGAAAACTTTATGTTTACTAAAGAGATGCAATATATGCCTATATCAAAATTATCTGGAGGTGAAAAAAGAAGACTAAAATTATTAAAGGTTTTAGCTTCAACTCCTAATGTATTGTTTTTAGATGAACCAAGCAATGATTTAGATATAGAAACATTAAATGTATTAGAAGCATATATTAAAAATTTCTTAGGCCCTGTAATTATAGTAAGTCATGATCGTTATTTCTTAGACAAGTGTGTAAGCAAAATTTTTGAAATTAGTGATAATGGGCTAATTACAAGATATAATGGTAATTATACTGACTATATTAATAAGAAAGAAGAAAGTGATATTAACACTATATATAATAAGAAAGAGAAACAAAATATTCAAACAGTAATTAAACCAAAAAGCAATAAGCTTACCTTTAATGAGAAAAAAGAATATAGCACTATAGAAAGTGAAATAGCATCATTAGAAGAAAAACAAAAAGAGTTAGACAAACAAATAAATGATATGTATTTAACTAATATTAAAAACTTTAATGAAGTAAACGAACTAATTAAAGAAAAAGAAGAATTAGAAGAACTGATATTAGCAAAATATGAAAGATGGGAATATTTATCAAGTAAGGAGGAGTGATATGGCAAATTATAAAACAATAAAAGAAGTATTAGCTACTAATCCATATTTCTTTTTTAACGCTAAAACAATATTAGAAGCTAAGAAATTAATAGCAAATGATGCAATATATTCTTCCACTTTAGAAGATGACTATCACTTAAATGTTTTTATTATAGATAGGTTTGCAAGACAAAGATTTAAAGTTTTAATGCTTGTTGAAAATAATGAATTTAAAGCAATATGTGGTTGTAAACTTGAAAAGCCATGTGTTCATATGGCTGCAGCTTTTATATATTCAATAAATCAATTTGGTATAAGTAACATATATGTTAATGATGAAAGATACAAAACATATTTAGAGATATTAAATGAATTTAAAGAAAGTATTTATTCAAGAATTGGTTCATATTATGCAAATGAAGAAAGCCTAAGAAAAGAAATAAATGTATATATAAAT
>JAZLLM010000119.1:0-14159 GCA_045598145.1 Bacilli bacterium | reverse complement strand
CGATTATCAAATAAAGAATCAAAAATAAAGAAGAAATCAATAAATGAGGAATCAAAAGTAGACTATAAATATGCAAAATAAAAAAGGGACTATAAACTTAGGTTATTAAATTTAAAACCTAGGTTTTTTTACAGCCCCTTTATTTAATAATATATCCCATCGTTCAAGCCTTAGCACTTTGCTACTAATTTATAGTAAGTTGCTGGTGGATCACAGGGCTTGTCCCTAACCACTCTCTTTATGGTATATCTTTTATATACTTTTATTATATAACTAGTTACATCCAATAATTAGGACTTAACATTTTTTTATTTCATTTTAATTCCTTCAAAATATACTTCTATAGGTTCAATATAACTAAAGCCTTCAATTTCTATATTAGTTAAATCTTTATCGAAGACAAGATAATCAGCGTCCATACCAACTTCAATAGAACCTTTATTTGGAAGGTTTAATATCTTTGCATTGTTTGAAGTATAACCAAAAAGCATTTCATTTAGTGTCATACATTCATCAATTGGTGGGTATACTCTATTAAAGATTTCATTTTCAGGAAGTCTAGTATTAGAAGATGGATTTCTTGTAATACCTAATTCTATACCTAAATATGGATTCCAGGTCGTGAAATCACCAAAAGTGATATTATCACTTGAAAAGCCTACTAGAGCACCACTTTCTAAAACAGTTTTTGACCTTAGCTTATTATTAGCTCTTTCTTCACCTAGTTTTTCTTGCATTTCAATTAAGGCATCAGCTCCACAACCTCCACCATTCCACCAAGCTGAGAAATCAGCCATTACTCCAAGTTCACCAAAACGTTTTAAATCTTCTTCCCTTGCAATTTCAATATGTGCACAAGTTACATTAATTTTAAATTCATCGCCAATCTCTTTCTTTACATCTTCTACTGCATCAAGTACTTGCTTTACTGCTCTTTCACCTACTGTATGTGAATGGAAGTTAAAGTTTTCTTTATTTAGTTCTTTTAATAAAGAAACTAAATCATAATCATCATACAAACTTCCTCCATATTCATCAGGTTTATCAGCGTATGGTTCAATTAAAGCAGCAGTATTTATTCCAATAGTACCATCAGCTATAACTTTTAAAGTATTCACTTTAACATGTTTTGTGTTATAAGTTTCTCTATATCTTTTTAAGTTTGTAATTGCATCTTCTAATTGTTTTGGTGAATATGCAATATAACAACCTTCAAAAGTAATTGGTAATTTACCTTCATTATCTAAATCACATAGTATTTTATATACTCTTTCATGGAACTTATCTGCACCAGGAGATCCAGCATCAAATACTGTTGATACACCATATTGCTTACAAAAATCAAAGAATTTATTTAGTGAAGCTATTATTTGTTCATCAGTTATATTATCAGCATGTCCAACAAGAAAGTCAGCTGCAGTCATTTCTACCATATATCCTGTAATATTACCATCTTCGTCTCTTTCATAAGTACTAAGTCCTGGTACCATATCAGGTGTATCATTATTAATACCATGTTCTGTAAGTACTTTTGTATTAGCCCATACACTATGTCCTTCAGCTTCAATAACAATTACTTTAGAATCATTTGAAACTTTATCTAAATCATCTTTAGTAAGTTTTTCTCCATTTAGCATCATATGTGATAATGCAAAATAATACATTTCTTGCCCTGGATTTTCTAATATACTATTTTTTATAAATTCTAAACATTCATCCTTACCATTACCTAAAATATATAAGGCTAAAGGATTATAATCAAGGGCTACACTAAATGGTACGTGTACATGACCATCTATGATAGATGGCATTATGAACTTACCATTCATATCTACCTTCTCCCCTTGATATTTATCTATCCCTTTATCATCACCAACATATACAAACTTTCCGTCTTTTATCGCACAACAAGTTGCATACATATTATCTAAGTTTGATGTATATATCTTAGCGTTAACAATGATTTTATCTACTTGTATTTTTTCTTTAGAACAAGAAAACATACCTAAGCTAATCATTATTAAACCTAAAACTAAAATAAAAGTTCTAATAAGTTTTTTATTCATAATTATATTTATCCACTTCTATATAAATTTTTTATTAATTTTATTCTTTTAGTACAAGTGATTTATTCTTTCTTATTATATTAAATAAATATATTAAGTAAATAACAAATGTTATTACACTTATAATTATACCTATAGGATACGAATATTTAGCATTTATCCTAAATCCTTCTTCTGCCATTAATATATAAGTTATAGATACTGCTTCCATAAAAGCTGCAGGTATAGCAGTTATTATAGATGCATACTTATATTTTGACTTCTTAATTAGATACATTGTACATACCCATAAAGCAATCATAGCTAATGTTTGATTACTCCAAGAAAAATAACGCCATATTATATTAAAGTCTAAGAATGATAATAATGTACCTATTATTAATAGTGGTAGACTTATTAATATACGGTTCTTTATTTTCTTTTGGTTTAATTTAGTCCATTCAGCTAATATTAATCTAGCCGATCTAAATGCGGTATCACCAGAAGTGATAGGGCATATTACAACTCCTACTATAGCAAGTATTCCTCCAACCTTACCTAATAAGCCTGTAGATATTTCGTATACTACACTAGATTGGCCCATTACACTAAGTTTCTCGTTTAATATAGCTGTAGATTCATAAAAAGCAACTCCAGCAGCTGCCCATACAAGAGCAATAACAGCTTCACTAATCATAGCCCCGTAAAACACAACTCTACCTTCTTTTTCACTTTTTAAGCATTTAGAAATCATAGGACTTTGTGTTGCGTGAAAACCAGATATAGCACCACATGCTACAGTGATAAACATAAAAGGCCAAGTTGGTAGATTATCAGGTCTTGTAATACCACTACCAATTTCTGGTATTTGGTAATTACCAGCACTTAAGCCATATATTATACCTACTGCCATAATTATTAAAACAATTCCAAATATTGGATATATTTTACCAATTAATTTGTCAATTGGCACAATAGTAGCAAATATATAATATAGTATTATTAATACTAACCAAAAATATTTATTGAAAGGATCAGGTGTTAGGCTATCTAGTAATGCAGCAGGTGAAGTAATAAATACAGTACCAACTAATATTAATAATATGCATGAGAATATTCTCATAATTATTTTTATTACTTTACCTAAATATATACCTGATAATTCAGCTATTGATGCACCATCATGACGTAAAGATATCATACCTATCATATAGTCATGTACAGCACCACCTAATATAGAACCTAACACAATCCAGATAAAGACTCTAGGACCAAATACAGCACCCATTAAAGCACCAAATATAGGTCCAGTACCTGCTATATTTAATAATTGTATTAAATATGATTTCCAGGTTTTAAGCGGTATATAATCAACACCATCATTAATCTTTATAGCTGGAGTAGATATATCTTCTGGACTAAATACTTTTTCAGTTACTTTACTATATATTACGTATCCAACAATTAATATTACTAATGAAATTATTAATGATATCATTATCTAATTTCTCCCTTTATACATTATATTAATTATAGTATATTTTGATGTGTTATTCAATATATGGTAATTAAAAAAAGTAAGGAATTTACCTTACTTTTAAATCACCTAACTTATTTTATCATTTAATAAAATAAAAATCAAAAACTATATATAATAAAATATTTTTAACAGCCAAATAAAATCATTTTACTTATTTTTGTTTTTTTCAAATATAAACAAAGTATCTAAATTATATGTATCTACTTTTTTATATAAAAGTGATTTAAACTCATCATAAGCCTCGTTATATTCATCAATTTCATAAAAATAATCATCATAACAAGGTTTATCGTCTAAATAATCATTTTCCATAAGAAGCTCAAGTTCAACACGTGAACCTCTTTTAGCATATTTTTCTAATTCATTATAAAAATCTGCATCTTTTAATAACTTGTTTTTTTAATATACTCATTTATATTTTCATAAAGAGATGTTGGAAGAACAAAATCAAAATCAAATTTTTTCAAATCATTTTCTTTAGAATATGTTGCACTAGCTTTCCACTCACTAAGTTCAAATAGTCCCATGATAAAATTAATTATATCTCGAATTTCATCTTCTTCTAATTCTTCATAATATTCTCCACCATGGGCACTATCACTATCAGCTCCTCCAACTTTATATACTTCTAAATAATCAAAGCAATCATTATTATCTGTAAATATTGTTAATTGATAATAATATTCATCAGAAATCATGTCGTCAATAATATTGCCATCATACCAATAAGGTGATTTTAAACCTACTAATGCAGGAATTCTAATTTGATTTTTTTCATCTTCTACAAATAAATTTTCATAATACATAATAACTTAACTCCTAATTCGATTTTTTAAAATTTTTTTAGTTATAAGATCTATTTACACATTTTTATAAACCTTATATTTATATTATAATATAACTTACATCCAATATTTTGTATATAAACTTCTACATTTATTAAAAACTTATTAATTTTAGTGTTATAAGTCAATATTAAATATACCAAAAAAGACTGATTTTTTTTGATTTTTGATTTCGCAACTTCTAAAGTTAAACATACTGATATCTATTGTAAAAACAAAACAACTAAAATAAATGAATATGTAAATTCTATTATTTCTGATTGTACTGAATCTTCTTACAAAGTATCATCTTTACTTAATACTATTGCACAATTAGAATTATTAATTTCTATTCAAGATAAAGTATTTGATAATATGATTAATCTCGCAAAACAATACATCGCTTCGGCTTCTATCCTATAATCAAGACTGTTTGCATAATCTCCTAATGTGCTGTATTTTTGGTAAATATCATAAATGTTATAAATCCAACATACTCATTATTCTTTATTTTTGGCATAATTCATCTCCATAAATTTTATTTACTCCATACTTTCAGGATTTTCTAACAAATCTTCAATATTACAGCCCAAAACTCTTGAAAGTTTATAAAGTGTTTGTGCTTGCGCTTTATCTATATCGTTAACTTTTTGCTCGTACAACTGAATTGACCTTAATTTCACGCCCGACATCGCAGCAAGCTCTTGTTGGGACACACACCTTGATTCCCTTATCTTCTTTAATTTTGTGTCAAGAATAACGGCATTATATCTTTTGTCCATCTCTTCCACAAAATTCGTCAAGTCCATCTCGTGAAATACTTTATACATTGAAAGCACTTCGGATAACGGAATCCTGTTAAAAATATCTTTAAATCTTTTAGCGGAATACCATTGGTAATATGCCAAACTCCACCCTGCCCAATATTCTGGAGAACGGTCTTGCAAAAAAGTCGCCCTTGACAATATTTCGTTCGGGTTTGCTTGCCTTAAAATATCTTGTGCAATTTCTACCCCTGCTTTTCCTGATAATACCGCAGGGCTTCCCGTTTCAAACTCCTTTGCTATACTTGATTGTATAAACAGTTTCGCAAACCAATCAGGAGATTGATTGCAATCATTAATCGCATAATCAAGCGCATTTGCAAGCAAAACTTGTGCATCATTTAAGTATAATTCGCTGTATGCGTGAATCATCGTTTTTTATCTCCTCCCTTAAAATATCCATTACGAAAATATCATCTCGGTAAGATTTACTCTTTTTGATTTCTTCTCTATACAATTTCCTTGCTTTATCGTCTCTTGCTCTGAACTTGGGATAATAAATTTCTTTTTCCACGGGTTCGGATTTTATAAACTTGATTTGCTCAAACGCCTTCGAAGAAACCAAGACAGTCTGCTCACCCAATTTACCAAGTTGTAATGCTTTGCTTAAACAACGAAGTGGCAGCGCATTGCCTATAAATGATTGTGCGTAAGAAAAGTATGAATCGTCTGCCCTATAGCCAACAACAATGTCATATCCGGTTGTATCAATTGCAAAATGCTCAATAATATAATCCCTGGCATCTTTGGCTATTTCATCTTGAATCGTAAATATTCTATGCTTTAATAAAATAGCAATCCAATTAAGTACAGTATGTTCTCCGTCAAGTAAGTTCAACACCTTTAACCCATCGGTTTCAAATTCATATTCATTTACAAACCCATCGGTATTCCCTTTGCATGCCCATTCTTTTGCCATTTCGGGAATCAAGGTACAATAAAATCCTTTGCCGTAATCGTTAGTTCCCTTGCCTTCTTCATACGTCGGCTTTGTTATTATATGATTACTACCATGCAATATTGTGATTTTTGCCATTTTAGTCTCCTTTTGTATCGTCACAACGATACTATAATAATTATATCGTTGCAACGATAGTTTGTCAAGGGGTTTTAGGACTTTTATTGAAATTTTCCCCTTATGATTGTTAAAGATATAATTTAGTTAACTAAATTATATCTTTAACATTACAATACTAATATACGTTTTTTGCTACTAATTATTTTAATTAAAAACAATGAAGGTCCTGTCTTCATTGCCGACTAATTAATTAGTCTAAAATTTCATATTTAATAATCCAAGAGCCAAGAAAACTTTCTACATCTGTAATTTTTACAGTTATCTCTTTACCGTTTTTAACTTTAGGATCTTCTTCTGAAATGAAATTCAAATGTTCACCAGCCCATATATCGTAAGGATATAGGCCTCCAGTATGAATACTATCTACAATAAATTTGACTGTTTTACCAGTTGTATCTTCGCCATCATTTAGCGCTTGTTCATATACGGCAGCATTTTCATAATCAACATCAATTGTTTCCTTATTTCTTTTACAACCGGTCAATGATCCAAGCAACAAGAATGTCGCGAACATTAGTGTTAATGCTTTTCTCATTTTGTCTCCTCCTTTATTTTATTATTGTAAATGAGTGCAGGACTCACTCACAATATAATATGTTTTTTTTGCGAGTTGACAAAATAAAAAGAGTGAATCTTCTCACTCTTCAATCATTTCTAGATATAGATTTAAAACATATAACATCAGCAAGGTTAAACTTTTCAATATTTAATATCTTTAAATATTATAGGCAAAAAAACTGATATCACAAAAAACTTTACTTGTTGTATCTAATGTTTTAGAGTATTTTGTATCATTATCATAAGTAGTTAGACATTGGCATTAAAATCTTTTTTTGTTGAATATTTAATATTTTCATTGACATTATTTTTTGTGAACTTTGCTTTGTCGAAATGTCTTCTTTTTTTAATTCATAACCAT
Organism: Bacilli bacterium; assembly: GCA_045598145.1. Lineage (GTDB taxonomy): Bacteria > Bacillota_I > Bacilli_A > ML615J-28 > CAG-698 > RGIG3506. The sequence continues at coordinate 6,929 of JAZLLM010000119.1, read as the reverse complement.
CTAAAGAGCCATCTATTATAACATCATATAATGCCATTGTATTTTTTTGTACAACTAATTTAAATGGTATAAAATTATTATTAATATTTATTCTATTGCTAAATATATATTCTGGTTTATTTTCTTTTTTATATAATGTTCCTTCATATTTAGAAGATTCTATAACTTCTGCAATATTAGCTACAATAATTGCTTTATTAATAGTTTCTTTTCTATTTATACTTTGTGTATTTTTAGAAAATGAAACTTCTTTTAATGTTGAATTGATTCCATCAGTCTTTTTGTCGTTTATTTCAATACCATTTTTAATATTAAAATTATAGTATCTTCCTATATATTTGCTTAAAATATTTTTTAACTCTCTTTTGCTTTCATCCTTTGAGCGGTAGTCACCATTTTCAGTTATAGCAAAGCCACTTAAACCATTTGTAGTTAAAAAACATTAACAATTATCATAATCTTCAGTTTCGTGTAAATCAACAAGTTCGCTATTTGGCAAAATACTTCTAGCAATTTCAAAACAATCGTGGAACGTTTTGCCATCAATATTTTTTAATACTTTGAACTCTTTATTCTCGCTTAATAGCCCATTTCCATCGCTGAAGCCGTTTCTAGTGGACTCCAGCCATCTTTCAAGAATGTTTCCATATCTTCGTCGTATTCCTTCATCAAGAACTCTGCTTGTTGAGGATAACCAGCCTTCACTAATTCTTCTTTTACTTTCTTCTTGTATTCTTCTAAAGTCATTTTCTATTTCTCCTTTAACTGGATTTTTTTAACATCTGATTTTTTTTGATTTTTGATTTCGCGACTTTTTGCATTTTTGATTTCGCGACTTTTTGCACGCGAGATTGGCGGCCCGCTTTGGGGTATATTTAATATTGACTTATAACATTTTTGTTATTTTTACCTTAAAAATATCTAAAATATCCTATCTTCTTTCAAGACAAACTACAAAAGAAACTAGTTTCTTTTTCCAACGTTTGAAGTTTGAGGAGACAAATCAATCTTTTAGACATCCAATTGGGATAATTTTGACACCATCATTTCTTGTGTATGCCATTTCTCCGCCTGTCATGATTATTAATAAATCTGGTTCTCTAATTGGGCACTGTTTTTCATTTAAATTATGTTCTTTTATTAATCTCTTAACTTCTAAAAGATGCTTTGCCCCCAATTCAATTTCTTTACTGCCTAATTTAAATTCAATTAGCGCATATCTACCATCTTTCAAATGTAATACCCCATCAACTTCAAGTCCATATCTATCATGATAATATGATATCTCTCCACTCATACTCTCACTATATACTTTTAAATCCCTTATACATAAACACTCAAAAATAAAACCAAATGTCTTTAAATCTGTATAAAAGTATTCAGGAGATAAACCAAGTGCCGCAACAACAATTGATGGATCAACTAAACATCTTTTTTTGCCTGACCTTATAACTGTTGCACTTCTAATTGCTGGACACCACGCATCAACATCATTTATGACATATAGTCTTTGAAGGGCATCAATATATGTTGTAAGTGAATCCATTGACATTACTTCAGCATCTGATTTCAAATCTTCTAAAATTGTTGTGGTTTTTGTTAGTGTACAAATATTTCTTGCATAACTTCTAAGTATTGCTCGAGCCCATTTAGGATTTCTTGAAATATTATCAAGAGCTGAAATGTCTTTTTCATATATTTGTTCAAAATAGTCTTGTGCAACGGCTAGTTTAGCCTTATCACTTTTCTTAAATAAACTAGCAGGCCAACCTCCACGGCATGCAGCAAATATTAACTCTTCAATTGATAAATTTGATGTTTTTCCGTCAATATCATAATTTGTATCATAAAATAATTCTTTTAATGATATAGAACCATTCGACTCTTTTGATTCATATAAGCTCATAGGATACATTTTAAGTGTTGTTATTCTTCCAGTTCCTGTATGACTAGTATTTACTTTTTTTGATGTTGAACCAGTTAAAATATATAAACCATCTTGATTTTCTTTATCAACATCTTTTCTTACAGCATCCCATAAAACCGGAGCATCTTGCCATTCATCAATCAATCTTGGTTTATTTCCAAGAAGTAGTAATGATGGCTTTGTATTTGCTGTTTCAAGATAATTAAGTCTTCTATCTGGATCTTGAAGATCTAAAATACTATTAGCTTGTCTTGAAGCTGTAGTAGTTTTACCACACCATTTTGGTCCAACAATTAGTGTTGCTCCAAAAGCACTTAATCTAAATTTTAATTCTTTATCTGCCAATCTATCGTAATACATATTTATACCTCATTTACATTTACAACAACATTATACATTATTTTAAAAAGAAGGTCAATTGTTTTGTTCGGTTTTTTGAGTTATTTCATTCATATTTTTTGATACTTTTTAATCGGCTTTTTTGATAAAAACTAATTTATTTAAACATCTATAATAGTTTTAACAAATTCATGTAACTTATAACTAATGTATTTTAATATGCAACACTACGTTGAATGATACAAATAGTTATTGGTATGTCTCCTCACACTAGGACAAATAGGTAAACTCAGCCCTAGGTTGAACGTACAATAAGTCTCGAAATAAAAATAGCCATTTTGAGAACTGGATTGTCCAATTCTATCAAAATGGCACATTTTTTGTTATTTTTACCCTAAAATTAGTTATTTCAGTTTATTTTCTTTCAAGACAAACGACACATTCAACGTTAGAAGTTTGAGGAGACAAATCAATCATAAACATATTCATTTATTACTAATTACAATTCATATAATTTCGTTAAGCATTTATTATATAAAAATTCTTTTACTTCTTCATTTTTCCCTTCATAATAATCAATTAGTAGTATTTTGAATTCATCAACTACTTCTGAAGGAATTACGATTAATCCCATTCCCCTACTTATTAAATAATGGTTGGCAAAAATTACTGCAGTTCTTTTATTTCCATCTAAATATAGTTGCTTTTTCATTACATATAGTAATAATTCAATAGCAATGTTATATGAATTATTCATTGAAAGCATTTCTTTTATGTCGTCTTTAATTTGAGGCTCATATGGTAATGGTGGTATATAGTTTGATCCGCCAATTGAAACAGGCACATTTCTTAACTTTCCTGCAGTATAAGAAAAGCCTTCTTCAACTATTTCATTAATTTGACATAAAATATTATAATTTGTTGGAAATGATATTACTCCTTCACTTAATATAAATTCCCATACATGTTTTAAATTAACAACTTTAGCTATATCGTTAGCCGTCATATCTTTTACTTTTCCGCCATTAACAATTGTTTCAGTATCAGAATATGTTGTAGCTACACCTTCTAGCATTGCTTGTTTATATATTGATTCTATCATATTTCTTCTTGCTAAATCAATGTTAGTTTTTACTTGATCAGTTAGCTCTAAAGAAGTGTATTGTAGTAATCCTAATTCTTTTCTTATTTCTTTTAATTGTTTTTTATATTCTTTAACAAGTCGATTGTTTTCTAAAATAAGATTGTTTAATTCTATACTATATTCACCTACATATTTGGATGTTGAAATGCCTTCATCTCTAAAATGTACGTAAATATATTTCTTACTTTTATTTTCTCTTATTTCAATAGAACCATAAATCATTTTATTAATTCTAGATTTTAGCAATTCTTGTTCATGTAATAACTCGGCAACATTTCTCATATGTTTTCTCCTTATATTGTGTAACTTTTTAATGTGATTTGTTTCACATAAATTATAACACCTTTCACACGATTGTGCAACATTTTTGATTATTTTGTTTCACATATTCAAATCCCTTAGATGCAAACTTTCTAAAATAAAAAAATACGCCTTTTTTTGACGTATTTGCAAATATTTTCTTATAAATCTTCAAAAAATCAAAAGACTTATAGACATAACTTTATGTGTGATTTTTTTGATTTTTGATTTCGCGACTTTTTGCAATTCTTTCTCAACCAAATAATGCATTTTTAGCATTTGAAGATGATTTAATTTATAACAATGTACACTATTTTATTAAAAATGCCATTTATAATGGGATAGTATTAATACCATTTGATGTACCAATATTACTATCAGCTAATTCGAAATTACAATTAACATCATATTTATTTTTATTTGTTAATATTTCTTTTAAAGATTTAGCATTACCATTATTAGATTTTACTTCAATTAAAGTTAATTCATTTTTATAGCGCGTTACAAAATCAATTTCTAAACCGCTTTGCTTATGATAATAATATAAATTTTTATTTAATTTATTGAAAACATCAGCTACTGCATTTTCAAAAATAGCACCTTTATAAACCGTTTTTAATCTCAATTCTTTAATAACGTTGCTTATGCTCATAATCTAATCCTCCTTAAGCAATTACATTTTAGCATGCTATACATAAAATAACAATGGAGCCGTTTTTGACAAAATCAACCATTAGTTGAATTAAAAACGAACCTATCTTTCTAGTTGATAAGTTCGTTATAATATTGTGTTATTAATCTTTCAGGCAACCGATTGGAATAACAAATACCCCATCTTCTCTTCTATAGCCATATTGCGTACCAGTTATAACTATTTTTAAATCTGGTAATCTTAAAGGAGCTTGTTTTTCCTTTTCATTAAATACTCTAATTAAACGTTCAATTTCTAGTAAATGATGAGCACCTTCTTCTATTTCAAATGATCCTAGTTTAAATTCTAATAATGCATAACGACCATCACGTAAATGTAATACACCATCTGCTTCTAATCCATATCTATCATGATAATATGACAACACACCATCCATTTTTAATGAATAAATCTTTAGATCTCTTATGCACAAGGATTCAAATAAAAAGCCTAATGTCTTTAAATCTGTATTAAAATACTCTGGTGATAAACCTAATGATGCAACAGCAATTGAAGGATCAATTAGATTTCGCTTAGGATTTGATCTAATTACTGTTTTTGATCTAATCGCAGGACACCATGCATCGATGTCTTCAATAATATAAAGTTGTTCAAGTTTTTGAATATATTCACTTATTGTTTTTTCTGATATATCATTGCTTATTCTAACATCATTGTATATTGTTTTATAATCAGTTAGTGTACATATGTTTCTAGAATATGATTTTAATATAGCTTCTGCCCATTTTGGATTTCTCTTAACTTTATCAATATTAGAAATATCCTTATGACATGTTTGATACACTAAATCATATGCGACATCATATTTATTTTTTTCATCTGTTATAATAAAACAAGATGGCCAACCACCCCTACAAATTGCACGTATTAAACCTGGAATATCTAATTTGGATATGCAACCATCAAATGAATCAGGATTATTAAATAATTCCAATAGTGAAACAGTTCCATTTGATTCTTCAGTCTCATATAAACTCAAAGGATACATCTTCATTGTACTTATCCTTAATGTACCAGTATGGGGTGTTTCCACGTTTGTAGAAGTTGAACCAGTAAGAATATACAATCCTACTTTTTGCTCATCATCTATAGATTTTCTAATTGCACCCCAAATCTTAGGCGCATCTTGCCACTCGTCAAATAGTCTTGGTTTATCTCCTATCAATAGTAATGATGGATAAGTATTTGCAGTTTGTATTAATTGATCTCTAGTCTCTTCATTCTGAAATTCAACAACACTTTTAGAATACTGCTTTGCAGAAGTTGTTTTACCACAACCTTTAGGGCCAACTATTAAAACACCACCAAAAGTTTTAAGTTTATTATCTAATATACTATCTGATACTCTTCTTTTATACATGGATTAGTCACCTCAAGAATATTTTATCATATTTTAATGGCAATTTCAAGAATTTGAGTAAAATCGTTTCTAATATTTGATGATTTTTACTTCTAAGATTTGATGTTTTTCATTTCCAATATTTGAGATATTTTACTTTTGCTTTTTTTAACAAACCTTTAAAGCAAATCGTTGGTGGTTAGCTTTAAAGTGTACAAATATTATATTTGATGAAAGTACTCATGGTTTTACATATATTATTTATTTAATTGTAAAAAAGAAAATGGAATTACTAGATTATTGATAATAAATATGTTGATTTTATTAGACTAATTATACCATTTGCAATATTAATAATTTGAATTTTAGTCATTACTGTTACCCACGATTTGCTTTAAAGGTTTGTTTTTTTAAATATTCAAATTAAAAAATCTCGACACATTTTATTGTATCAAGATTAGTCATCTTATATTGTGCCTCTAGTCGGATTTGAACTACCATTTATTGGTATGTTTACGGCTACTAATGTTTTGCTTGTCTTCAAGACTACGTTAAACCATAAAAAAATCTCGAAATGTTATCTATAATAAAGAGTATTTTACGATATAATGTAGGCTAAAACTTGGATATGTCATTTGATATAATTTCTAGAATTCTTTTTCATTTTTTATAAAATCAATAATATTATCATGGATAATACCATTTCTCTTTTGAATTAATGTATCAGTAGTTAAAACATATTTTGGATAATTATCCCACGTAATTGATTCTAAACTGCGATATTCTCTATTTTCTGTTTCTATACTTGAAAGAATAGTATATGCCACTTGTACATATGAATAATCCATTATATCTTTTCTTAAAATGAAATCACATTCCAAATTACCTATTTTGCCAATACTAACAGAGTAACCCTTACTTATTGCATAAATATAAAGTATATTTTCTAATGTAGGTCCATAATTAATTCTATTGTCTGTATTTCTTACAAAATAAAAAGACAAATCACTCAAATAAAATTTTTTTTGTCCAATTAATGATTTTCTAGATTTTAAATCAAATCTATCACAAGCCATTATTATTTTAGCATTAATTAATGCATTAATATATCTTGCAACAGTCTCTCTTTTAATTATTATATGATTTTTTTAAAAATCATCCACGATAT
>JAZLLM010000118.1:0-8680 GCA_045598145.1 Bacilli bacterium | reverse complement strand
ACTAGTTTCTTTATTAGCAAGCAGCGGTTTTATCATGGCGGTTATCATTGGATTACATAATATTCCTGAAGGAATGGCAGTATCTGTTCCTTTAATATCTGGAGGAATGAAAAAAACAAAGGCAGTTTTATTAACAGCATTAAGTGGATTCCCTACAGTAATTGGAGCAGTACTCGGTTATCTTCTTGGAGGACTTGGCGATTATGCTCTTGTGTTATCGCTAGGATTTGCAAGTGGAGCAATGCTTTATGTAATTCTTGGTGAATTATTACCCGAATCTATTCTTATGTGGAAAAGTAAACTTCCAGCATTAACAATGTTTATTGGAATATTATTAGGATTTTTGTTGGTAAACATTTAAATAAAGAAGAGGTTAAGCCCTCTTAACAAGGGATTTTTTGAAAATGTTGTTTTATATATTGAAATTATATGGCGTTTGTGCTATATTGATATTGAGGTGATTAGTCATTATGGAAATACGTGATAAAGTGAAATCAATTAGAAAACAGTTAGAGATGAGTCAAACAACTTTTGCTAAAGAGTTAGATGTTGATTATACAACCTTAAGTAGAATAGAACGAGGAATCTTTAAACCTAGTTACAAGTTTATGGAAAATCTAAAAAAAGTTTGTAAAAAATATAATATTAATATGGAAGACAACAACTCTTTATTAAGTGTAGAAATTGTTAATTCTGATGATTTGTACACTGATATTGTTAAAGTAATAGATTCATCTTATTCAATCGCAAATAAAACCATAAATTACCTATTGATTCAAAGAAACTGGTTAATTGGTAAACGCATTGTTGAAACTGAATTAACTAACAGGAAAGACGATTACGGAAAAAGTATAATTAAAGAACTATCAAAGAAATTAACACTGAAATATGGTGGTGGGTTTGAACTAAGAAACATTTATTATTTTATTGATTTCTATAATTCTTTTCCAAACATTTTGCAATCAGTGAATGCAAAATCTCTTCTAAGTTGGACTCATTATATCAAATTGCTTCAAGTTGATGATATCAAAGCACGCCAATGGTATGCTGATGAAGCTTCTAAAGAAGCTTGGAGTGTTAGAACTTTACAAAGGAATATATCTTCACAGTACTATTATCGAATAACATCTAGTCTATTAAAAAATCAAGTACATAATGAGATGATTGAACTTGACACATTCAATCAGCAAAATAAGCTCGATTACATTAAAGACCCTATGATTTTAGAATTTTTAGGTTTAGGAGAAAACAATACTTATCTTGAGAGTGATATTGAAAAAGCAATAATCAGTCATTTGCAAAAATTTTTGATGGAACTAGGAAAAGGATATGCATTTGTTGCAAGACAACAAAGAATCCATACTGAAAAAGAAGATTATTATGTAGATCTTGTGTTCTATAACTATATTCTTAAATGCTTCGTTTTGATAGATTTGAAAACATCAAAAATAACTCACCAAGACATTGGTCAAATGGATATGTATATTAGAATGTATGACGAATTAAAAAAATCTTCTGATGACTCTCCAACACTAGGAATTATTCTTTGTTCTGATACTGATGAAGATATAGCAAAATACTCTATATTAAAGGGTAACGAACAACTCTTTGCCTCTAAATATAAATTATATTTACCATCTGAATCAGAATTAAAAGAAGAAATAGAAAGAGAAAAAATATTCTATATAGAGAAAACAAAAAAAATAAGAGCGCTATTTGCACAATCTTTTTTTGTAGGAAATAATTAAAAAACTAAAACATATTTAAACTTATTTTATTTGCATAGAAAGTTTAATTAAGATATAATGTTATTAAGGTGATGATTTTGAAAAAGGTTAACAGAAAGAATTTAGTAATTATAATATTGTGCTTATTTTCTTTTGTATTTTTATTATCATGTAAAAGTGATGAAAAAGAAAGTAATATTGATTTAGAAAAAGTAGACGAGGTTATTGCTTTTATTGATTTTTTACCATCAAGAATAACTTTAGAAAATAAAAGTGATCTTGATTATATCGCCTCTCTGTATACTAGTCTTAATGACGAAGAGAAAGCATTAGTCACTAATTATTATAAATATTTAAATTCTTTAGAGAAATATGATTGTGTATTAAATGAAGATACTTATCTAGTTAATGAATTTTATAAAGTAGAGGAATTTATTGAAAACTCAATAGCTACTATAATAGATGATGATGTGGTATTGTTAGAAGTTCCTAAAGAATATACATACAAAAATGCATCATCAGCTTATATTTATAATATTACTTTTACTTCAAATAATGAATCTGTTATTGATAATCTAGGAAATGTAATTCATAAATCAAAAGATATAATTGTTACTTTAACTTTTGATATAACAATAAATAAATTTTCTTTTAAGGATACATATACTAAAGAAGTAAAAGTACTAAAAAGCAATACATTAACTTTTGATAATGAATTAGCTATTGGATATTATTATGGTACATATCAAGAATTAAATCAAATAGATATCGAAACTCTAGATATTATTAATTATTCTTTCGCTCAAATAAAAGAAGAAAATATTGGTGGTAGAAATATCTATACAATTGATTATAGTGAACTTGTGGATATTGATTTGGTTAAAACTTTTAAAGATAATGGAATAAGGGTTTGCATTTCATTAGGTGGTTGGCACGATGATTCAAGTTTTTGGGGTATATATCAAAGAGCTGCAAGTACAAAAGAAAATAGAAAAATGGTAGCCGATGCTATTTTAGAGTTTTTGCAAAAATATGATTTAGATGGTATTGACATGGATTGGGAATATCCTAATTCAGGAGATAGGACTAATTTCACTTTATTAATGCAAGAAATCAAATCTACATTAAAATCAGCAAATCCAAATTATATTGTTACTGCTGCAATACCTGCTAGTTCATCAGCTAATAATCGTTTTGATTTGGCTAGTTTAGATAATATATTAGATTTGTTTTATATAATGACTTATGATCTTGATTGGTCAAGTACATCTGATCATGTATCTGATTTAGCAACTTCAATTGAATCGGTAAATTATTTTATTAAAAATGGTGTAAGTAAAAACAAAATAGTTATTGGCTCTGCCTTTTATGGAAGAGCATATGTTGGAGTTGGAAGTAAAGATTATGGTTTATACAAACCATTTAAAGAAAAAATAACTCTTAATTTCCATAAAATTAATGAATTATATTTATCAAGAATTGATAATGGTGTAACTAAACATTATGATTCACAAGCTTTAGCATATTATTTGTATGACGAAGAAAATGATACATTTGTAACTTATGATAGCCCTGAAAGTATTAAAAGCAAATGGGATTATGCAAAAGATGAAGGGCTTGGTGGCATTATGTATTGGTCATATCAGGACGATTTAAGCGGTATCTTAATGCAAGCATTACATGATGCAAAATATGAAAAATAAGTAAAATAGCTTTAGAATTTTCTAAAGCTATTTTTTTATGATTTCTTAAAATGATGAAAAACACTTTTCAAATTGCAATATTCGTGGTAAAATATGAGAAGGAAAATTATGCATTTATTTTTATGGAAAGGAAATAATATGAAAAGATTTAAGAAATTCTATGTGATTATCTTAATATGTATGATTTTAGCTTTAGCTGCATTCGTTTTATTCTTTGTCACTGAAAAGGATAGGATATATTTAATAGTTAGTATATCTATATTTGCTGTAGCTTTTGGCTTTTTGTTAGCATCTACTATTTATTACAAGAGTATTAAAGAAAGTGCGTATCAAAAGCAAAGATTACAATTATGGAATTCTATATCATATAGAGTAAAAAATGCTGGTGAAACTTCATTCAATGAAATGCCTTTAGGTATTATATTGTTTAATGACGAATTTGTTATTGAATGGGCAAATAATTATGCTAAGAAGATTTTTGCTAGCGAATTAGTTCAAAGAAATTTTGAAAATTTAAATCAAGATTTTGCAAACTTAGTTAGTCAAAGAATTTCAAACTTTAATATTACAATATATGGTAAAGTATTTAGATGTGAGCATATGCTTAGAGATCATGTAATATACTTAACAGATATCAGCGAAGAAACTAAGATTAGTAATAGATACAAAGAAAGAACATTAGCCTTAGGTATTTTGAATTTAGATAACCTAGACTTCACAATGTCTACTATTGACGCTCAAGCTAAATCACTTCAAATGTCTAGAATAATTGGTATCTTAGTTGATTGGGCTGAAAAGAATAATGTATGTATTAAAGGTTATAGTGACGAACGTTACATTTTAATCATGGATAGTATTACTTTAGATGGTGTTATCAAAAATGAATTTTCAATATTAGAAAATATTAAAAACTATTGTGAAAAAGAAGGCTTAAGAATTACCGCAAGTATTGGTATAGTTTGTGATGATAAGGATGCTATCGAATTAATGGATATCGCTGAAGATCAATTAGACTTAGCTTTAAGTCGTGGTGGTAATCAAGCTATTGTAAGGCGTGATGGAGAAACTCATTATTATGGTGCTAAGAGTGAAGCCTTTGAATCAAGAACTCCAGCATATGTCAGAGTTAAGACTGAAGAATTTATTGATTTAATTAAAAAACATAAAAATGTTTATATTCAAGCTCATAAAGATATGGACGCTGATGCATTTGGTGCATGTTTAGCTGCAGCTAAGGTTGTTAGTGCAAATGGAAGTAATCCTAAAATTGTATTAGATGAAAAATCAATAGATGCAACTGTAAAAGAAATTTATGGTAGTATCAAGACAATGAATGATAGTTCATTAAATACTTTTGTAAGTTCTAATGAAGCTATTAGTGGCATTAAAGAAAAAGATTTATTAATTATTGTTGACTGTCAATATGTTAACTTACTTATGAGTCAAGATTTGTATAAGAAGGCAAGTAACTTAGCTATTATTGACCACCATAGAAGAAATACTGATGCTATTAGTAATTATAATTTTATATATACTTTACCATCAGCATCTAGTTCAGTAGAATTAATTGTAGAAATGCTAGACTTCGTTGATGAAAGTAAATATAATATTACACCAAATGAAGCAAGTTGGATGATTGTAGGTGTATTAGTAGATACAAACAATATGATGTTCCACACAACTTATAGAACATTTAATGTACTTTCAAAACTTCAAAGATGTGGAGTTGAAATTAGTGACGCACAAAAATATTTACGTGAAGATTATCAAGAATATACTAATAGACTTCGTTTCTTAAATAACTTTGAAACAGTTGAAGGTCGTTATGGTATTGCTACTTGTGATGATGGAATTTATGACCGTGCATTTATTGCTAAGATTGCGGATAACTTAATTTCTGTAAATAAATTTAAAGCAACATTCTGTATCGGTAAAGATGCTAAAGATGAAATTGATATCAGTGCTCGTTCACTTGAAGAAAACGTACAAGTAATAATGGAAAAATTAGGCGGTGGCGGTCACTTTACAACTGCTGCTACACAAATAAAAGGTATTACTATTGAAGAAGCTAAAGAGAGATTAATTAGTGTATTGAAGCAAGGTAAGATTGAAGGACCTAAAGGAGAAGAATTCGTGAAAGTAATTTTATTAGAAGATATTAAAGGAACAGGTAAAAAGGGCGAAGTAGTAGAAGTGGCTAATGGCTTTGCAAATCATTTAATTAAAAAAGGATCTGTAGAAGAGGCTAGTCAAGCAAATCTAAAGAAGCATGAAAATGAAAAATTACAAGCTGAAGCTGCCGCTGAAAAATTATTAACTGAAATGCAAGAATTAAAAGAAAAGATTGAAAGTATGACTGTTAAAGTTCCAGTAAAAGTAGGCGAAAGCGGTAAATTATATGGTACAGTAACAACTAAAGAAGTATGTGAAAAGTTTAAAGAACAAAATGGTATCGAATTAGATCGTAAGAAGATATCTTATGATAATCCAATTGATGCTTTAGGAACATACAAAATTCCAATTAAACTTCATAATTCAGTTAATGCTATTATCACATTATATGTAATTGAAGGAAGTGTAAAATAATGAATGCAAATTATAAAATGCCTTCATCATTAGATGCTGAAAGATATATAATTGGTTCTCTATTGTTATATCCAGAAATAGCAGATGAAGTATTTGGATTAATTAAAGCTAATGATTTTTATTCACCTGAGAACAAAGTTATTATTCAAGCAATTGAAGATATTTATAATCATAGTGTAATTGACCAAGTTACTTTAGTTGATGAATTAACTAAAAATAATAAATTAGAAGCAGCTGGTGGAATAGAAAATATTTATTCAATCGTTGCTGATGTACCAAGCGTTGCAAACGTAGAGGCTTATACAAATTTAATTTATAATAAATCTTTAGAGAGAAAACTTTTTAATGTAGTTGATAATATTAGAGAAGCTATTTTAAAAGGTGATTATGAACATGAAGATTTAATGATTAAGAGTGAACAAAAATTTAATGAAGTTGTTAAAAATCAATCTAAGGAAGATTTGCAAAGAGTTGATAAATTAACTGAAAAAATAATTGATATCATAGAAGAAAATAAAGAACGTGGTGGACAAGTTGTAGGTTTAGACACAGGTTATCCTGATCTTAACTTCCGTACTAGTGGATTTAAACCTGGTGAATTAATTATTTTAGCAGCTAGACCAAGTGTTGGTAAAAGTACATTTGCTTTAAATATTTGCGAGAATGTTTGTAGAAATAAAAAACATGCAGTTTTATTCTCTTTAGAAATGGGTTATGACCAATTAATTATGAGAATGTTATCAACTTTCTCAGGATTAAATTTAAATAACATAGTTAGTGGTAATTTAAGTGATAATGATATGGCACTTTTATTCCAAGCAAAACATGATATTGATAACTTACCATTATATATAGACCAATCTTCAGCTTCTAACTTACGTGATATTAAGATTAAATGTCAAAAATTAAGTCGTGAAGGTAAACTTGATTTAATAGTTATTGACTACTTACAATTATTAAGTAGTGGTGAAAATAAGATGAATCGTGTTGAAGAAGTAAGTAAGATAAGCCGTGGACTAAAAGAAATGGCAAGAACATTTAATGTACCAGTACTTGCTTTGTCACAATTATCACGTGATATTGAAAAGAGAGAAGATAAGACACCTAACTTAGCCGACTTACGTGAATCAGGTTCAATTGAGCAAGATGCTGATATCGTAATGTTCTTACATAGAGAAGAACCTAAGAAAGAAAACGGTGAAGCAGATACATCTAAACGTATATTTACTAATAAGACAGAAGTTATTATTGCAAAGAACCGTCAAGGTATGACTGGTGATTTTAAATTATTATTCAAAGGTAATAACAGCGTCTTTGAAACAATAGAGGAGAAATAGTTCATATGTTTGAAAGATTAAAGTTAATTGAAGAAAGATATGAACAAATTAATTCTGAACTACAAAATCCTGAAGTCATTTCAAGTGTTAATAAAATGACTGCTTTAATGAAAGAAGCAAGAAGCATTGAAAAGACTGTTTTAAAATATAGAGAATATAAAGAAACAGTTAAAACAATTGAAGACTTAAAGGAATTAAGTAAAGAAGATGATCCAGAAATCGCTGAAATGGCTAAGATGGAGCTTGATGAAATTAAAGGCAAAGATGAGGCTATTATAGAAGAATTAAAAATTCTATTATTACCTAAGGATCCTAATGATGAAAAGAACGTAATTATGGAAATTAGAGGTGCTGCAGGTGGTGAAGAAGCAAATATCTTTGCGGCTGACCTATTTAGAATGTATTCTAGATACGCTGAAGCAAGAGGCTGGAAATTAGAAGTTATGGATTCAAATGAAACTGGTTTAGGAGGATTTTCTTTAATTTCCTTCTCAGTTAGTGGTGAATCAGTATATTCATATATGAAATTTGAATCAGGAGCACATCGTGTACAAAGAGTTCCTGTAACAGAAGCTAATGGAAGAATTCAAACATCTACTGCTACTGTTCTTGTTATGCCAGAAGCTGAAGAAACAGAAGTTGAACTTAAAATGGAAGATGTAAGAATTGATATCTTCTGTGCATCTGGTCCAGGTGGACAATGTGTAAATACTACTAAATCTGCTATTCGTGTAACTCACATACCAACTGGTATTGTAGTGCAATGTCAAGATGGTAAAAACCAACACGAAAATAAAGCTAATGCTTTAAAAGTTTTAAAAGCAAGACTTTATGATAAAATCATGGAAGATAAGGCTCGTGAAGAAGGCGTAGAGAGAATGGCTAAAATTGGTCATGGAGATAGAAGTGAAAAGATTAGAACTTATAACTATCCACAAAACCGTGTAACTGATCATCGTATTGGTTTTACTATCCAACAATTAGATAGAATTATGGAAGGTAAATTAGACCCTGTAATTGAAGCATTAATGCAAGAAGAACAAAGAAGATTACTTGCAGGTGAACAAAAATAATATCTAACCTATTTATACTATTATTAGTATAGATAGGTTTTTTACTATAAATATAAATATAAATTTTTTCATTTTTTTCTTGCATTCTTTCTTTACTTTATGTATACTGAAGCTGGAAAGGAAGAAGAAAATTATGGAATTTAAGAATAGACAAGTCACAAACCCTAATAGTAAAATTTTAAATATAACTAATATAACTTATAATGCAAATACAGGTGAAATTTCCGCATTAACAGTTAATGAACAAAATAATG
>JAZLLM010000117.1:0-33507 GCA_045598145.1 Bacilli bacterium | reverse complement strand
AAAGTGAATATTCTTTATTACAATCTACTTTATCAATTGATAGATTAAAAGAAAAAATAGCATCATATGAATATGAAGCTATTGCTATTTGTGATAAAGGAATGCATGGTGCTTATAAGTTTTATAAGATGTGTAGGGAAGCTAATATAAAGCCTATCATAGGTTTAAATGTGAGTCTTTATAATAAACTTATAAGTAATGATGTTTTATTGTATGCAAAGGACTTAAACGGATATAAGAACTTACTTAAAATTGCTAGTGAACAAGCAATTAATCCAGCTAATATAACTTTAGATTATTTAAAGGATAATAGTAAAGGTGTTTTAGCTATTATTCCAACTTTTGATAATGAAATTGATGTATATTATAAAAACCATGAATATACAAAAATGGAAGAGGTATTAAAAGCATATAAAGATAGTTTTGAAGATTTGTATTTAGGTTTATCACTTCAAACTGAATACGCTAAAACTGTAATAGATGATTATATTAGAATTGCAAATGAATATGATATTTTACCGGTTGCAATAAATAAATCTGCATATTTTAGCGAAAATGACGCTGATGCTTATTTAGTATTACGTCTTATTGCTTTAAATGAGCATATTGACGAAGAAAACAGATATAATTTAACTGAAGAAGAATACAACTTAAAATTATTAAGTAGTAGTGAATTAGAAGAATTATATAAATATTATTCTGAATTATTAAGTAATTTAGATGAAATTATAAACAAATGCAATTTAGAATTACAATATAATTCCTATATGTTTCCATCATATATTCTAGATAAAAAGTTTGATTCAAGTACATATTTAAAAGAATTATGTAAAATAGGTTTAAATAAAAGGCTTAAAGGTGAATCTTTATCAAAAGAAAAAATAGAAATATATAAGAATCGATTGCTTTATGAATTAGGTATCATTACGCAAATGAACTTCCAAGATTATTTCTTAATTGTTTTTGATTATGTAAGATACGCTAAAAATAATGATATATTTGTGGGACCTGGAAGAGGTAGTGCAGGTGGTAGCTTAGTTAGTTATTGCTTAGGTATTACTGATATTGACCCAATTAAGTATGATTTATTATTCGAAAGATTCTTAAACCCTGAAAGAAAGGGAATGCCTGATATTGATGTTGACTTTGAAGATAATAAAAGAGGTAAAATTTTTACTTATTTAGGTGAAAAATATGGGTTAAATAAGGTTGCTCATATTATTACGTTTGGTAAATTCCAAAGTAAACTTGCAATCAATGATGTAACTAGAGTATTAAACATAAAGAAGAATAAGGTAGCAGAAATTACTAAATATATTTCTTCAAGAAATAGTATTGATCAATCTATTGTTTTATCAAGTCAATTAGAAGATATGATAAAAGGTGATGAAGAAGTTAAAAAAATTTTTGAGATTGCGAAAACAATTGAAAAATTACCAAAGAATTTCTCAACCCACGCATCTGGTATTATAATGTCAGCTGATAATTTAAATAATTATACCGCATTACAAACAGGTATTGATGGCTTATATCAAACTCAATTCGAAGCATCTGACTTAGAAGAGATTGGTTTAGTAAAGATGGATATTTTAGGTCTTAGAAATCTAAACATTATTTCTAATGTTTGCAAAATGATTAATAATCAAAACCCTAAATTAAATTTTGACATTAGACATATACCGCTTGATGATGCAGATACTTATAAAATGATTGCAAAAGGTAATACTTTAGGCTTATTCCAAATTGAAGGTGCAGGTGTCACTAAGCTATTAATAAATTTAAAGGCCTCAAGTATATATGATATTATTAATGCAACGGCTTTATATCGTCCTGGTCCTATGGAGATTATACCTTCATTTGTATCTAGAAAATTTGGATTAGAAAAGATAGAAACACTAGATAAATCAATGGATATAATATTAAAAGACACTTATGGACATATGATTTATCAAGAGCAAGTAATGCTAATAGCTAAAGAATATGCAAATTATACATTAAGTGAAGCTGATGTATTAAGAAAAGCAGTAAGCAAGAAAAAGAAAAGCATTATGGACTTAGAAAGAGAAAAGTTTGTATCTAAAGCTTACCAAAACGGAAAAGATAAAAAATTGTCTAATAAAATCTTTGATTTGATAGATAAATTTGCGGGTTATGGTTTTAATAAGAGTCATGCAGTTGCATATGCATATATTGCCTACCAAATGGCATACTTAAAGACACATTATTTTAAAGAATTTATGTCTATCATGATGAGTAATAGCATTGGTAGTGTAGAAAATATAGCTAAATACATTATTGAATTAAAACGAAATAATGTAAATGTATTAAATCCTGACATTAATAAGAGCTCGTATGAATTTGTTTGTGATGAAAAAGGATTATATTATCCATTAGTAGGTATCACTGATTTAGGCCCTACTATTATATCTAGGATTTTAGAAGAAAGGGAAAATGGACCTTTTGCATCTTATAGTGAATTTTGCAAAAGAACTAAAGACATCATAAACAAAAAGATTCTAGTAATGCTTGTATATAGTGGTGCTTTAGATTCATTTATAAATAAAAACATTACAAGAAAATACATGATTGAAATGTATGATGACACAATCCAAAAGGAAACATATTCATCATTATTAGATTTAGATTTAAATGATAATAAATACATTAGTGAATATACATTTGATGAAATGTGTATATTTGAAAAGATGGCTTTACAAATGAACATTAAATATAATATGTTCATACAATATTCAAATATTAAAAGAAAATATAAAGCCTTAGACTTGAGAGATTTAAGCTTAGGTATTGAATCCTTTGTTTTGTTTTACATAAGAAGAGTTAAAGAAATTAGTACTAAGAATGGTACTAAGATGGCATTTATTGATATTAGTGATGAAAATTCAATAATGGAAGCAGTAATTTTCCCTACATCATATGAAAAATATAAAAACATTATATTTGAAAAAAATATCTATATTGCGAAAGGTAAATTAGATAAAAAGAAACAAAGCGATGATAATAATGAATTAAGTTTTATAATTAATGACTTATATAATCTTAGTATAAAAGCATAAAGACAAAAATATAAATACTTTTGTCTTTCGTTTATATATTTTTAATATAAAAAATGTTATAATATCATAAAATATAAGTAGAAAGGAGATATTTTTATGAATAAAAAGATAGCTGTTCTTACAAGTGGTGGAGATGCACCAGGAATGAATGCGGCAGTTAGAGCAGTAGTACGTACAGGAATTCAAAATGGTTTTGAAGTATATGCAGTATATGATGGCTACCGTGGTCTATATGAAGGAAAAATAGAGCGAATGTATCGTAAAAGTGTCTCTGAGAAACTTAATCGTGGAGGTACATTTATAGGTACTGCTAGACTTCCAGAATTTAAAGAAAAGGAAGTTAGAGAAGTATGTATTGAAAACCTAAGCGAATATGGTATTGATGCTTTAATATGTATTGGTGGCGATGGTACTTATCATGGTGCATTAGAATTATCAAAGATGGGTGTAAAATGTATAGCATTACCAGGTACAATTGATAATGATATATCAGGCACTGATTATACTATTGGTTTTGATACAGCATTAACTACTATTGTGGAAGCAATAGACAAATTGCGTGATACATCAAGCTCTCATAGAAGATGCTCAATCGTCGAAGTAATGGGTAGATATTGCGGTGCTCTTGCAATTCATGCAGGTATCGCTGTTGGTGCAGAAGTTGTAATTTGTGCAGAAACTGGCTTTAATTTAGAAGAAACTGTTAATATTGTAAATGAAGCTGCAAAATCAAAGAGACATTGTATAATTATCGTGTCAGAGCATGTTACTGACATTAATGCTTTAGAGCAAGCAATTAATGATCAAACACCATTCACAGCTAGAAGTACAATTCTAGGTTATGTTCAAAGAGGTGGAAGCCCTACTGCAAGAGATAGAATTTTAGCTTCATCTATGGGTGTTAAAGCAGTTCATGAAATTTTAGATGGTAAGAGCGGAGTATGCATTTGTGAATGCGGAAATGAATTAATATCTAAACCTATTGAAGAAGTATTAAGTTATAAAAAAGATCAAGTAAGTGAAAAATATAAAGCATTTAAGGAATTATGGTAAAAATTATGGGAAAAGTAAAAACAAGTTATGTGACTACACCAATATATTACGCTAGTGGAGCAGTACATATTGGTAATTCATATTCTACAGTAGTTTGTGATTCATTCGCACGTTATAAAAGATTAAAGGGTGAAGATGCATTCTTTTTAACTGGAATGGATGAACATGGACTAAAAATTGAAGAAGCAGCAAAGAAAAAGAATCAAACTCCACAAGAATTCGTTGATGATATAGCTGATTATACTAGTAATCTATGGTCAAATTTGAAGATTAGTAATGATGATTTCATTAGAACAAGTGAAAGCCGTCATACAAAGGTTGTACAAGACTTATTTGAAAAAATGCTTGCTAATGATGATATTTATTTAGGAAGCTATGAAGGTGATTATTGTGTACCTTGTGAAGCCTTCTTTACTAAGACACAACTAAATGAAGATGGTACATGCCCAGATTGTGGTCGTCCTACTATTAAAGTTAAGGAAGAATGTTATTTTTTAAGACTTAAGAAATATGAAAAGCGTTTATTAGATTTTATTAAAGCTAATCCAGATTTTATCCAACCAGAATCAAGAAAAAATGAAGTTATTTCTTTTGTGGAGGGTGGACTTGAAGATTTATGCGTAAGTAGAACTACTTTAAAATGGGGTATACCTGTAAAAAGTAATCCTAAACATGTAATTTATGTTTGGATTGACGCATTAGCTAATTACATTACCGCATTAGGTTATGGCTCAGATGATCCATCTAGATATTTAAAATATTGGGAAAATGGTGATGAAGTATTACATGTAGTTGGAAAAGATATATTACGTTTCCATGCTGTATATTGGCCAATTATGTTAATGGCATTAAATATTCCAATTAAATTTAAACTTATTGCTCATGGTTGGATTCTAATGAAGGAAGGAAAGATGAGTAAGAGTAAGGGTAATTTAGTATATCCAATGGATGTAGTAAACAGATATGGCCTAGATTCATTAAGATATTACTTAGTTAAAGAAATGCCTTTAGGAAATGATGGCTTGTTTAGTTGGGAACGTTTCATTGAAAGATTTAATGTTGATTTAGCCAATGATTTAGGTAATTTAGTAAGTAGAACTATTTCAATGATTAATAAATATTTTGGTGGTACAATTACTAAACCAACTAAAAATTATTTTGAGTTTGATCAAGAAATTGAAGACTTAGCTTCTAAAGTAATTAAGAATTACACAGATGCTTTTGACCATTTCCAATTCCAAAATGGTTTAAGTGAAGTTTGGTCATTAATTAGTAGAGCTAATAAATATATTGACGAAACTTGTCCATGGGCTTTAGCTAAAGACGAAAGTAAAAAGGATGAACTTAATTGTGTAATGTATCATTTATATGAAGTATTAAGACTTGTGGCAATTATGATCTCACCAGTTATTAATGATACAGCTAGTATCATCTATGATGAATTAGGATTAAAAGAAGAAGAACATGCTTTTGATGCTTTAGTATTTGGTTTAGATGTAAATAATAAAGTAATCGAAAAACCAATCGTTTTATTTAAACGCTTAGATTTAGCTCAAGAACTTAAGGCAATTGATGAGAATAAATAATTATGCTAAGTAATTTATTTCAAAAATTAACAAGAAATATTAAGTTAGTTAGTGCAATCGGAATGATAATTGGCTCAAGCTTGTATTGCTTTTCAGTTGTATTTGTGCTTGATAAAGGTGCATTTTACGCTGGTGGAATTACAGGTATAAGTCAAATCATTGCTTTTGCTTTTAATATGCCAATCTTAGAATCAATACTTATTGCGGTATTTAATATTCCATTATTTTTAATGGGATGGAAAAGTGTAAGTAAGAGATTTGCATATTTAAGTTTGTTTTCGATAATTTATCAAGTAATTATTATTTATTTATTCCATTTAGCATATAACGCTGGATTTGATCCTTTTAAGGATTTAGTTTATGAGGTTGTAGCTAGTGACGGCACAATTAAACAAGAAGGCACATTACTTCTAGCTATCGTTGGAGGTGCTTTATGCGGATTCGGTGAAGGAATTGCTTTAAGAAGTGGTTCAAGCACTGGTGGTACTGATATTGTCTCACAAGCCTTCCAAATGAAAACAGGTATTCCATTTGCTTTGATCAGTGGTTTTATTGATGGAATTATTATTGTTGTGGGTAGTATAGTAGGTGGTAGTATTTTAATAGCTGTATATACAATTATTAGAATGATCATTAATATAATTATCTTAGATAGAGTTCATACAATCTATAAATTCCAAAAGGTTTCAATTGTAACTAGTATTGAAGGATCATTACAGACAGCTATTCTTACTAAATTTAAACATGGTATGACTATTTATAAAGCTAAGGGTGGATATTCTAATACTGATAAGAGTGTACTTGAAATAATTATTTTGACTTTTGAATTACAGGATTTAAAAGACTTAATTAGACAAGTCGATCCAGACGCATTTGTTTATTATACTGCTATTAAGGGTATTAGCGGTAGATATATGATGAAACCTATCGCATAAAAATATACGGGTTCTCTTTTTTTGTTTGGGTTTTTGTGCTTAAAAACACAAAATTAGAGAATAAAAAGTTTTAAAAACATAAATAAAAAAATGGTAAAGTTCTTAACGGGCTTTACCATTTTGTGCGCTAGGCATACTTTATAACTTGGAAGTGCAAGTCTTCTACACGGGAAGATGTCAAACGAAGTGTTAGTTGAAGACAAGGGTGCTCATCGCGAGGCGAAATCTGAAGGAAGTTAAAAGCATGAATGCTTTTGACAAAATCTTGACCCAAGGAACACGAACTAGATTAGGCTTATATTATGGCTAAGACTGCAAATGGAGTTGAAGCTCGTAGACATCAAGCAATTACAGGATGTATATTACCTGTAAAGGCAAAAGAAAAAGGCGCAACCATTTCGATTGTACCTAATCTTCATAAATCCCTAACCTATCGCTAGAAAGGGCAGTTTAATTAGGACTTTTTATTCGTATATTCCTAGGGAAGAAAAATTTGTAAGCACCGATTTTATAATGATATTCATATAATATAGTTCTCTATATCAATTTATGTTTTAAAAAATTAACAAATAATAAATTATTTAAAACATATAATTTTTAGATAAAATTTATATATAAACAATATAAAATAAACTTAAAATTATTTTAAAAATGTTAATAATATTGACATAATAACAAAAAAGTAATATAATATATTAGGTACATTTTGTAATCCCACATTACAAAGCCCTTATATAAGAATGATATATTTTTAAATCCACATTAATAATATATCAATAAAAATTATAGGAGGAAAAGAAACCATGAATAAATCATATATGCCTTGCGCTCAAAACATTGAACGTAAATGGTATGTAATCGATGCAGAAGGATTAGTATTAGGTAGATTAGCTACAGAAGTTGCTAGTATTTTAAGAGGTAAACATAAACCTACATTTACACCTAATATGGATTGCGGAGATTATGTTATTATCGTAAACGCTGATAAAGTTGCCCTAACTGGATCTAAATGGGATAATAAATTATATATCCATCATACAGGATTCAATAGCGGCTTAAGAGTTAGAACTGCAAAAAGAATGTTAGAACTACAACCACAAAAGATCGTAGAATCTGCTATTAAAGGTATGCTTCCAAAGAATGCTTTAGGTGCTGATATGTACAGAAAATTATTTGTATATTGCGGACCAGAACATAAGCAACAAGCTCAAAAACCAGAAGTATACACATTGAGAGGTTAAGAATATGGCACAACAAGTTACATATTATGCAACAGGACGTCGTAAGAGTTCTGTAGCAAGAGTTCGTTTAGTTCCTGGAACAGGAGTTATCACAATTAACAATCGTCCATTTGTTGAATACATTCCAAATGGCGCAACTCGTCTAGACGTTTTACAACCATTAGCATTAACTAATACTGAAAGCAGTTACGATGTAATCGTAAATGTTTGCGGTGGTGGTATTACTGGTCAAGCTGGTGCAGTTAGACATGGTATTACAAGAGCATTAATGGAAGTTAACCCAGATTTTAGAAGCGTATTAAAGAAGGCTGGATTAGTTACACGTGATCCACGTGCTAAAGAACGTAAGAAGTACGGTTTGAAGAAAGCTCGTCGTGCTCCACAATTCTCAAAACGTTAATCCGTTTTACTTTATTGATAATAAAGATTTACAAAATAGAAAAGCAACCATCATTGATGGTTGCCTTTTCTTTTATATTGTGTTAGAATAAATCTATAAATTTTAGTAAGCGTTTTATTTTTACGCTAAACTTATGAAAAAGCATTTAGGCAGTGCTTTTAATAAAATTATAATAAGGAGAATATCGTTTGCCTAAACGATAAATATGCAATATGGCTTATAATGGATTTGCAATTGATGAATATTTAGATGCTGAAAAGATTACTAAGGAATTAGATGAATTAATCAAAAAACCTATGTATTCAATTAAAGCTGATGCTTTGAAAAAATATGAAGAAGAATACTTTGATAAAAAATGTGCAAAATCAAAAGAAATGATTAAAGAAGCAAAAGAAGTAATTCCTGGTGGTGTTCAACATAATCTTGCTTTTAATTATCCATTCCCTTTAGTAATCACAAAAGCTGAAGGTGCAAAATTATATGATATAGATGGCAATTGGTATTATGACTTATTACAAGCAGGTGGCCCTACATTAATAGGTAGTAATGACCCTGTAGTTAAAAACGCTGTAATTGATTTACTAAATACTTGTGGACCATCAACTGGTTTATTTCATGAATATGAATATAAATTAGCTCAAAAAATTAAAGAATGTGTACCATCAGTTGAAAAATTTAGAATGTTAGGTAGTGGTACTGAAGCTTGTATGTGTGCATTACGTATTGCAAGATTAAAAACAGGTAAAAAGAACGTCCTTAAAATGGGTGGAGCATACCATGGCTGGAGTGATCAAATTGCTTATGGCATGAGAATACCTGGAACTAAAAATCTAAAGAGTGAAGGTGTTCCTAAATTTGTATTTAAACACACTGATGAATTCTTTCCTAATGATTTAAAATCATTAGAAAAGAAGTTAAGAAGAAATAAATGGCGTGGTGGTACAGCTGCTGTATACATTGAACCAATTGGACCAGAAAGTGGTACAAGACCAGTTTCTAAAGAATTCGTTCAAGGTTGTGAAAGATTAGCTCATAAATATGGTGCTTTATTAGTTTGTGATGAGGTAGTAAGTGGCTTTAGAATTGGTTTATCTGGAGCTCAAGGATATTATGGAATTGACCCAGATTTAACTATCTTTGGTAAGATTATCGCTGGTGGATATCCAGGAGCTGGAGGAGTCGGTGGACATGCTGATTGTATGGCTCATTTAGGTGCTGGATTAGATAGTCAAGGTAAAAAGATTAAAAAGGCTATGTGCGGTGGTACAATGGCTGCAACACCTATCTCTTGTGTAGCTGGATATACTGCAATTTGTGAAATTCAAAAACGTAATGCTTGTGAAGTAGCTGGAAGAATGGGTGATAGATTAACTAAAGGCTTACAAGAATTAATTAAGAAATACGATTTACCTTTTGTAGCATTTAATATTGGCTCTGTATGTCATTTAGATAGTGTAGGTACAATGCATTTTGCAATTAATTGGAAGAAGCCATGGACTATACCTCATGTATTAAAAGAAACATCAGCAAGACAAAAAGAAATGGAGCATATGGGTGCTGCATATATGGCTGAAGGAATTGTTACTTTAGCCGGTTCTAGATTATATACTAGTGCTGCATATACAGAAGAAATGATTGATGATGTTTTAGAAAGATTTGAAAGAGTATTCAAAAACTGTGCTAAAGTAGAATTGGATGAAAATAAATAATGGCATATACTGAAGTTGAAGCAAGAAAACTTGTAATAGAAGCAGGTTTATTATTAGTAGAAAAAAAATTAGTAGCCAGAACTTGGGGAAATATTAGTGCAAGAATTAGTGATAATGAATTTATTATTACTCCAAGTGGAAAAGCATACAAAGATTTAAAAGAAGAAGATTTAGTAAAAGTAAAAATAGATGATTTAAGCTATGAAGGTAATATAAAACCAAGTAGTGAAAAGAAAATACATGCTAGTGCATATGCATTAAGAAATGAAGTAAATTTTATTATTCACACTCATCAAGATTACGCAACTGCAATATCGGTTGAAGGTGTTGATTATCCATTTGCACCTTGCGCAAAATATGGTTTACCTGGAACTAAAAAATTACAAAAAAATGTTAGTAAGGTAATTAAAGATAATCCATATTCATCTTCATTTTTACTTGAAAGACATGGGGCATTAATTCTTGGTTTAAATTTTGATGATTGTTTTAATAAAACAAATAAGTTAGAAGATTTTTCAATCGATTATTTTAAGAAGAATACAAATATTAATCAAAAAAATAAAAAGGATAAACCATATTTAGATGATTATGCACAAATGTTTGGATTTAAGGAAAAGGCTTGTGAGGATGATTTAGAAGCGATTGTTTTAATAAAACATAAAAATGCTTTAGCTAAAGAATTTGCAAACAAAGCTAAACCTATGAATTTCTTTGATGTAATTCTTCAAAATTTTGTATATAAAAAGAAATATTCTAAATTAAAAGGCAAATAAAAATGAAATATATTATTGCTTATGATATCGGTACAACTGGACTTAAAACATGCTTGTTTAAAGTTGACCAAACAATTGAATTAATTTATAGTGCATCTAAAGGTTACCCACTATATATTTTAGAAAATGGTGGAGCAGAACAAGATGGTGATGATTGGTATAATGCAATGTGCATAACTACTCATACAATCTTAGAAAAAACAAAAATAGATCCATCACTTATTGAAGGTATTTCATTTTGTTCACAAATGCAAGGATTAATCTTAGTAGATAAAGATGGTATACCAGTTCATAGACCAATGAGTTATATGGACCAAAGAGCAAAAGAAGAAGTTAAAAAAGGTATTGCTTATGGTATTAAAATCGCAGGAGCTAATATTTTTAAATTAATTCCAAGCTTAATTATTACTGGTGCTGTAACTAGTAGTGTAAAAGATCCTGTATGGAAATATAAATGGTTAGAAGCTCATGAAAAAGAAAACTTTGATAGAGCTTATAAATGGTTAGATGTAAAAGATTATTTGACTTGTAGATTAACTGGTAAGTTTACTATGACTGAAGATAGTGCTTTCGCTACATTAATTTACGATACAAGAAAGAACAAGAAAACTTGGAGTAAAAAGATGTGCAAGATGTTTGGTATTAAGATGGATTTACTTCCTGAAATTATCAAATCAACTGATTGTGTAGGCACATTAACAGAAAAAGCAGCTAATGAACTTGGCTTAAGTGCTAAAACATTAGTATTTGGTGGTGGCGGTGATAGTAGTTTAATAGGAGTGGGTGCAGGATGTGTTAATCTTGGCGACACTCATATATATAGTGGTACATCAGGTTGGGTAATTACTATAACTGATAAACAAATGGTTGATGCTAGTGCTATGATTGCAGCTATTACAGGTGCACAAAGTAATAAATTCAATTATTTTGCGGAAATGGAAACAGCAGGTAAGTGCTTAGAATGGGTGAAAGACCATCTAGCTCTTGATGAAATTAATATGTATTTAGATAAAAAATCAGTTCTTGATGATTATGAAAATAAATATACAAGTTTATATGATTACATGTTAGATTCAATCAAAGATATTCCACCAGGAAGTAATGGTGTTATATTTACTCCATGGCTTCATGGTAATAGATGCCCATTTGAAGATCCAAATGCCTATGGTATGTTTTTTGGGATTAAATTAGAAACTGGCAAAACTGAACTTATTAGAAGTGTTTTAGAAGGAGTATTCTATCATTTGAGATGGATGCTTGAATGCCAAGATAAGAAAGTTAAAACTAATGATGTAATTAGATTTGTGGGAGGAGGAGCATTATCAAAGATTTCTTGCCAAATGTTATCTGACATATTAGGAAGAAAAGTAGAAACAGTATCTTCACCTCAAAATGTGGGAGCAGTAGGTGCTGCAGCTGTTGCATCTGTTGGTTTAGGAGTTATCCCTGAAATTAAAAAAGTAAAGGATTTTATTAAAGTAGATAATACATACATACCAAATATGGAAAATCATGAAAAGTATGAAAAATATTATCAAACATTTAAGAAATTATATAAAGCTAATAAGGATAATTATAAATTATTAGCATAATTATTGCAAAAAAATGGAATAAATTCGTTTTAGAGTTTATTCCTTTTACTTTATATTTTAATGAAAGCACTTTTGTTTATAATATAATATTGTAAATGATATTTTATTGTTATATAATATTAATAAGATTATGATGGGGGACCTTAAAAATGATTCACTCAACTCGTTCAAATGAACAAATTACTATGAAAGATGCTATCCAAAAAGGACTTGCAAAAGATGGTGGTTTGTTTGTTTTTGATGATATTAAACAATTAAATATAGAAGAAATATGTGACTTAAATTATCATGATTTATGCATTAAAATTTTAGGTGAATATGTAGATATGACACCTATCATTAATTCTAATTATCCTAATTTTGATATTACTTTAAAATATTTTAATAATTATGCATATTTAGAACTATTTAATGGCCCTACATGTGCATTTAAGGATGTGGCATTAACATTTTTGCCATTATTAATGGATAAAGCTCATATTATTGTAGCAACAAGTGGGGATACTGGAAGTGCCGCATTATCAGGTTTCAGTCAAAACGAAAACATTGATGTTACTGTACTTTATCCTAATAATTTAGTAAGTGAACTTCAAGAAAAGCAAATGCTATATTTTAGTAATGATAGATGCAAAGCATATGCTTATCAAGGAAATTTTGATGATTGCCAAAAATTAGCAAAAGAAGTAGCTTTAAAAAATAAAAATATCTCTTCAGCTAACTCAATTAATATTTGCAGGTTATTACCACAAGTTATCTATTATTTTTATGCATATTTTGAATTAGTTAGAAATAACAGGATTAAAATGAATGATAAAATTAATTTTGTGGTACCTACTGGAAACTTTGGAAATATCTTGGCAGGATATTTAACTAAAAAGATGGGATTACCAGTTAATAAATTTGTATGTGCAAGTAACGATAATAAAGTTTTATATGACTTTATTAATACTGGTGTTTATGACAAAAACAGAAAATTCATCAAAACATACTCACCTTCTATGGATATATTAGTATCTTCAAATATAGAAAGATTACTTTATTATCATTATAAAGATGTTAATAAAGTTAAAGCTTTATATGAAGAATTTAATAAAACAGGTAAGATGGTAATTGATGATTATAAAGACTTATTTAGTGATTTTATTAGTTATTATGCAGATAATAATGAAGTAATAGAAGAAATTAGAAAAGAATATAAAGATAATAATTACTTAATAGACCCACATACAGCTGTTGCAAAATGTGCTTACAATAAGTTTGAAAGTGAATATTATACTGTTATATTATCTACTGCATCACCATATAAATTTTCTAAAGCTATGGAAGATGCAGGCATAAAACTAGATATGAATAATGCACCTTTATCATTACAAAAGGCTTTAGCTTGTAATAAGACTAAACAAATTGTTAGTAGTGATGATGTATGGAGAATGATGAATGAAAAAAATTAAGATTAAAGTACCTGCTACAAGTGCTAATTTAGGACCAGGCTTTGATTTCTTAGGTATTGCTTTAAATTTATATAATGAATTCATTTTTGAAGAAGCAAAAGAATACATAGAAATTGGTTTTGAAGGCATTGATAATAATATGGTATTGGCTTCTTATAAATATATAATTAATAAATATTATAAGAAAGATTTACCAATTAGTATAAAAATAGAAAAAAATGATATTCCTAGCTCTCATGGTTTAGGAAGCAGTGCTAGTGCAATTGTAAGTGGAATGTTAGCTGCTAATTATTTTTTAAATAATCTATTAAGTGAAAAAGAATTAATAAAAGAAATGATTGAATATGAAGGTCATCCTGATAATGTAATGGCATGCTTGTATGGGGGCCTTGCTTCAACAGTAATAGATGATGATATTAATATATTTAAATATGATGTAGCTAATGAATTATATTTTAATGTTTTAATTCCATCATATAACGTTAAAACTAGTGATGCAAGATGCGCTTTACCAAAAACACTTACATATAGTGATGTTACAAGTAATGCATCTAGAGTAATAATGTTACCTAAAGCATTTGAGAAGGGCGATATTAATTTACTCAAAATATTAACAAAAGACGAAATACACGAAAAGTATCGTTCTAAATTTATTAAAGAATGGGATGAACTTAAAGTTATAGCTAAAAACTTTGATGTGACTTTAAACATTAGTGGTTCAGGGCCAACTATGTTAATAATATCAAAGAATGATGAATTTATTGATTATATTAAAGATAAATTTGATTTTAGAATAATCAAATTAAAAGTATGTAAAGAAGGAGCAGTTCTTACTGAACTATAAAAATTATGAAAATAGGATTATTAGGCTTTGGTACAATTGGATCTGGTGTATATGATTTAATGAGCGATGATATCATTAAAGTTTTTGATATGCCATTTAAAAAGGATTTGATTGGCGAAAAATATACTAACGATCCTATGGAAATAGTTAATGATCAGCAAATCGATATTGTAATCGAAGCTATGGGTGGTAATGATTTACCATATAAATTAATTAAGGCTTCATTAGAAAATAAAAAGAATGTCATAACCTCTAATAAGGAAGTAGTAAGCTTACATTTAGATGAATTTAATAAATTAGCTAAAGAGAATAACGTTAAATTTATGTTTGAAGCTAGTGTTGGTGGTGGAATACCAATTATTTACACCTTAATTGAGAATACAAAAGTTAATGATATTAATCATATATATGGAATTATAAACGGCACAACGAACTTTATTATTACTAAGATAGAAGAAGGAATGACCTTTGATGATGCTTTAAAATTAGCACAAAAGCTAGGATTCGCTGAAGCTGATCCGACCGCTGATTTAGAAGGACTTGATATGGTTAGAAAAATATCAATTCTTTCTGATATAGCATATAATACTTTTGTAGATATTAATAAAGTATATCATTATGGAATTAAAGGCATTACTAAGGAAATAATCGATTATTTAAAACTTAAAGGTTTAAGCATTAAATTTGTAAGTGAATCAATTAGAAAAGATGATTCAATTTATTTAGGAGTAGAACCTATAATAATTAATTCTAATTCTAATTTAGCACAAATTCATAATGAATTTAATTCAATTAGCTTTGAAGCGGAAAAAAATGGACTGTTGGAACTTTCGGGTAAAGGTGCTGGTAAATATCCAACTGCATCAGCTATGGTTAGTGATGTTAACAAAATAATAGATAATAATGCTAACTTTAATTTCACATTTGATAAAGAATATAAATATATAGATAAGCCAAAATCTAAATATTTTGTATATAGTTTAGAAGAAATAGACAGTAAATATATAGAAATAAAAGAAGGTAATTTCTATTTTACTAAGGAAATAGATTTAAAAGAAATTAAGAATTATAAATTTTACGCAAGGGTGAATACATATGAAAAAATATAATATTGCAATTGTGGGAGCTACAGGATTAGTAGGCTCTACATTCTTACAAGTAATGAAAGAAAACAATATAGAAGTAAATAATCTATACTTATATGCTTCAAGTAAAAGTGAAGGTAAAAAAATTGAATATTTAGGTAAAGAATATACAGTTATTGATTTACAAAAAGCTAAATTTGACAATGTTGATTTTGCTTTATTTAGTGCTGGAGGAAGTATATCAAACGAATATGCACCTAAATTTAGAGATGGTGGTGTAATTGTTATTGATAACTCATCTAATTTCAGAATGGATCCTAAATGTCCTTTGATTGTACCTGAGATTAATATTAAGGATTATAAATTAGGTAATTTAATTGCTAATCCTAATTGCTCAACTATTCAATCTGTATTGCCTTTATATTATTTAGATAACGAATTTGAATTAACAAGAGTTGTATATACTACATATCAAGCAGTATCAGGTAGTGGTATGAAAGGTTTAAATGATTTGGAAAGATGCAAAAATGGTGAAAAGAATGAATTCTATCCATACGATATTTCTAAAACTTGCATACCAGAAATTGATTCATTCTTAGACAATCATTATACAAAAGAAGAAATTAAAATGGTTAATGAAACTCATAAGATTTTGCATAATGATGATATTAAGATTTCAGCTACATGTATTAGAGTACCTGTACCATTTTCACATGGTGTAAGTATTATGGCAGAATTTAAAAAGGAAGTCGATATTGAAAAAGCATTAAAGTGCTTAGAAAATAAAGAAGGAATTGTGGTAGTTGATGATATAAAGAACCACGGATACCCTGTATCAACTTTAGCTACTGGTAATGATATGGTGTATGTTGGTAGAATGAGAAAAGATTTATCATGTGATAATGGATTATTATTCTATTGTGTAAGTGATAATGTACGTAAAGGTGCTGCAAGTAATGCAGTTCAAATAATGATTAAAATAATGAAGGATAAAGAATTATGTTAATTGTTTGTAAATTTGGTGGCTCATCAGTATCAAGTTTTGAACGTTTCAAACAAGTAAAAGAAATCGTTACAAGTGATGAGGCTAGAAAAATAGTTGTATCTAGTGCTATTGGTAAAGCAAAAGCAGAAGACAATAAAATAACTGATTTACTTTATTTATTATATGCACATGTAAAATATAAAGTAAATTATGAGCATATCTTAGAATCAATAAAAGAAAGATTCTATACAATTAAGAATGAACTAAATTTAAAGATTGATTTAGATAAAGAATTTAATAAAATAGTAGAAAATATTAACGACGAAGATTATTTAGTAAGTCGTGGTGAATATTTAACATCTTTAATGTTAGCTGAATATTTAGGATTTGAATTTATTGATGCTAAAGACATAATTAAATTTGATTATAATGGTAAAGTAGATTTAGAGGCTACTTATAAATTAGTAAACGAAAAGTATAATAAATTATCTAAGGTTGTTGTACCAGGCTTTTACGGTGCATTTCCAAATGGTGATATAAAATTATTTAGTAGAGGTGGATCTGATATTACAGGTGCTATTTTAGCAAGAGCAGTAGAAGCAGACAAATATGAAAACTTTACAGATGTTGATGGTTTTTATATTGCATCTCCAAAGATTGTAAAGAATCCAAAGATGATTAAAGAAATCACTTATGATGAACTTAGAGAACTATCATACATGGGTGCTAGTGTTATTCATGAAGAAACAATTTTCCCAATTCAAGATTTAAACATTCCACTAAATATTAAAAATACATTTAATCCAACTAATCCAGGTACATTAATTAATAATAATGCAAGTGATAAGAGTGAAATAGTAACTGGTATTGCTGGTAAAAAAGACTTTTTAGCTATTAATATAGTAAAAAGCAAATCAAGTGATAAGCTTACTATTATTAAATTTGTTTTAGATGTTTTAGCTAAATATGGAGAAAGTGTAGAATCTATTCCTACATCAATTGATTCATTTAGTGTAGTATTGGAAAGTGCTAAAGCAAATAAAAGAATTTATGATATCATAGCTGATATCAAACAAAATAATGATATATTAAGTGTTGATTTAGATGCTGATTTAGCTTTAATGGCTATAGTAGGAAGAAACATGGTATATAAACCTGGTATAAGTGCTAAATTATTTAGTTTGCTTGGAAATAATAACATCAACGTTAAATTAATAAGTCAAAATACTAAAGAAATTAGTATTATTATTGGTGTTAATAACAATGAACTTGAAAAAGCCATAAATGCAATATATGATGGAGTTGTGAGATAAGATTTTTGATAAAAAAAGTTTTTGCAAAAAACGTTTACATTTAATTTTCCGTTGTGTATTAAAAATTTATATATTATAATATTGTTAATAAGTAAATGCGTTAAGCAGAAAAGAGTAATTATAACCTCTTGATTATAAGAGAGCTATTATTTGGTGAAAGATAGCATCAATGTTATAGTGAAAATCATTCTGTTAGTAGTCGTCTGAAAGAGACCATGAAGAATCAATTAGGATGGACCGGTAGATATCCGTTAAAGTATCGGTAATGTGTTGGCATTATCAAAGAGTGGTGTGAAAATTTATATAACTTTCATCTTTTTGATTAGGTGAAAGTTTTTTTTATAAAATGCACAAGCTTAACAAAAATACTTATAATTTTTTTAAAGGAGAAGAATTATGAAAAAAGTTTTTAACGTTTTAGTCGTAGCCGTGATGGCTTTGTTTGTTGCTTGTTTTGCTGGATGTGGATCAAATAAGAAAAATGAATGTTATGTAATCGGTGGTATGGGACCTTTGACAGGACCTGCATCAGTTTATGGTATCGCTGTTTACAACTCAGCTAAAATGGCTGTAGAAGAAATCAATGCTAAAGGTGGTTTAAATGGCGTTGAATTCAAATTAGAATTCTTAGATGATGCTCATGATGCTACAAAAGTTGCAAACAACTATTATGATTTATTAGAAAATAAAGGAATGCAAGTATCTATCGGTTGTGTTACAACTGCTCCATGTCTTGAATTTAAGAAATTAGCTAAAGAAGATAACGTATTCTTCATTACTCCATCTGCTTCAAATGATGATGTTCCAGAATACGCTAATGCTTATCAAATGTGTTTCGCTGATGGTAACCAAGGTGGTTATGCAGCTGGATTCGTAAATGAAAATTATGCTAATCAAACAATTGGTGCTTTTTATAAAGCTGATGATAACTATTCAAAAGGTATTTATGATCAATTTAAAGCTGCATTAAATGATAATGTAACTGTAGTTGAAACATCATTCACTGGTGATGGAACAGACTTCTCTACTCAAATTGATACATTATCTCAAGCTGGCGTTAACTTTGTATTTATGCCTACTTACTATACACCTGCTAGTTTATTCATGACTCAAGCTAAGGCTAAAGAAGCATTTGCTAATGATGCTGTATACTTTGGTTGTGATGGTTTTGATGGAATCGAATCTATGGAAGGATTCAATTTAAGTGATATCCCTCAAGAAGTTTCAATGCTTTCTCATTTCGATTCAGGTTCTACATCAGGTGCTGCTAAAGAATATATCGATAAATACGTTAATAAATATGGAAAAGACACTTTAAATCAATTTGGTGCTTCTGCATATGACTGTGTATATGCTATTTATTATGCTATGAAAGAAATTTTAGATGCTAATCCAGATGCATTTGATACTTCTGTTAGTGCTTCAGAATTATGCGAATTATTAAAAGCTAAATTCAATGGTGGATTTACAATGAAAGGTGTTACAGGAGATGGTAAAGAAATCTCTTGGCAAGCAAACGGATTTGTTAATAAATCTGCTCTAAAATTCCAATTAAAAGCTGCTACAAAATAAAAATATTATAATTAAGTAATATATGCACTGTAATATTTTTACAGTGCATATTTTAAAAAATAAAGAAAGGAGACTAAAAAAATGATAGCTGCTCTAAATTTTAGTGATTTTATAAGTACGCTCATAAATGGTTTATCATTAGGTGGCGTTTATGCGATGATTGCTTTAGGTTATACTATGGTTTATGGTATTGCTAAACTATTAAACTTTGCTCATGGTGACATCATCATGGTAGGAGGTTATGTTTTAGTCGTCTTTATTGGTATATCTGGAAGTCCTATATTATCATTATTACTTGCTTGTATAATTTGTCCTATTTTAGGTATTATAATGGAAAGAGTTGCATATAAACCTTTAAGAGGTGCATCACCATTAGCTGTTTTAATTACAGCAATAGGTATTAGTTACTTCCTTCAAAGTTTAGCTCAAATTATTTTTGGGTCACAAACTAAGATGGTATCTTTATATACTGATTTAGGATTGGTTAAAATATTTGGTTCACCTATTCAGGTGACAACTTTAATTACTTTAGCTGCTACAATAGTAGTTATGGTTGGACTTACTTTATTTATTAAATTTACAAAAATTGGTAGAGCTATGATTGCTGTGTCTGAAGATAGAGGAGCAGCAGAACTAATGGGTATTAATGTAAATAACATTATTACAATTACTTTTATTATTGGTTCATTCTTAGCTGCTGTTGCTAGTTTCTTCTATTTGATGAAAACTCCACAAATTTCACCAACAACTGGATCAATGCCTGGTATTAAGGCATTTACAGCTGCCGTTATTGGTGGTGTTGGTTCTATACCTGGAGCAATGGCTGGTGGTATCTTAATTGGTGTCATTGAAGCTTTTGCGGCAAAAATTCCTGCTTTAACTCCTTACACAACTGCAATTGAATTTGCAATTCTTATTTTCATTTTACTAGTTAAACCAAGTGGATTACTAGGCAAGAAGAAGAGGGAAAAAGTATGATTAATATTAAGAAATTTAAATGGAAACGATATATTAATTACTTTATCGTTGGATTATTTGTATTAATATTTGGAATTGTTTCATTATTTGGTTCAGGATTAAAGAGAGTAACTACAGGATTATTTGAAGATATTGCAATCTTTATGTTACTTGCTGTATCACTAGGTTTAGTTGTAGGATTTTTAGGAGAATTAAGCTTAGGACATGCAGGTTTTATGTGCGTTGGTGCTTATATTGGTGGTAAGATAGCCTTAATTTTACAACCTCATATCAGTAGTAACTTCTTATTATTAGTAATTGCATTATTAGTAGGTGGTTTAGCTGCTGGAATATGTGGTGTATTAATTGGTTTACCAGCTTTAAGACTAAAAGGTGACTATTTAGCTATAGTTACTTTAGCTTTTGGTGAAATTGTAAGAACATTGTTCATTAACATCTATACTAAAAAAGAAGTTAATGGTCAAATCGTTAAAAATTATATATTTGGTGGTACTAGTGGCTTAGCTACTGACCTTATATCTTATGATAAGAGCAAATTATTTATAGTTGGATTTGTATTAGTATTAATTATGCTAGCTGTAATTCAAAATATTGTTCACAGTAAGCATGGTAGAGCAATAACAGCTATCCGTGATAGTGAAATTGCAGCTAAAGCTACAGGTATTAATGTAACTCCATATAAGATTTTCGTATTTGCTATATCAGCTTTCTTTGCTGGTTTAGCAGGTGTATTATATGCTTTCAGAAAGAATCCTGGTTATGATGCTTTCTCTTATAATAAGTCAATTGAAATTTTAGTAATGGTTGTATTAGGTGGTATGGGTAATATTAATGGTACATTATTATCATCATCATTAATCACTTTCCTTAATATTAAGTTGCAGACTCAATTAAGTGGAGATGCTGCTATATTTAAGAATATTATTTATTCATTAATTTTAATTGTTATCGTTGTATATAATAACGCTCCAGCTTTAAAGAGTATAAGAGAAAAATATACATTATCTAACTTATGGAAAAAATTAGTTAAACCGAAGGATGATCCTACTAATGTAAAAAATGATGCTAATAAATGGGATAGAATCCCAACAAAAGTTGATATGAATGAAGTATTAAGCATTGATGTTAATGTTGTAGAATCAACCACAAATCCTGATAAAGGAGATACTAGAGAATGAGTGAAGTAGTATTAGAAATTAAAGATTTAGGTATCTCTTTTAATGGTCTTGTTGCAGCTAAAGATGTTAATATCAATGTTAAAAAAGGACAAATTTACGGTTTAATTGGTCCTAATGGTGCTGGTAAAACAACAATTTTTAATATGTTAACAGGTGTATATAAACCAACTTGGGGTAAATTCTATTTAGAAGGCGAAGACTTAACAGGAATAAAACAAGAGACTATTTGTCATAAAGGTATTGCAAGAACATTCCAAAACATTAGATTATTTAATAATATGAGTGTTGTACGTAATGTTATGGTAGGATTACATAATAATCCTAAATATAAATGTTCAATACCAGAAACAATAATCAGACTTCCAAAACATTTTAAAGTAGAAAAAGAAATGCGTGCTCACGCTAAAGAATTACTTGATATTTTCGGATTATTGGAAGAAAGAAATAACTTAGCTTATAATCTTCCGTATGGTAAGCAAAGAAAGTTAGAAATTGCTAGAGCATTAGCAACATCACCTAAACTTTTATTACTAGATGAACCAGCTGCTGGAATGAATCCAAAAGAAACAGAAGATTTAGCTGACATGATTAGATTTATTAGAGATAACTTTGATATAACTATATTATTAATAGAACATGATATGAAGTTTGTATCACGAATTTGTGACGAAATTACTGTTTTAAACTTTGGGCAAGTTCTAGCTCAAGGTGGTAAGGATGAAGTATTAACTAATCCTAAAGTAATTGAAGCATATATTGGAAAAGAAGATGAGGCTTAATTTATGGCACTATTAGAAGTAAAAGATTTAAAAGTATATTATGGTGTTATTCAAGCCCTTAAAGGAATTAATTTCCAAGTTAAACAAGGTGAAATAGTTGCTTTAATTGGTGCAAATGGTGCTGGTAAAACTACCACAATGCAAAGTATTGTAGGCTTAATAAAATCAAAAAGTGGCGAAATCATATATGATGGTGAAGAAATTAGTAAGATTCCTACTCATAAATTAGTAAGTGAAGGCATTAGCCAAGTACCTGAAGGAAGAAGAATCTTCCAAGAATTAACAGTTTATGAAAATTTAAAAATGGGAGCATTTTTAAATAAAAATAAAAAAGAAATCGCTGAAGATGTTGAAATGGTTTATGAATTATTTCCTAGATTAAGGGAAAGAAAAAATCAAATCGCTGGTACTTTATCTGGTGGTGAGCAACAAATGCTTGCTATCTCTAGAGCTCTTATGAGTAGACCAATGTTACTAATGCTTGATGAACCTTCAATGGGTCTTTCACCATTATTAGTTCAAGAAGTATTTGATATTATTAAAAAGATTCATGAAAATGGAACTACTATATTATTAGTTGAGCAAAATGCAAAAATGGCATTAAAGATTGCTGATTATGCATATGTTTTAGAAACTGGTAATATTGTTTTAGAAGGTAAGAGCACTGATCTTCTTAATAATGAAGAAGTTAAAAAAGCTTATTTAGGAGCATAAGAATTATGTTATCATTAATAGAAACAGAAATCGCAATTAAATATGTTAAAGATACATTTGAAAATGTACTTAGTAAAAACCTAGATTTAGTTAGAGTTTCTGCCCCAATTATGGTTAAACCAGAAAGTGGTTTAAATGATAATTTGAGTGGAGTGGAAAGAACTGTAGCTTTTACTGCTAGTGATATGAATGTTGAAATAGTTCAATCATTAGCTAAATGGAAAAGAAATGCTTTAGCTAAATATAATTTCCCATGTGAAAAAGGTTTATATACGGATATGAATGCTATTAGAAGAGATGAAAAACTTGATAATATTCATTCGGTTTATGTCGATCAATGGGATTGGGAAAGAATAATTACTAAGAATGAAAGGAATTTAGAATATCTTTTTAACGTAGTAAGTAAGATTTATGCTTCTATGCTTGATGTAGCAAATAAGATGGAAGAAAAATATGATTTTAAATATAATCTTCCTAAAGAAATTAAATTTATTTCAACTTTAGAACTAGAAAGTAAATATCCAAATATTTCTAGAAAAGAAAGAGAAAATAAAATAACAAAAGAATATGGTGCAGTATTTTTATATGGTATTGGATGGCCATTAAAAGATGGTCAAAGCCATGATAGTAGAGCTGCAGATTATGATGATTGGAATTACAATGGTGATATTTTACTTTGGTTCTCTCCACTTGAAATAGCCTTAGAATTATCTTCTATGGGTATTAGAGTGGATGAAGAAAGTTTAGTTAAGCAAATCAAATTCAAAAAAGAGGAATTTAAATTAGAAAACCCATATTGTAAAGATGTTTTAGCTAAAAAATTACCTTACACAATTGGAGGAGGAATTGGTCAATCTAGATTATGTATGTTTTATTTACAAAAGAAACATATAGGTGAAGTACAAGCTTCTATTTGGCCAGAAGAAATGATACTAAATTTAAAAAAAGAAGGAATAGATTTATTATAATATGAAAATTAATGATGTAGATTTTGAAACATATTTCAAAAAATATCCAAGTAGAGATGGTTTTTTTGGTAAATATGGAGGAAGCTTCGTTGATAAAGATTTACAAGAAGCATTAGATGAAATAGATTATGCTTATCAAACAATATGTCACTCAGCTCAATTTATTAATGAGTTAAGACGTATAAGAAAAGAATTTCAAGGAAGACCAACACCTGTTTATCATTGTGAAAGATTATCAAGATATGTTGGTGGAGCACAAATATATTTAAAAAGAGAAGATTTAAATCACACTGGTGCTCATAAATTAAATCACTGTATGGGTGAAGCATTATTAGCTAAATACATGGGTAAAAAGAAATTAATTGCGGAAACTGGTGCTGGACAACATGGTGTTGCGTTAGCTACAGCAGCCGCTTTCTTTGGGCTTGAATGTGAAATCCATATGGGTAGTGTAGATATTAAAAAACAAGCCCCTAATGTAGCTAAGATGAAAATATTAGGTGCTAAGATAGTAGAAGTAACAAGAGGAAATCAAACATTAAAAGAAGCAGTAGATTCTGCTTTTGAAAGTTATGTGAAGGACCACAAAGATGCAATGTATTGTATTGGCTCAACTTTAGGTCCTCATCCATTCCCTTTAATGGTTAGAGATTTCCAAGCAATTGTGGGTAGAGAAGCAAAAGAACAATATGTTGAAATGACTGGAGAATTACCTGATGTAGTTACTGCTTGTGTTGGTGGCGGTAGTAATTCAATGGGCATGTTTAGTGCATTTTTAAATGATCCAGTTGAAATAGTTGGTATAGAACCTTTAGGAAAAGGAAAAGAAAAAGGTGATCATGCAGCTACAATTAAATATGGTTCATTTGGTGAATTACATGGCTTTAAATCATTAGTGTTACAAGATGAAAATGGAAATCCTGATCCAGTATATTCAGTAGCAAGTGGTCTAGATTATCCATCAGTAGGTCCAGAACATGCTTTTTTAAATGAATTAGGCAGAGTTAAATATGATGTAATTGATGATGAAGAAGCAATAGAAGCATTTTTCTTACTATCTAAATATGAAGGAATTATCCCTGCTATAGAAAGTTCACACGCTTTGGCTTATGCTATAAAAAGAGCTAAAGCCGATATGAAGACAGGTTCAATATTAGTGTGCTTATCAGGTAGAGGCGATAAAGATGCAGATTATGTTATCGAAACTTATGGCTTAGATTATTTAGATAAACACAATAAATTAGGTTGCAAAAGATAAATATAATAAGTGAGACTATATAATATAGTTTCATTTTTTTTATAAAAAGCAGTATAAATAATTCGTATTGACAAACTAATAAATAGATTAAATAGAGTTTTTTTTGTAATTACTTGTAAATTTTTTATAATTGTGCTAGAATAATATTGAAGAGATAGACGAAAAATATATCTATTTCAGTAAAGAAAGGAAAGGCATTGTGTATGTCAAAACAATTATTTAAAAAGATTTTCACAATTTTAATCTTAGTTTTAACATTCTCATTAGTCATTGGTTGTGGTGGCAAAAATAAAGTTGACCCAACAATTTCTTTTGATAAAACAGAATTAAGCGTTAATGTTGATGAAACTTTCAAGCTTAGTCCAGTAATTACTGAATTATCTGGTACTGATTTAGTTAATTATTCTTTCAGTAAAGAAGGAATAGTTAGTTATGAAAATGGACAATTTAAAGCTTTAGCTGAAGGTGAAGTTGTAATCACAGCTGCTTTAAAAGAATATCCTGATAAGACTGCAACTGTAAAAGTTACTGTTGTTCAAAATATTACAGGTAGTATAGAATTAAGTGCTTCTAAAACAGAAGGCTTTGTTGGTGAAGAAATCACTATTACTGCAACTGTAAATACAAATGCTAGTAAGGATATTACTTGGGAAGTAAATAATGATTGTGCTACAATTTCTAACGGCACTTTAAAATTAGTTAAAGTTGGTACAGTTACTGTTACAGCTAAATTAGTTGCAAAAGATAGTATTAAAGCTTCTATAACTATCACTGTTAAAGAACAAGAAGTTGTAAATACAATTTCTTTAAGTGAAGCAAAAGATAGTTATAAAGTTGGTGATACTGAAACTTTAGTTGCTACTGTAAACAACAATCAAGAAGTTGAATGGTCAAGCAGTGATGAAAATGTAGCTAGCGTTGAAAATGGCGTTGTTACAATTAAAGCATTTGGTACTGCTGTTATTACTGCAACTATTAAAGGAACTGATGTTAAAGATAGCGTTACTATTAATGTTGTTCAATTAATTACTGCTATTGAAGTTGAATATTTAGAACAAATGGATTTATATTCATCTCAAGATTTAGTTATTAAATTTACTCCATCTGAAAATGTATTAAAGGAAGTTGAAATTGTAAGTTCTAACCCTAATATCATTTCTATTAATGAAGATAATGGTTTAGATGCATTCGCTGAAGGTGAAGTTACAATTACTGTTACTGCAAAAGATGGTAGTGGCGTTAAATTTGAATTCAATGTAAAAGTTGGTGAAAATGTAAACGAAGTTGCTGTTTGTGATCCTGCAATTGCTGGTATGGCTGATGGTGCTACATATGAATACGAAGGTGTTGAATACACTGTTGGTATTTCTGCATTTGCTACATTAGCTGCTGCTATTGAAAATGCAAGTTCTAAAGTATATGTAGCTGCTGGTACATATTCAGATCCAGTTGCAATTAATAAATCTAATTTCCAATTATTAGGTCCTAATGCTGGTATTAATGCAAACTCAGCTGAAAGATTACCTGAAGCTGTATTTGAAGCTACT
Source organism: Bacilli bacterium (assembly GCA_045598145.1). Lineage (GTDB taxonomy): Bacteria > Bacillota_I > Bacilli_A > ML615J-28 > CAG-698 > RGIG3506. Next base: position 6,472 of record JAZLLM010000117.1, on the reverse strand, counting down.
ATTACAATTGAAGAAGCTACTGAAAATGTTAAAATTTCTGGTTTCGAATTCACTGGTAAAGGTATGGTTGATGCATTAAATTTAGTTAAGAACATCGAAGTATCTTATAACTATGTACATGATACAAATGATGGCGTTGCTGCATGGCAAGCATCAAGATATGAAGCAGAAGCAGTATTTGATTTCTGGAACACAACAAATGGTGCTCCAAGTGTTAATATTGTAATTGCTTATAACAAGTTTGAAAACATCAAAGAAACTGGTATCATGATTGCTAGAGATAAAGATATCACTATTAAAAATAATGTATTCCATAACTTCGCATTAGATGCAATTCGTGCTGAAGGTGGATACAACTATGGTGATTGGGTAATTGAAAACAATGAATTCTATAATGATGTTCAAGGTGGATACAATGCTATTTACTTACAATCTATAAGTGGTGATGAAGAAGGTGTATACCAAACTATTTCAATTATTAACAACACAATTAAAAACGTTGGTGTTGCAGACACAACATATAGTGGTGCTATTAGTGCAAGAACTTACCAAGAATGTGGCTTAAAAGCTGACGTTTTATATAATATTTTTGAAAATTGTACTAACTACATTCATTTAAGAAATAATGGTGCTACAGTTGATACATTTGAATTAAATATTAATTATAATAAGTTCATTGGTATTCCTAATGATTATTATCATAGAAATATTGAACCAGGTTCAAATGATACTGAAGCATCAAATCCTACATTAGCTAACCTAGATTATAACTATTTTGAAGATAATGATGGTCAAGCTATTGCTGATTTAGGCGCTTATTCTGAAAAGATTATTGATGCTAAGAGCTGTACTAACAACTTTACTACAAAAGCTGAATATGAAGCAAAAGTTAAGGAATTAACTGGTGTTGATTATGAATATGTTGTTTCTCAAGATTGGAAGAACCTTCCTGAAGGAACAGCTGTTACAGTTGATGGATTTACATGGGTTGTTGGAACTAATGCATTTGGTTCATTAAAAGATTGCGTTGCTAAATTAACTGAAGGTGGAAAAGTTAAAGTTTTAGCTGGTGAATATGGTGATGCTTTAGATATTACTCATAATAATATCGCATTAATTGGTCCTAATGCTAATGTTAATGCTCAATATTCAAATAGAGATACAGAAGCAATCATTTCTGGTGCTATTACTGTTAAAGAAGGCGTTAGTGGATTCAGCGTAAACGGATTTGAAATTACTGGTGCTGGTCAAGTATTATTAGAAAAAGATTGTACTGATATTGCAATGGTATATTGTGTAATCAATGGTGCTGCTGGTGATGGTGTTATCCATTCTAGTGGAAATGTAGGCGAAGAAGTTTATAATATTAAATTTAATTATAACTATAGTACTAACCATAAAGGTTATAGAGTATTACATTTAACTTATGTTAACGGATTAGAAGCTAACAATAACTATTTTGAATGTACATCTGCTGCATTTGACTTCTTAAATGTACAAGGATTTATGGAAGGTGTTGTTACTATTAAAGATAATACTTATATTAATGGTCAACAAAGCTTCTTATATGTTAAGGGCGTAAAAGGTATTAACTGCTTAATTCAAGGTAACTACATTGAAAATATGGCTAATACAGTTATTGACTTTAGGGATATGAGCGATACTACAGCTACTGCTAACTTTGAAATTTATTTCAATACAATCGTTAATAGTGGTGCTGGTTGGATGCCAATTAGAATTAGAACTGCTGGTTATACAACTACTAATACATTAACTATTAAAGTTAATAATAATAAGTTTATTGATTCTTGTTATTTTGATGGAACTACTCCTCAATTCACAGAAAACCCATCATTAGCATCTTCATCTGATCCATTCAAGAAGATCTATAATATGGATAATAACTACTTCGAAGTTAATGGTGATGTATTAACATCATTAACTGATGCTAACTTTGCAGATTCTGCTTTATCATTTGCTAACCCTTATGCATCAGAAGCAGAAATGCCAGTATATGAAATTGCAGATCAAATTAATCCAACTGCTATTCAAATTACAAATAAGATTACTACATTACAAGCTTATGAATCTCATCAATTAACTTTCAAGATTAGTCCAGATGATGCTACTAATAAGAAAGTTGGATTCAAGACAAGTAGTTCTAAGATTGCTACTGTAAGTAGTGCTGGTTTAATTAATGCTAAATCAGAAGGTAAAGTTACTATTACTGTTTATGCTATTGCTGATGAAACTGTATTAGATGAATTTGAATTAACTGTTACTCCAATTGAAAGAATTGAATTACGTTATGAAGGTAATGCATTCTTAAAAGCTGGCGAAAAAGTTCAAATAAATTCTACATACCATGGCGAAGCTGAGGGTAATATTGTATTTACAAGCTTAGATGAAACTGTTTTAACAGTTGACCAAGCTGGTGAAGTTACAGCTGTTAAAGAAGGTGTTGCTACAATCAAAGCTACACTTGGCGATGTTGAAGCTACAGTTGCATTCACAGTTGTTGCTGCTGATAAGCAATTAAGTGATTTAATGAAATTATTAATTGAAGGTAGCAATGGTGTTATCTTAAATCAAGATATTGTATACATTGGTAGTGATGACGGTTCAGCTGACTATTTACATAATATTTATGGTGCAGCTAACGATTATTATTTCGGAACTATTCCATCTGTAACAAAGAACATGTTATCAACTTCAGCTCCTAACTACGATGGTAGAACTATGGGCTCAATTGATATGGTATGTATCCATGATACAGCTGGTTCAGGATCTGGTTCAACAGCTTATGCAAACTCTGGCTGGTGTAACAACCCATCTAATGATAACTCTTCATGGCATTATACTATTGGTAACGATGGTATTTACCAACAAATCGAAGAAGGTATGATTTCATGGCATGCTGGTGATGGTGCAAGTTGGGCTGATGATACAAGATCAACTACTTACTATGATACAGGTATTGCTTATGAAGGTGATCGTCCTGAAGTTACATTAGGTAATGACGGATTCTTCTATATTAATGGTAAGAAGAGTAATGTACAATATCCTGCTGGATCAACTCATATTAATGATTTAGGTATGGTTTGCTTCGTTGGTTCTAATGGTAATTATGTAATCCCTACTACACATATTAGCTCATCTTATGGAAATGCTACATGTGCAAGAGGTGGTAACTATAATGCAATTAGTATTGAAACAGCTGTTAACCTAGGTAGTGATGTATATCTAACATGGCAATATACAGCTAAATTTGCTGTTGATATCCTAATTAGAAATAACTTAACTCCTGATAGAGTATGGTTCCATAATAACTTCTCTAATAAACCTTGTCCAAGAACTATGATGACTGCTGATTTAGTAGATACATTCTTAGAAATGGTTTATATTGAATATGCTGTTAGAAAGAATTATTCTGATTACGAAATTAAGTTTGAAAGCTTGAATCCTGAAATTATGGATAACACAGGTAGAATTATTAATGCTCCTAACCAAACAACTAATGTAAGCTATAAGTTAACATTAACTAAGGGTGGAGTAAGTGAAGAAATCGTTCTAAACTGCTTAGTAATCGGTAAATATAACGCTTAAAATGTAAAAGGAAGATGTAAAAGTCTTCCTTTTTTTTAAAAAAAATGATATAATAAGTATGAATTAAGATATAAAAATGGAAAAAACAAAGAATTATTATTACAATTTACCTGAAGATTACAAGTTATATAAAGTAATTGATGCAAAAAACAAAAAGACAGCTATATTATTGTCATTACTAAGCTTAGTTTTGTTTGTTATTGCATTTGTAATTGTTTTTTTAATTGTAAGATCTTTTAAAGAACTAAATTTCAACTTTGAACGTAAAGATTTATTGATACTCTACGCATACATCTTAGCTTTGCTAGTATATGTTGTACTTCATGAATTAACTCATGGTATTGCATATAAAATATTTACACATGAAAAATTAACGTTTGGTCTTACATTAACTGTCGCATATTGTGGTGTGCCAAATTTATATGTTAATAAAAAAACATCTTTAATATCTACACTAGCTCCATTTGTGATTTTTAATATTGTATTTTTATTACCATTATTCTTTATTCAAAGTACAATATCATTAATAGGTTTCATATTGTTATTTTCTATGCACTTTTCTGGTTGTATAGGAGATTTATGGGTTGCTTTATTAATCATATTTAAATTTAATAAAAAAGATATTTTAGTTAATGATACTGGCCCAAAACAATCATTTTATGTAAATGAAAAATAATATAATTTTATGAAGGAGGAAAATAAATTATGAAAAAAAGTATTATCATATTGATACTTATTGTTTTGTGCTTTTCTTTTACTCAAGTAAATGCAAAGGGAACGACTGTCACTTATGTGGGAGAGGGGTTAACAATTGTTTTATCAAGTGAATCACACGCAATGGAAGATAATAGTTTAACGTGTGGTGATTATGAAGAATTAAACTATGAAATTAGTGATTCTAATTTACGAAAATTTAATTGTTTTTATTTTTGTTTATTTTATCTTGTTGAGCCTAGATATTCTGCTATGAATAATCAGATGTATTATATTGGAAATGACGATGCAAGTAAGTTTTTAAAATATGGTAATTATTTAACATCTGGCGTTTATGAACAAACTGATAGATTCCATGCTGATTTAATTGCTTATTATAATCAAAATAATGAATTAATTCATATGGGCCATGTTGTTGAAGCATATAAAGGTACATCTAATAATGTTTGCGGAGATTCAAATTTAGTTAAAGTTATTTCTAAATGGGGCTCAGGGAAAATTTATAAACATCAGGGCGATTGCTGTCCATATACTAGCACTAATGGTGGCGCTGCATCATTTGTAATATATTATAAATATTGTCGTTTCCATACATGTACTCATGTATTCGATATAGAAACATCACAACATTATTGTAAATGCGATGTGAATAGCCAATACTGCAACTTTCAACTAAATCCACATAATAATGCTTTTAGTTATACAAAATATAATGCAAATTATCATACAAAAGTATGTACTATATGTGACTATAATGTTCATGAAGCTCATACATGGCAAAGAATTAGTGACATTTTATTTAAATGTTCATTATGTGGTCAAAAAGCCACATATATAGAGGATTATCATGATTCGATTATAAGCATTAATAAAAATATGATTTTTACGATTTATTGTGATGGAAATTATTATACTGTAAAACTTTGCGAATAGGGGAATAATGTTATGAAAAAAATAATACTATTTGTTAATATAGTACTTTTTTCTTTATTAATAGCTTGTAACAATAAAATAGAACATTCATACTTGTTTGAAATAATAGAAGAATATAGATATAGTGATAATATATCTATTAAATTAAATAATAATAATGAGGAATTGTACTTCAATAATAGCATTATAGGTCAACCATTTTTAGAATTGCTTTACAATGATATTAAAGTAGAAAAACATGAATATAATTATAAATATTCATCTAAAAAGAATATGGTTGAGATTAAGGCACAAAATAGCGAGAACAATTTAGTTATTAATATTTATGATAATGGACGTATTTATTTAGACGATGGAAAATATAAATATGTTTCTAAAAAAGGTGTAATTGATTATAAATTGTTTTCTACATTAGAAAATATAGAAAATATTCGTCCAGTTTCAGAATGTAAAAGTGTTAAATATGATAAAGTTGATGGTACATCAAAGATTTTACCAAATTGTTATGAGGCGGGAAATAATCCTGTAGTATATAAAGTTATTGATGAAGATTATAATTTAAAGGCTATAAAAGCTGCAATAAATAAATACAAAAAAGATGGTTTTGACCCAGGTGAAGACTATGAGAATTTAGTTATATATAAATCTAAAGTCAGTACTTTAATAAAAGAAATATATAGTCTACATTTTTATAATAGAATTGACCTAATTCTAAAAGAATTTGATATTTTAGAATTGCCAAATTATTATTTTGGAAAACAAAAAGCTGAATTTAAAGAATATTTAAACTACCATGAATTTAATTTCATAATTAAAGAATATATTCCAATTCGAGATGAATACTCTTCAATTACAATATATGCAATTAAGGGTGGTGCCGTTATTTTTGACTCAAAAAATAATAAATATTATGCTATATGTGAAAATGATATAAATGAAATTAATGAAAAGATTAAAGAAGCTAATGATTTTGTTGATGAAGAAAAACAAGAATTAATTAATTTAGCTATTGAATGGTGGAATAAATGAGAAAAACTCTAGCAATACTATTTTTATTATTATTTATTTTATTTTTAACGTCATGCAAATCTAATGATTCTAAAGAAACAAGAATTAATGAAGTTTTAGCTAATCATAATTATAACACGGAAATAACATATGAATATTTTAGTGATGATAAGGCATATAATGTTAAGAATACATTGTTCCAAGAATTTAT
>JAZLLM010000116.1:0-17562 GCA_045598145.1 Bacilli bacterium | reverse complement strand
GAAAAAATATGAAAACATTACTAATAGGTATTAATTCAAAATATATTCATCCATCTATGGGCATATTTCAACTATATGCTAATACTAAACATGAATGTGATTATAAAGAATTTAATATTAAAGATGACATCAATAATATTGTATATTACATTAATCACAATGATTCAGAAGTTGTGGGAATTAGTACATATATTTGGAATATTGAAATAACAAAGAAGATAATTCCATTAATAAAAAGAAAAATAATCTTTTTAGGTGGACCTGAAGCTTCTTTTAATCCAAATTTAATTAAAGAATTAAAAATTAAATACATAATTAAAGGTGAAGGCGAAGAAAGTTTTAACGAATTTATTGATTATTTAAATGGTTATATAGAAGTTGATAAAGTTTCTAATCTTTACCACATAGATAACGAAGAAATCAAATATACTTATAATAAACTACCTGATTTGTCTAAAGTAAAACATAATATGGCTTTAATTCAAGATTACAAGAATCGTATTTGTTATATTGAAAGTTCTAGAGGTTGCTATTATAATTGTTCATATTGCTTAGCATCAACTGAAAAACCAGTACGTTTCTTTCCTTTAGATGAAGTACTTGGAAATATTAAGTTTTTACTAGATCATAATGCAAAGACTATCAAATTTCTAGATCGTAGTTTTGGAATAAATCAAAATTATATAAATACAATATTAAGTTTTATAAGAGATAATGATAATGGTATATCTACTTTCCAATTTGAGGTAAACGCTGATACCTTACATGATAGTACTATTGAAATAATAAGATCAATGCGTAAAAAATCAATTAGGCTAGAGATAGGAATTCAATCCACTAACCCAAAAACTATAAAAGCTATTAATAGAACACAAAATTTTGAAAAATTAAAAGAAAATATCTTAAAAATAAGAGATTATTGTGTAATTCATGTAGATTTAATAGCTGGTCTTCCTCATGAAAATTATGAGTCATTTAAAAAATCTTACAATGATACATTATTATTATTCGCTCAAGAATTGCAATTAGGTTTCTTAAAAGAACTAAAAGGAACACAAATTAGCTTAACTAAAGACTTATTTGACTATAAATTTAATGAAAACAGCCCATACGAGGTGCTTAATAATAAATTTATTACTAATAATGAATTAAATAAAATTAAGAAGGTAGAAATAGCTACTGATAAGTTTTATAACTATGGCATTTACAAAAATACTATTAAATATATTTTTGATACCCTTAAACTTAATCCATTTGAAACTTTCTTAGAAATTTCTAGTAATATAATAGATAAATTCAATATAAGGAAACTGCAAATTGATGAATTAACTAAACAATTTTATGATGAATTAAGTAAATTAGTTAATAATAAAGATGAACTTTTATTTATTATAAAAGAAGATTACTTAACAAGAACTAAGATAAAACCTAAGATTTGGTGGGAAAGCAATATCTCAAGAGATGAAAGAAATGCAATTTATAATAAGCTTCAAAATCTTTATAACTTAAAAGTAGATGATCTATATCATTATGCGCAAATTGAAAAATATGATGATAATTATCTAATCGTAAACTATAAAGATGGTCAAATATACAAAATTAAATATAATATGTAATTATATAATAAAAAAACATAATCTTTAGCGATTTTACTCACTATTGATTATGTTTTTTTCTAATATTCGCTATCTTTCTTTCTTAAAACAAATTTTATAGGACAACCATCAAAAGAAAATACTCCTCTGATTTGGTTTTCTAAATATCTAAGATATGAAAAATGCATATGTTTTTCAGAATTTACAAACAAAACAAAAGTTGGTGGCATTACATCACTTTGAGTAGCATATGACAATTGTAATCGATTACCATTAAATACAGGTGGTTGATTAATTAGAATAGCATCTAATAATACATCGTTTAATACACTTGTATTTACTCTTCTATTAAAGTTTTCATATACTTCAAGTACTTTATCTAATAATAAATGTACTCTTTCATTATTTAAGGCTGAAGTAAAGACAATTGGAGCATAATCCATAAATAAGAAGTTATTTTTGATTTTTTCTTCATATTCTTTCATTGTCTTATCATCTTTTTTAACAGAATCCCATTTATTAACTACGATAATTAATCCACGATTATATTCTCTTGCATATCCAGCAATTCTTTTGTCTTGCTCTTCTATTTCTTTAGTACCATCTAAAACAACAATTGCAATATCACATCTTTCAATAGCACTCATAGCTCTTAATACACTATATTTTTCAGCGTTTTCGTAGATCTTTCCTTGTTTTCTTATACCAGCAGTATCAATTACTACATATCTTCTGCCATCTCTAGTAAAAGGTGTATCAATTGCATCTCTAGTAGTGCCTGGAATATTACTTACAATTACTCTATCTTCACCAACTATTGCATTAGCTAAAGTACTTTTTCCAACATTTGGTTGACCTACAAGGCAAAACTTAATTGTACCTACTTCATAATCTTTTTTACCTTTTTGAGGTAAATTATTAACTACAGAATCCAATAAATCACCTACACCAATACCATGTAATGCACTTACTGCGATAACTTCTGATACACCTAGACTATAAAATTCATAAATCAAATCTTGTAATGAGCCATCATCAACTTTATTAGCAGCTACAATTAGTGGTTTTTTACTGTGATTTAGAATAGTAATTACATCTCTATCTTCACTAGTAATGCCACATCTTGCATCTACTACCATAACAATTACATCAGCTTCGTCAATTGCAAGTTCTGCTTGTGCTCTAATTTCTTTAGAAAAGGGCTCATCTTTTAAGATGATCCCTCCTGTATCAATAACTGAGAATTCTTGATTTAACCATGAAGTTCTACCATAAATTCTATCTCTCGTAACACCACTTGCATCATCTGTAATTGACAATCTATCGCCGATTATACGATTAAATAAACTAGATTTACCTACATTAGGTCTACCTACTATAGCAACAACTCCACGATACATATTCTCACCTTGAATATTTCAATAATTATTTATCTAAATCTTTTAATAAGTCAGCAAATGATGTAGAAATCTTATCTTGATTCTTAAGCATCTTATTTACTTCATTATCATTACGTTTAGTAACTATTCTTTCTTCTCTAGGTTTTGGTTCTCTCATTGTTACTAAGAATTTATTCTTTTCGCTATCAAATACTCTAACTTTAGCTTGGAATTCTTCGCCAACTGCAAATTCTGTCTTTTCACCAAAACTTACTTTAGCCATATAACCTGTGATACCACTAGATAAGAAGTTAACGCCATCTTCAGTTACTTTTGTAACTTTACAATCAACAACGTCACCAGCTTTTAATGCTAATGTTTCCCATGGATTATCAGCTAATTTTTTCTTTGATAAGATAACACGTTTCTTATTTAAATCTAATTCAATAATCTTAGTTTCGATTTCATCATCAACTTTAACTAAATCTTCAACTTGAGTGTTTCTATCCCAGCAAACTTCACTCTTTGGTAAGAAACCTTGGATTTCTTCAGTCAATGTAACAACTACACCAGCTTTATTAATTTCAGCTACTTTACCATTTACAACTTCATCAACTTTGTGAGCATCAATGAAATCTTTCCAATAATTTGGAAGTAAAGCTTTTCTTGAAAGACCGATATGGCCATCAGTTACTTTTATAACCTTAACTTCAACTTCATCGCCTACTTTTAATACTTTTTCTATTTTAACTATGCGGTTATGTTCAACTTCAGAAATGTGTAATAATCCTTCAACGCCATTGCCTAAGTCAATGAAAGCACCATAGTTTTCAATGTTTTTAACTGTTCCTTTATAAACATTTCCAACTTCAACGCTCTTTAAGAATTCTTCTTTTTCACTTCTGTTTTTGATAGCGCTAGCTACCTTTTGAGAAACGATTAAACGGATTCTGTTATAATCTACTCTGATAGGAGCAACTTCAATTTCAGTACCAACTAAACTTGCAAATTCTTCTGGGTTTGCATTAACTTGTGTAGTTGGTAACAAACAAGAATATCCTTCATATTCAAGAATTAAACCAACTTGAATTGATTTAACAACTTTAGCAGTAAATGTTCCATGTTCTTTGATGATTTCTTCGAATTTAGCTAGATTATCTCTCTTTTCTAATAAAACAGCTGATAATAATACTTTACCTCCATCAGGGTAAACTTTTTTAACAACTAATCTAACTTCATCACCTTCAATAAATTCATCAAATAATTCTTCATCAGTTTCAATTCCTGGAACTTCTTTCTTGAATAAATAGCCTTCTACGCCATTGCCTAAATCAACTAATACTCTAGCTTCTTTAGCTTTTTTAATTTCTTTTCCTTCCTTGTCTGTTTTTGCTGATTGAGCAGCCATAACTTCTTTAACTGTACCAGTAACTAATTGTAATTCTTTTAATAAAGGTGCAGCAGCTTTTTCTTCTTCATTAGCTTCTTCTACAGGAGCTTCTTCGTTTGCTTGCTCAATTTCTTCTGAAGTAACAACTTCTTCATTAGTAGCTTCTGCTACTTGTTCTTCTGCTACTTCGTTAGTAGCTTCTTCGTTAATAGTTTTAACGTCTTCCATTTTTAAACCTCTTTCTGTAACTAAACGTACTATTTCCTTGACAACCGCATCTATATTCATATTAGATGTGTCCACTTCGATGGCATCTTCTGCCTTCTTTAATGGGCTAATTGCCCTTGTTGAATCTTTTTGATCTCGTGTCTTGATTTCTTCAATTGTTTCTTCTAATGTTTGTGTATTATTACCTTTTTCTATACGTTCAAGCATTCTTCTTTGTGCTCTTACCTCAGGGGATGCAACTAAGAAAATCTTAAGCTCCGCATTTGGAAAAACAACAGTTCCTATGTCTCTTCCATCTAGAATACAGTTCTTTTTACTTGCTAATGATCTTTGTTGGTTTACAAGTTCTGTTCTTACTAAGCCAAAGCTACAGCATAAACTTACATTATTACTAACTTCTAATGAACGAATTTCTTCACTTACATCTTCACCATCCATAAATAATTTATTATTTATGAAATCTAATGAAGTATCATAAGTAAATTTATATTCTTCCTCATTGTTAAGATCAATACCTAATCTTAGAGCTTTCAAAGTAATTGCTCTATACATTGCTCCTGTATCTAAATATTCAGCGTTTAATTTAGAAGCAAGTATTTTAGCTATTGTACTTTTACCAGCACCAGCAGGTCCATCAATTGCAATCGTCCAAGCCATTAGACACTCCTTTAAAAAAATCCATACATCACATATTATATCACATTCAAAAAATGTAATCAATAATAAAAAATAAAAAAATTAGCCTAGTTTGCATCATTTAAACTTTTGTTAAAGTATTATTTTTATTATCAATGATAAACTAGACTAAACTATTTTAAAATTTTCGAATTTGTTGCTTTTCATTATATGTTTTTGCACTATTAGCATCTCCAATTAGTGCTCTAACTTCGTGAATTGTAAGTTCTCTTACTTCTCCTTCAGCTAAGTTATCAAGTTCAATTCTTCCGAAACGAATTCTAGTTAATCTAATTGGTTCAAATCCTATCGCTTCAACCATCTTTTTAACTTGATGGTATTTTCCTTCCGCTATAATTATTCTAAGTAAAGATGAATTATTTTTAGAATCTAAACTATCTACTGTAGCTTTACACGGTCTTGTTTTATAATTATCAATCTTAATACCATATGTAAGCTTATTAACGTCGTCTTTTCTAACTAAACCTCTAACTCTTATTAAATATTCTTTTTCTGTATTACTTTTTGGACCTACTAATGTATTCATAAATTCACCATCATTAGTAAGTAATAAAACTCCTTTTGTATCATAATCTAATCTACCAACAGGGAATAAACGATATTGTTTTAATTCATCTGGTAAAATAGATATTACTGTTTTTCTACCTTTAGGATCACTAACTGTTGATAATACACCTCTAGGCTTATTCATTACGTAATACTTTTTTTCAGTTTCTAAAGATAGAACTTCATCGTCTAAAGTAACAATATCGTTATTAGTAACTTTAAATCCCATTTCAGTTACAACAACTCCATTAACCTTAACTCTACCTTCGGATATGATTTTTTCACTTGTCCTTCTACTAGCAACACCACACATTGCCATATATTTTTGTAATCTTTCCATATTTGTACCTACTTCAAAATTTCAATAACTTTATCGATATATTCTTTATTTACACCATTATTTATTAAATAATTATACATTTTTTCAGAATTATTATCACCTTTTGCACTATTAATTGTTGAATACATATTGTCGATAGCAGATTTGGTTCTTGATGTATTGATATTTCCAAAATTCGAAAACAAATAATCACGATATACATCATCTTTACTAACACCTAGTAAATTCTCTATAACAAATGCTACCATGCCTGTTCTATCAGTTCCTATACTACAATGGAATACTAAAGGATAATTAGATTCATCAGCTAATATTTTAAATAAATCATTTAATGATTCTTTATTTAAAAGCAAACAATTACCTCCTGATTTTAGAGGAAACGAAATGTAATTTACTCCTTCTACAGCACTTTGAGTTAAGCCACCATTTTCGTTATCAGAAGTTTCTCTTAAATCAAGTTCTGTTTTTATTTTTAATACATTCGCAATTGTTTCTTTGCCTTTGTCAGTTATAAGTGGATCAGTACCATCATCAGCAGTCCATTTACTAGATCTATAAATTAAACCTTGTTTTATCCTATTCTTATCATTTGTTAATGCGCCACCCAAATCTCTAAAATTAGTAACTCCATCAACGTATAAATTTCTAATTAAGTTATCATTTACTATGAATGAATTATTTAATATGACTTCATCATTGGAATTAACAACTTTATAATAATATGGTATTTGTATTTTCAAATTATAAATTTCTAGATTTCTATCTTCTAACTTTATATTTAAAGTTTCTACTTTGAAATCCTTATCTTCAGATAAAACGAAAATGCAATTTTCTATACTTTCTAAAGTATTTAAATCAATTGTTATAGGTTCAGGTAAACTAAGTTCAGCTTTGCCTTTAGCGTAAATTGATATTTTATTATAATCATCAGCTAAAAATTGACTTTGAAGTTCAGTATGGATACTTTTACCATCAATAACAACATTGGGCTTGTTATTACACGAAATTACGAATAATGATAAAAATAATGTTATTAATAATAAAAATATTTTACTAAATCTTTTCATAAATCACCTATTTTAAAAAATCATCAATTTTTTTATATAAATCTTCGATATTATCTTTCTCTAAGTCATAAACATAACATGTGTTTTGATTTTTAATCCATGTTATTTGTCTTTTAGCATAATGCCTTGTTTCTTTTTGAATTAGATCAATTAATTCATCATAACTAATTTCATTATTTAAATATGAATCTATTTCTTTATAACCTATTTCTTTAATAGTTTTCAAATCATAACCTAAAGAAATTAAGTTCTTGCATTCCTCAATCCAGCCATCTTCAATCATTTTAAGGCATCTTTCGTTAATGCGTTTATATAACGATTCTCTATCACGATTTAAAAAAATGATAAGATAGTCATAATAATCTTTAATTTCTGATATATCTTTAACTTCGTCATTTCTTTCTAAATATCTAATAACTCTTTGACGGTTATTTTGATGAGTAAGCTTTGCTAGATTAGGATTTTTTTCTATTAATAAGTTATATAGTTCCTCATTTGAATACGAATCATATGCTTGATCGTTATGCATACTTTTTTTACTTGATAAATCATAATCTTTAATCAAAGCGTTAACATATAAACCACTGCCCCCAACAATAAACGGTACTTTATTATTTGAGAAAATATCATTTATTATCTTTCTACCATCAGTTTGATAATTATATATTGAATAATCAGAATTAATTGGCAAAAAGTCAATTAAGTAATGTTTTATATTTCCCATTTCTTCTTTCTTAATTTTAGCGGTCCCAATATTTAAAAGTTCATGAAATTGACTTGCATCAGCGTTAATTATTTCACCATTATATTTTTTTGAAAGCTCAATAGAGAGTTTTGTTTTACCGACTCCTGTTGCTCCTGCTATTACAATTACTTTATTCATATCAGTCTAGTATTCTCTTAAACATCTTTTCAATATCTTGTTTAGTCATTCTTATGATGACTGGTCTACCATGAGGGCATGTAAAAGGATTAGATGTTTTAATTAATTCATCAAGTAAATATTCAATTTCAATACTTGAATGGAATTCATTGCCTTTAATTGATTTTTTGCAAGCTAAACTTTTAGCTAAAGAGTCTAAGAAAACAGTCTTTTCGGCACATTTATCATTAATTACCTTAGTAATAATCTCTTCTACAAAGTCTTTTTCTCTTCCTCTAAATATCCAAATTGGTATTTCTCTAACAACGAAAGTATTTTCACCAAATTCTTCTAATACTATACCTAATCTATTAATTTCTTCCATTTTAGCGTTTACTAAAATAGTCTCACTTTGAGAGAAAGTTAATGTAAAAGGAATTAATAATTCATAAGTTGAATTATTAGAGTTAGAAAGGGAGTTTTTTATCTTTTCATAATTAATTCGTTCATTAGCTGCATGTTGATCAATCATATAAAATTCTTCATCATTTTGTGCTAAGATGTATGTACCAAATAATTGACCAATAAAATATAATTTACCAAGTTTTTCTTTAGTATCATCTGAACCAACTATTTCATCATCATTAAAAGAAAATTGTTGAGAAATATATTCTTTCTTTTGAATGTTTTGAACTTCAGTTTCTTCTATATTTTCGTTATTATATTCTTCAATTTTTTCTTCTTCAAATGCAAATAAATCAGTTTGTTCTTCATCTACATTATTATCATCTAGATTTTCTTCATAATCATCTGACTCATCTTCAATTTCATCATAAGAATCTTCAATTTCATCATTCTTATCTTCATATGAATAATCCTCATTATTGTATTCTTCGTCAGAATCAACTTCGTTCTCGTCATCAAAGTCTTCAATATATTCTTCGTTAGATACATTTTCATTTAAAACTTTATCGCTTAAATCATCACTAAATGAATAAGGATTTACATCGACACTTAAATCAGTATTTTTAAGTGCATCAGATACAGCTTTAATTATCATTTCTTTTAAGCTTGATTCGTCAGATAATCTAACTTCATATTTAGAAGGATGTACATTTACATCTACCATTGACAAATCTACAGTTATAGCAATGACCGCAATTGGATATTTACCCATCATTAAATGATTTCCATATCCTGCAATTACTGAATTTACTATATTTGCATTATGAATAACTCTACCATTAATAATTAAATTAATATTAGATTTATTTGATCTAGTTACAGATATTTTAGAAATATATCCTTCAACCTTGAAAATACCATTATTATCAAATATAGATACCATTTCTTTAGCTATATCATTAGAATATATTTCGCTAATCACTTCCAATAAATTACCATTTCCTGATGTATGAAATAATAATTTATCATTATTACTTAAATTAAAAGCAATATCATTATGAGCAATAGCAATTTTAGATACATATTCAGTAATATATGATAATTCTACATTTGGAGATTGTAAATTTTGAAGTCGAGCTGGAGTATTAAAGAATAAATTCTTAACAATAATTTCAGTGCCTTTAGGATGAGCAATAGTTGCTTCGGATAAAGGAACACCTCCTTTTATTGACATCATTAAACCATGATATCCATCTACTGAAGTAATAATTTTAAAATTACTTATAGCTACAATACTAGGTAAAGCTTCACCACGGAATCCTAAAGTACCAATTGTAAATAAATCATTTTGGTTTCTGATTTTACTAGTTGCATGAGGAACAATACACATTTTAGCGTCATAAACATCCATACCGCTACCATTATCAATCACTCTAATTTCATTCAACCCTGAATCAATTAATGAAATTGCAATTTTAGTAGCTCCTGCATCTATTGAATTTTCAACTAATTCTTTTACTACGCTCGCACATCTTTCAATTACTTCACCTGCAGCGATTAGATTAGTCATATGTTCATCTAAAACTTGTATTTTCCCCATATTAAACTCCGTTTATTTTACTTTCTTTTGTAATTCGTTTAGTTTATTCATTGCATCTATTGGACTCATCTCATATAAATTAGCGTTTTTAATTTCATTTAGAACATAAACTTCGCTATCACTCTTTGAGTCAAATATTAAAGGTGCAACATAATTATTTATAGATAATTTTTTAGAATCAAAATGTTCGTTTTCTTCTAATTTAGATAATATATCATTTGCTCTTGCTATTAAACTAGTAGGAAGTGATGCTAGTTTAGCTACATTTATACCATAACTCCTATCAATTGCACCTGGTTTAATTTTATGTAAGAATATAATATCCCCATTTTCTTCTTCAGCACTAACATGTACATTTTCTAAATGTTTTAAATCTTCTTCTAAAGCAGTTAATTCATGATAGTGTGTACTAAATAATGTTTTACATTTAATTTCTTCATGGATATGTTCAATAATAGCTTGAGCTAATGCCATACCATCAAATGTGGCTGTACCTCTACCTATTTCATCAAATAAAACTAAAGAATTTTTAGTTGCAAATTTTAAAGCATTATTTACTTCCATCATTTCAACCATAAAAGTTGATTGGCCACTAACAATATCATCGCTTGCACCAATTCTTGTAAATATTTGGTCAAATATAGGTAGATTAGCTTCTTTAGCTGGTACAAAGCAACCTATTTGAGCCATTACCACAATTATAGCAGTTTGTCTCATATAAGTTGATTTACCACTCATATTAGGACCTGTAATAATTTGTAAGAATTTATCATTATTTAAATTAATATCATTAGGAATATAATTATCATTTAAATATGATTCAATTACAGGATGTCTTCCATCTTTAATTGATAAAATGCCTTCATCATTAATTATTGGACGTACATAATGATTTTCATTACTTATTTTAGTAAATGTAAGCATCATATCTAAATATGATATAGTTTTAGCTAATTTTTGTAATATTAAAGTATATTCCTTACATTTATTTCTTAAATCATTAAATAAATTAGTTTCTAAAGCTAATATTTTTTCATCAGCACTTAATACTAGCGCTTCTTTTTCTTTTAACTCCTGAGTGATATAACGTTCAGTATTTGTGGTAGTTTGTTTTCTTATATAGCCATATTCATCTTTAATAGCTTCACTTTGAAGTTTTGATACTTCAATGTAATATCCAAATACTTTATTATATCCTACTCTTAAAGTTTTTAATCCTGTTCTTTCTCTTTCTTTTTGTTCTAATGATAAAATATAATCTTTGCTTGATGAATTAGCTAGTTTTAATTCATCTAAATCATTAGAATAACCTTTTTTAATAACATTACCGTCTTTTAATGCCATAGGAGCATCTAAGTTCAAAGCAGCATCAATTAAATTAAAGACTTGGATATATTTATCATAATCAGTTTTTAAATCAAATAAATAATCAATTTTGATATTTTCAATTAATTTTCTAATTTTGGAAATATTAAGTAAAGAGCGTCTTAATTGTAATAAATCTCTTGGGTTAACACTTTCATAAGAGATTTTACCGACTATTCTTTCTAAATCATATACATCAATTAATTCTTTTCTTAAATCATTGGTAGCAAGGAAATTCTTTTTCATCAAATCTATACAATCATATCTCTTATTGATTTCTACTTTATCAATCAAAGGGAATAATATAGATTTCTTTAAGAATCTACTACCCATTGCAGTATTAGTTTTATCAAGTAAAGATATTAAAGTATTACTCTTGTTTTGGAAACGTAATGTCTCTAATAATTCTAAGTTTCTTCTTGAAGAAAGATCTAACTTTAAATATGAATTAATATCATATTTAATTACATGCTGCATATGAATTAAAGTACGCATTTGTGTTCTTACAATATAATTTAGTAATCTACAATAATTCTTTGCTTCTTCTTTATTTAAATTGTCAATTATTGCTTTAAAGTATGAAGGAGTGTCAAAATTATCTTCTATAGATATTAAGAAATTATATACTTTTTTTAAATTATCAAATATAGTTTTATTAAATGAACTATCAACAATTATTTCTCTTGCTTTTAATTTAATAATTTCAGCATATAGTAATTGTTCATCATTTGGTATATTGGTAATATATCCTTCACCAGTTGTTAAATCTACATATGATAATATAAAATATGAATTATCTTTTATTTCACTTGTTCTTATATATGAAACAGAAACTAAGAAATTGTTTTCTTTCTTTTCATCATGGCTAACATCCATATTAGTACCAGGAGTTACAATCTTAGTTACTCCTCTTTTTACAAGACCTTTAGCTGATGCAGGGTCTTCAATTTGTTCAACGATTGCAACTCTATATCCTTTGCTTACTAAACCATCTAGATATGCATCTACAGCGTGAAAAGGCACACCACACATAGGTACTCTTTCGTCAACACCTGCATCTTTTCCTGTTAATACAATTTCTAATTCTTTTGAACCGATTAGTGCATCGTCAAAAAACAATTCATAAAAATCACCAACACGGTAAAATAAAATTGTATCTTGATATTGGTCTTTAAATTCAAGATATTGTCTTATCATTGGAGAATATTTTAATCTATCTTTAATTTCAATCATAATAATACACCTAATATTTTTTCTTTATAAATTATTATATCATAAATATTGAAATATAACAATTAGAGAAAAATAAAATGTTTCTATAAACTTATTTTACCATTTACAATTAATTTTATAATCATATATTTTTAGTGAATTATTTAATATACTATTATATATTACTTTTTTTAATTATTTATCATATCTAAAATTACTTTTATTATCAAAAATTAACGGCTCAAAATTATATGTATATTCATAACTGTTAAGAATATAATAAAGAGATCGGATTATTTAATCCAACCTCTTTTATATTATTGCATATGAAAGCATCATTATTTGCTTTTATTTAAATTAATATATTAATTGTATTAGCACTGTTTTTATTAATGCCTTCATTTAGTATATTTCCCTATTTACAAATATTAAATTGGTTTTGAAGCTTTAGATTCTTTAATTGCTTTAGCCAAGTCTTTTTCAGCTTCAACGAAATCAATTTTCTTTTGTTTATTGCTAAGTCTAACCTTTTCTCTTGCTTCATCAAGAGATTTACTAGCCTCTTCTAAACTTTCTCCAATAGCTGCTTCTTCACAAACTACAGTAACCACACTGTTATTGTTATCTAATATACCATTACAAACAACAGCGCATATTGTTTCTTTTTCTTTAGTAGCTCTTACATAACCATTAGATATTTTTAGAATAATTGGTAATCTATTTTCTAAAATACCAACTTCACCTTGATCACCTTTAGCAACTACCATTTCAAATTCATCATTAATTAATTCGCCTTTAGGTGTTACAAGGATTAATTTAAGCATTCTTAGCCTCTAATTCTTCAAGCATCTTTTGACCTTTAGCAACAGCTTCATCAATCGTGCCAACAAATCTAAATGCTTCTTCAGGTAAATTATCATGCATGCCGTCTAAGATTTCTTTAAATCCTCTTACAGTCTCTCTAACAGGAACGTATTGACCTTTATTACCAGTAAATTGTTCTGCTACATGGAAACTTTGCGATAAGAACAATTTAATTCTTCTTGCTCTAGCTACAGTTAATTTATCTTCTTCATTTAATTCATCCATACCTAAGATAGCAATAATGTCTAATAATTCATTATATCTTTGAATTGTAGCTTGTACTCTTCTTGCAACTTCATAATGTTCTTCCCCTACAATTTCAGGTGATAATGCACGAGATGTAGATTCTAGTGGATCAACAGCTGGATAGATACCTTCTTCAGCGATCTTACGAGAAAGGTTTGTTGTTGCATCTAGATGTGAGAATGTTGTTGCTGGAGCAGGGTCTGTATAGTCATCTGCAGGAACATAAATTGCTTGAATAGATGTAATAGAACCATCTTTAGTTGATGTAATTCTTTCTTGTAATGCACCCATTTCAGTAGCAAGTGTAGGTTGATAACCTACTGCAGAAGGAACACGACCTAATAAAGCACTAACTTCACTACCAGCTTGAGTAAAACGGAAAATATTATCAATAAATAATAATACATCTTGATGTTCAGTATCTCTAAAATACTCAGCCATAGTAAGTCCAGTTAAACCAACACGCATACGTGCTCCAGGTGGTTCATTCATTTGGCCAAATACCATTGCTGTTTTATTAATAACACCTGTTTCACTCATTTCGTGATATAAGTCATTACCTTCTCTTGTTCTTTCACCAACACCAGCGAAAACAGAAATACCACCATGTTCTTTAGCGATATTATTGATTAATTCTTGGATAAGAACTGTTTTACCAACACCAGCTCCTCCGAACAAACCAATCTTACCACCTTTAATATATGGTGCAAGTAAGTCAACAACTTTAATACCAGTTTCAAGTATTTCAACGTTTGTATTTAATTCTTTTAGAGTTGGAGCAGGACGATGAATTGAAAGTGTAGGGCATAAACTAGATAGTTCTCCCTTACCATCAATTGGATCACCTAAAACATTAAAAATACGACCTAATGTTTCTTTTCCAACCTTTATTGTTATTGGTTTTCCAGTATCTTCTACTTCAAGCCCTCTTGATAATCCTTCTGTTGCATCCATTGCAATAGTACGAACAATATGTTCTCCTAAATGCAAAGCAACTTCAAGTACTAATCTACGATCAGATAATTTAACTTCTAATGCATTGTTAATACTTGGTACATTATCTTCAAACTTTACGTCAACTACTGGACCCATTACTTGCACAATGTGCCCATAATTATTCATAATTATTCTCCTCCGTTAATAGCATTGCTTCCACCAATAATATCTGTAAGTTCTAAAGTAATAGCTGATTGTCTTGCTCTATTATAAGCAAGTTCTAACTTAGAAATTAATTCTTCAGCGTTATCAGTTGCATTACTCATGGCAGTCATTCTGGAAGCATGCTCGCTAGCTTTTGAATCAAGAATAATACCATATACCAAATTTTCTAAATATAGAGGCAAAACAGCATCTAAAATAGATTCTATAGGTTCATCAAACTCATAATTTGCTTTTAATGAACTACCTTCAAAATCATTTTCAATTGGTAATATAGTCTTTAAACTTGGTAAAATGCTTAAGGTATTTATAAAGTGGTTATAAATTAAAACTACTTTATCAAAAGTACCTTTCAAATATTCTTTAACTAATTTAGTGACAAGTATCAAAATATTGTCAAAAGGAACATCATCAGGTAAATTTATAGCATCATCATCTAAAGTATTTAATTTTTTACTCTTAACATAATAATATGCTTTCATACCAATTGGGATTACATAATCTCCTGGTTTATATTCCTTTAATAATAATTTTTGTACATTTCCATTAAAAGGTCCAGCAAGTCCTCTATCAGAAGTTATTAAAACATAACACGTTTTATTTACTTCTCTTTCATCTAATAAAGGATGACTTAATTTTTCACCATTTGAAGCTAAAGAAGATATTATATCTTCTACTCTTGCCATATATGGTGCAAAACTTAATGTAGCTTTTTGGGCACCTTTTAATTTTGATGCAGATACCATATTCATCGCATTAGTTATTTGTGAAGTTTTCTTTGTTGCACTAACACGTGCTTTGATATCTCGAATTGATGATGCCATAAACTATCTCTCTTGCTTAAATGTTTCTATCAATTCTTTTAATTCATCGTTAGCTGGAAGTTCATGAGTTTCGTTGATTATTGAAGTAACTTTCTTTCCGATTTCACTTTCAGCTGTATACTTCTTTAACTCTCTTTCAAAACTTAAAATATCATTTACTTCTACATCATCTAAATAACCTTTTGTTAAAGCATAAAGAATTATTACTTGGTCAACAACATCATCAAGGTCATGTAAGCCTTGTTTTAATACTTCAATTGTTCTCTTACCACGATCTAACTTCATTTTTGTCATTGGGTCTAAGTCACTACCAAATTGAGTAAAAGCCTCTAATTCACGATATGAAGCTAAGTCTAGTCTTAAAGTGCCAGATACTTTCTTAATTGCTTTAATTTGTGCTGAACCACCTACTCTTGATACTGATAAACCAGCACTAATAGCTGGTCTTACACCTGAATGGAATAAATCAGCTTGTAAGAAAATTTGTCCATCAGTAATAGAAATAACATTAGTAGGGATATAAGATGAAATATCACCAGCTTGTGTTTCAATAATTGGAAGGGCAGTTATACTACCACCACCTAAATCATCAGATAATTTAGCAGCTCTTTCTAATAATCTAGAATGTAAGTAGAATACATCACCAGGATATGCTTCTCTTCCAGGAGGTCTTTTTAATAATAATGATAATTCACGATATGCAACAGCATGTTTACTTAAATCATCGTATATAACTAATACATCTTTACCAGCAAACATAAATTCTTCACCAATAGTTACTCCTGAATAAGGAGCTAAGTATAATAATGGTGCAGCATTTGATGCAGATGCACTAACTACGATTGAGTAAGACATACAATCATAACGTTTTAAAGTTTCAACGATACTACTAACTGTAGATTCTTTTTGTCCTATAGCAACATATATACAAATAACATTCTTTCCTTTTTGATTAATTATAGTATCTAAGGCAATAGCTGTTTTACCAGTTTGTCTATCACCAATAATTAATTCTCTTTGACCTCTTCCAATAGGAACTAAGGCATCAATAACCTTAATACCAGTTTGTAATGGTGTATTAACACTCTTACGAGCCATAACACCTGTAGCTTTTTTCTCAATTGGACGGAATTTAGAAGCATTAATTTCTCCTAATCCATCTAAAGGTTTACCAATTGGATCAATTACTCTACCTAATAACTCTTCTCCTACAGGAATTTCAAGAATTTTCTTTGTACACTTTACAGTGTCACCTTCTTTAACTTTATCTGAATCTCCAAATATAATAGCACCGACATTATCACGCTCTAAGTTCATTGTCATTCCATAAACTTCATTTCCGAAATCTAGTAATTCACCATACATAGCATCATCTAATCCATAGATTAAAGCAATACCATCACCTACACGAATTACTTTACCAACAGAACATGTGTTTAATTCTTGACTATATCTTTTTATTTGTTCTTTTATTAATGCACTAATTTCACTAACTTGTATAGCCATAATAACATCCTACTTTTCTATAAATTCTTTTAAAGATTTTTGTTTGTTTAATAATGATAAGTCTAATACTTTACCTTGATATTCACATACAAAACCTTTTAATAATGATTCGTCAATAATTTCATTGATTTCAATCATTTCAGATATTTGCAATTTATTTCTAATTGCAAGTTTTAATTCACTAATTTCTTGATTACTTAATTTTTTTGGAACTCTAACATTAACTTTTATTATTCCTTTTTTCTCATTAGATAATTCAATCAATGTATCAATAATATC
>JAZLLM010000115.1:0-10215 GCA_045598145.1 Bacilli bacterium | reverse complement strand
TGCTATATAATTAATTATATTATATGTTATATATTTCAAAATAAAACTTTAACAAAAAAATTACAATAATGTAAATTTTATGTTATTTTCTATCAAGATATTTATCTAGAATTATTAATATATTTGATGAATGTCTTGAACTTAGCGAACATTAGAGTTCAAATTTTTAAAATTCGGAAATAATTCGTTGCTCACTTTTTGAAAAGAAATAGCTTCTTTAATTTTATCTTTTTTACTAATTTGTCTTCCTAAATATACATCTTCAACATCTAAATTCATCCATACTAAATCATATTTATTATCAATACAATATTTTGCAAGAATTGAGTTTAATTCTTCATTTCTATCATAATCTGCAAAAATAATCACTTTTGAGATTCTTTGCGAACTAATAATTTGATTATTTATTTTCGTATCTTGCTTAATAAGTTCAGTTTTTGTTTTTGCAAAAATCTTTTTTAAACTATAACTTCTAGGTTTATAATAGTAATCAATAGTTGATTTTATATACATCCAGTCCGTTTTGCTTGATGACCTGGTTTCCATTATAATTATCAACTCAATCATTATTCACCGCCTAAGAAAATATTTATAAAATCAAAGTCTTCTACATTCATTGGAGAATTAGGGAAATTGCCATTTATGTAATCATTTATTGGCGATTTATTACCTTTTCCAACCCATGTATCAATTTTGTTATCAACTCCTAAAACTGCAATTGATTTACTTTGGTCTTTTAACGCCTTCATTGCATCAAGATTATGAGTAGTAAAAATTAATTGCCCTTTGCCATAATTTTTAAAGAATGAAATCATTTTGTCAAAATAAACTGCATTTATATTTGTATCAATTTCATCAATAAACACTGTCTTACCTTTAGCACACTTTTCTAGATATGAAAATAATATAACTAATTGTTTAATACCTGATGATTCAAATTCTAATTCAACATTATAATTTTTATAAACAAACAGTTTTCTTACATGATATACATTACCATTTTCACGTGGAATCAATTCAATTTTTAATAACTCTGGTTTAAAGTATCTAATGAATTTTTCCAGTTTTTCATTTTCTTTTTTATAAATATCATAATTTTCTATTAATACTATTTCATCACTTGTGTATACATCAATCCAGTTTTCCTTTTTTTGTTTCAATTCCTCAGTTTGAGAAATCAAATCATTGATTACTTTTTTATCTACTTTATAATTTCTATGTAAATCAGAATCTTGAAGATAAACATCAATATTATTTATACAAGAATAAATTTTTAGAACAATCTTATCAAATAATAACATTTGATTATTGTCATTTCTTTTTTTATCAATTATCTTTTGCAATGCAGCCTGGATAATTGAATTATATCTTAAATCTTGATTGAATACATAATCATAATTATCGCCTTTAATGTTTTCTGCTACTATTATATCATTTCCGTTTTTTTCAAACACAACATTGTATTTGCCATTTAGTGTTCTTCCACTAGATAGTGAAACACTTTCCTCTGAAATTATATAATCATTCATAATTTCATTCATTGATAATCTCATGTTGTGTTTTATTACCATATTCTTTTCAAATTCAAAGACCATTGAAATATAAAATTCTTTTTTCACATAATTAATAAGTTTATTCAAATTATCTTTTATTTCATTTTGCATTAAATAATTAGGTATACAAACAATTTTATTATAATAATTTATAGCACTCATTATTGCACTTTTTCCTGCACCATTATATCCAAATATTCCTTTAATATTATTTATTTTATGAATGCTATTTTCAATTGTTTGATTAGCCAAATCAATAGTAATTAAGTCCTCTATATTTTTTATACCGTATGTAGAAAATTGTAATAATTTATACATTTATAAATCTCCTCTACATAATTATAACATTTTGTTACTTTTATGTAAATAGGTGTTTTATATATTTATGTTTTTTTAATCAAAAAAATAAAATGTCTACTTTACAATGGCTTTGTAAAATAGACATTTTTAAAGAGTTTTGATAAACCTTATTTTATTAAATATTAATTCATTAATGAACTACTAATAATAGATGATACTGTAACTGTTTCAGTCTTCTTATCAGGTGTAGTAATAGTTAGTTTATAAGTAATGTTATGGTAATCTGAGTCTTGAGTAACTCTACCATTAGTACTTACATTATTAGCACCTTCAACTACTTCCATACTGATAGTATAGCCTTTAAATGTAGTTAACATTTCATGTTCTGCTCTTACTAATTCAACGAATTCATACCAAATCTCTAAATCATTTTCAAGCATTGGTTGAGGACATGCTTTTGCACTAAAGAAATGATGTCCTACTACTCTAGTGATTGGAAGATTTTGATCAATCATTAAGTGAGCAACTAATTCAGCAGTTAAATGCCATGTATACCAAAGGTCAGAACCTTTATTTACAGCTGATTCAATACCAATTGAATTCATGTTACCACCATGGTTACAAATTCTACCTTCACTAATTTGAGTGTAGCACCACCATACTTTGTTCATGTAATATTCATTAGTATTTGGATCAATATAGAAGCCATAGCCCATATCATTCATCCACTTATCTTCAGTTACAAATCCACGGTTATGTGTAGTTTCTTCTGGAACTTTAATGATAGTTTCTTCACCATTTAATGTGAAGTGTGCATTTTCATTAATTCCCCAAACAGGTTGTTCAGGATCAGTATCCTTATGGAATACACCAGTTGGATACCATTCACTCTTAGTATCAGCTGAATGACCATCACCAGCATGGAATCCGACTAAAGTATTGTCTAATACATGGAAAATACCATCATTACCAGTTACATAGTGGATACTAGTTCCACCTCCACCACCAGCGAAGTAATTTGCATTAGCTGCAGCTGTAGCACCGGCTGCCATATTACCAGTATAGTGAACTGTTATGAATTCAACGCTTTCCATTGGTTCACCATGATTTGATGAAACACCTTTTTGAGTAGCTTCATATTTAGTGTTAACACTATAAGTATTATTAAAGAATAATTTACTGATACTACCAATAATATCCATATAATATTCAGGGTTACCGGCACCAATACCTAAATTAGGTCTTACAAATACATTAGCGTTATTTGCATTAATTAAGAACTTAACAATATCACTTGCTGTGCTATCATATACTGTTATACCATAATTAAAGTACTTAGTACTATCAGCAGTAACATATACTTTAATAGTTGTATTACCAGCTTTAACACCTGTAACGTTACCGTCTTTATCAACTGTTGCGATACTTGTATCAGCTGATTCAAAGCTTACAGGAACTTCACTAGCACCTCTTAGGTGATATTTAGCGTTTAACTTAATGCTTTCTCCAACTAATACAGCTGAAGTAGTTTCATAACTTACTTCAAAGAAATCTGGTTCAAAGATTTCTAGTTCAATAGTTGATGTAGCTTTTGTTTCTGAATCTGAAATAATTGAAATTGTAACCATACCGATTCCTACTCCTGTAATTAAACCATTTGCATCTACAGTAGCAACACTTGGATTACTACTTACATAAGTAACTGTTCTAACAGTTGGAGATGCTGGAAATAATGAGAACTTAATTTGTAGAGTTTGTTGACGTTGAAGCTCAGTATCAGTAGTAGTAATATTAATTGCTTCTACTGGTGCATTTTCGCTAAACTTAGCGTAAATTGTACTATCCTTATAGAACTTAGTTTCAATTGGATAATTGAAATACATATCTTTATACCAGCCAATGAAAGTATATTTAGTCTTTCTTCCTGTAGGAAGTGTTAGGCTTTCACCAACTTTATATGTATATTCATATTTACCATTACTCGTTTGACCACCACTAGCAATTAAAGTAATTTTGAATTCAGTACCTTTTTTAACTAAAGCACCATATACATCAGTGTCACTTTCAAAACCAGCTTCAATTGAACTAATAGGTTGATATAAATTTCTTTCTTTATACCATCCACTAAATACATATTCATTTGCGTCATATTCTGGTGTGCTTAATGTAAAGTCTTCTTCAAATTTAGATTCATCAGTAAAAGTAGTTTCTTTATCACCATCTAATATATGGTAAGTAATAACATGCTTTTCACTCTTCCATGCAGCATATACTGTAGTAATAGTAGTATTCATACTATTAAGTTCAGTTACTAAAATACCATTTAAAGTTTTATTAGAATACCAACCCATGAAGATATAACCTTCTTTTGTAGGGATAGGTAATGTGTACTTTTCATCAGCACTAACTTCACTTGGTAAATTAGGACAAGTACCACCATTTAGTTCAAAGCTAATAGCTCTCATCTTCTTAACGATGATAATAACTTCTGCACTATAATCATTATATGTAGCACTAACAGTTGCTATACCACCTTCAATAGCTACTATTTTGCCATCTTCAATTTTCAAAACAGATTCATCATCAGATTCATAAATAACAGCTTCTTTAATTTTAGCTTCATCGCCTTTAACGATGTTTAATACGATATCTTGACTTTCTCCTGCTTTCATTGATTCACTTACATCAAAAGTGAATTCAACTTCTTCTTTAGGTTCAGGTTTATTACCACAAGCAAATAATACAAGTGCAAATAAAACTAATAAACCAAAAGCAAAAACGTTTATTTTTTTCATTAATTTATCCTTTCTCTATACTTATATAGATTACTAATATATTATACTACTTATTTTATAAAAAAGCATTATATTTATATTATTTTATTTTCTTTTTCAAAATTAATGCTTGATTTTCGCCAGTAAGTATTGTATAATAGTACTTAGAGGTGAAAATATGATAAAAGTATATCAGGAATTATTATTGGAAAATAATAATTACAGCAATCCTAAAACTAAAATAGAAAGATTAGTAAAAAACAAGCAACTAATATTTATTAAAAGAAATCTTTATGAAACAAATAGTAATATAGATCCATTTCTATTAACTAATGCAATATATGGTCCATCATATATATCATTCCAAACAGCTTTATCATATTATGGTTTAATACCTGAAGCAACATATAAAATTACAGCTGCTACTACTTTAAAGAAAAAGAGCAAAACATTTAAAACATCTTTATGCACATATTTATATCACGATATACCTTCTAATGTATTTCCATTAGATTTAGTGAACTTAAGCGAAGAAAATTACACTTGTTATATTGCATCTCGAGAAAAAGCCATTTGTGATATGTTATATATACTATCTCCAGTTAAAAACCAAAAAGAATTAAAAGAACTATTATTTGAAAATCTAAGAATAGATGAAGATCTATTTAAAAACTTAGATTTAAATAAATTGATTGAATTATCGTCAAATTATCATAGCACAAACAATAAAATTCTAATCAATCTAATTAAGAGGTTTTACTTATGAAAAATCAAATTATAGAATCAATATTAAATGATTATAATATATTAAGTGTAAATGATTTTAAGAGAGCAATTAGAGAGATATCTCAAAAAATAATATTGAGTGGTATTTCCAGGTCATCCTTTTTTTCTTTTGCAGTATTCTACGGTGGTACTTCACTTAGAATATTAAGAAATTTAGATAGATTTAGTGAGGATTTAGATTTCACATTAACTAAAACTACTGATAAAAATTTCTTATATTATTTAAACTATGGCGTAAAAGAGCTTATTACTTTTGGAATTAATGCTACTATAAGCGAAAAAGAAAAAAACGATAATTTAAGTGTAAAAACTTACTTTATCAAGTTTAATCTTTCAGAATGTATGAATGAATATTATCATGATTTTAAAGTAGACGTAAATGAAATTATTTCAATTAAACTAGGAATTGAAACAAACTACCTTGAATATGGCAATTTTGAATTTAAAACAATATTGTTTCCTTCATTTTCAAAAATACGAACTTATGACATTCAGACATCATTTGCAAGCAAACTTATAGCAATATTAAGAAGAACTTGGAAAAATCGTGTTAAAGGCCGTGACTATTATGACTATTTATTTTATGTAAGCAAAAACGCAAAAATAAATTTTAAATTTTTAGTAAATGGATTAATAAAATATAAACTAATTGATAAAGAAATTACATCTCAAGAATTTAAATTATTACTATATAACAAATTCAGCGAAACAAATTATGAAAGTGTAATTGAAGATATTAATCCATTCATTATTAATGATAGACTAATTTCAGCTTTTAATAAAGAAACATTTTTAGATACAATAGAATATTTGCAATTTGAATAATAAAATGGAGTGCTTACTAATTAAAGTAATCACTCCATAATTTTATTCATATAGTAATTTACAATTATTTAATTGCTGCTCTTAAATCAATTTGAGTTGAGTTATCACAAGTCATTGCACCTAAATATTTAGTATCAAAATATTCTGATAATCCAGCTGATACTAATACTTCTACTAATGCATCAATTTTAGCTTTATATGCTGCATCATTCTTATAATCTTCTACTCTTACTGCTAATCCATTAGCTTTATTAGCTACTTGGTTAGGGTCATCTTCTTTTGTAACTAAATCAACTTTAGTAACATTTCCTGTATATGCTGTATTACAAGGTAAGCATGCAAAATCATAATCACCTTTACTAGCTACTAATAAACTTTCTTCTACTAATGTAACAGTAACTGTACCATTAGACCATTTGTCTTTACTAGCATTCCAACCCTCACTGAAATCAAATTCATCACCAGCATCATTATAAGGAGCTTCATCAGCTGTAATTACACCTTTATTAACTAATAATTGGAATGCTCTAATACCATTACTTACATCATTACAAATTTCAAATGTAGTACCATCTTTAAGATCATTAACTTTACCACTTCCTTTATAAATTCCAAGTGGTTCATAATGTACTTTACAAGCAAGAGCTAATTTAACTTTTCCATTATAAGTATCTAGATATGGTTGATGTTGGAAATAGTTTGCATCATAATCACCATTAGCAACAGCATCATTTTGTTGAGTCCAGTCTAAAACTGTAACTTTTAATGTATAACCTTTTTTCTTTAATTCTTCTTTTACATAACCTTCTAATATTTCTGCATGTGGTACATCACTAGCACAAACATTAATAACTTTTTCATCATTCTTTCCACAAGCCACTAAGCAAATAACACTTAATACTAAAACTGCTAATAAAACACTAATCTTCTTCATTATTTTAAAACTCTCCTTTTATCTATTTTTTTAGCGATATATAAACCAAGTTCTTGTATTCCTTGAACTATCAAGACAACTACAATTATTAAAATCCAGAAATAAACACTAGATAAATAATCTCCAGTATTTCGAGTGTAGAATGTATATACTCCACTAATTAAGCCACCTGCACCTATATTATAGGCAAATGAAGTATATCCTAATATACTTACCATTACTACCGCAACACCACTAATTAAGCTTGCTCTTGCTTCTGGTAGTAATACTTTAAATATCAAATCTAAGTTACTTGCACCTAAACTTCTAATTGCTTCTAATTTACCAGCTTCAACTTCAGATAGTGATTGCTCTACCATACGAGCGGTAAAACCAAATGCGGTAACTGTCATTGGTATTAATATTGTATACCATGCACCTGTACCTTTTCCCATTAAACCTCTTGTAATTGGTATACATAATACTATAATGATCAAGCATGGAATACTTCTTAATATATTAACAATTAAACCCACAATAAAGTTTAAAGCTTTGTTATGCTTAATTCCATTCTTTCTTGTTATATTAAGTAATATACCAACTGGTAAACCTAGGGTATATGCAAATAAGGTTGATAAGAAGGTAACTAGTAAGGTTTGCCAACCCATTTCTAAGATGGCACTTAAGTCAATAGAACTACTTAACGTCATCACTATCCACCTCCTCATAATGTATTTGCTTTAGTTCAAGATATTTCTTTAACTTGATAATATCTTTCTCGTATTCAGGTAATTGGAATATCATTTGTCCGTATACCTTACCATCTATACTTTTACTATCAGCATAAACAATAGATACAACTATATTACAATCTTGGATAATGTTAGCTACAATTGGTGAATCTACTTCACCATTAAAAATTAGCTTGATCATTTTCTTATCAGAAAGGATTGTATTTACATGTCCTGAATATATAAGCTTTCTAGCTATATCTGTTTTAGGAGATAAGAATACATCATATACTGTACCATCTTCTACTATCTCACTATTATCAATTATCGCTACCTTATTACAAATTTCTTCAATTACTTGCATTTGGTGAGATATTACTAAAATAGTTAAACCTAACTTCTTATTTAAATCCTTAAGTAAATCTAGGATTTGTTTTGTAGTTTCAGGGTCTAGTGCTGATGTAGCTTCGTCACAAAGCAAAATCTCAGGATCACTCATCAAAGCTCTTGCAATAGCAACCCTTTGCTTTTGACCTCCTGATAACTCAGATGGATATGAATCTAGCTTATCTTCAAGTCCAACTAATTTAAGTAGGTTTTTAGCCTTTTCAAATCTGTTTTTGTCTTTGTTGATTTCTCCAGTAATTAAAACATTTTTGTATACTGTTCTTTGATCTAACAAATTAAAAGATTGAAAAATCATTGATACCTTTTGATAATATTCTTTATTAAATACTACCTTTTCACCATTGTATAATATTTCACCTGAATCAATGTTTTCTAAACCATTGATTGTTCTAACTAGAGTTGACTTACCAGCACCAGATAAACCTAAAATACCATATATATCTTTCTTTTCAACTTTTAAGTTTATATTATTTAGAACCTTGAAATCACCAAAGCTTTTATTA
Organism: Bacilli bacterium; assembly: GCA_045598145.1. Taxonomy (GTDB): domain Bacteria; phylum Bacillota_I; class Bacilli_A; order ML615J-28; family CAG-698; genus RGIG3506. The sequence continues at coordinate 1,422 of JAZLLM010000115.1, read as the reverse complement.
ACATTTATAAGTTCTAATATTGCCATAATAAAACCACCTAATAAAAAAACTCGCCCCTTTATATAAAAAGGACGAGATTAATATCTAACCCGTGTTACCACCTTAATTCATAATTATATCACTATAATTACCTCTACAAGTACTATCATACTTTCTCGCTATAACGTGCGAATCACGTTAACACTTATTGAATAAATTCATTCAGTGTTACGACTCCAAGACCATGTTCATTAAGCCCTTCTATACTTACTTTCACCATATGTAAGCTCTCTTATGATAGTTATGCTTAACTACTCTTCTCTTCTTCATCTTTGTAACATTATTATACCACATAAAATTCAAAAACAATATACTTTATTTATTTTAAAACGTTTACATAATATTTTTACTTTATATTAATTATTTAAATTAAATATGATATAATAAGAAACATAAAAAAAGAGGTAACTAACATGTTTAAAGATTTCAAAATTCATTTTTTAAATACTATATGGAGTGATTCAATGATAATTGAATCTAAGGATAAGTATGCATTTATAGATACTGCTAGCGGTTTCTATTATCCAATGATTACTGAATATTTAAATAAGATAAATGTGAAAGATTTTGAATTTATTATTCTTACACATTTCCATTCTGATCATTATAGTAATGTAGCTAAGATAATCAATGATTATAACGTTAAAAAATTATATCTAAAACATTACTCAGGACATGAATCTACTGATGGTTCAGGACTTGCATCAAGTTTAGAGAGCCACAATAAAGAAAGAGCTAAATATGATGAAATAATGGCTTCAGCTAAAAATAAAAACGTTGAAGTTATATTCCTAGATGAAATAAATAAAGACTTTGATATTAAGTTTGGAAAAGTAACTTTAGAACTTTATGATAATGTTAACCATTTAGAGGAACTATATAGTAATAAAGAATCTGAATTTTACGAACAAGAAAGATTTTCTGAAAATGGTAATAGTATAGGTATTGGTATTCTTTATAATAAACACAAAATCTTCTTAGGCGGAGATATGACAAATAATAGTAGTTTAATTCCATGCTTTAACTTTCAAGCTGAACAATCAATTAAAAAGTTTTATGAAAGACATAAAATAAATACATTAGATGTATTTAAAACATGTCATCATGGTGGCTCTGGAACTAATGGCAAAAGCATATGTGAATTAACTAAACCAAAATATGCTATTATTACAAATACTGATAAATGGCTAGATAATTGGTCTACAAGACAAAACTTTAAAGATGCAAATGAAAATACTATTTTACTTCAAACAGATCATTATAAATATGTATTTGATTTTAGTAAAAAAGAAATCAGTTATGAAAAAATAAATGATGAATCATTATTTATCAAATTAAATATGAATTAATAAGTGTAGTTATAATACTACACTTTTAGTTTAC
>JAZLLM010000114.1:0-3875 GCA_045598145.1 Bacilli bacterium | reverse complement strand
ATAAATAAATTAAAAAAATAAACAACTATAAAACTTCAATATAAATTGAATCTTTAGATTTATCTTTAGGATAATGATAAAATTCTATAATATCTTCTTTATATTCTTCAAGATCAACTTCAATAGTATCACTAACTACTGCACCATCAATAGCAATCATAATATTGCATGTTTTTTCCCTCTAACTTCTGAATTATCAATACCTAAAAAATCTCCTTCAGCAGAAACTCTATTATAAGAAATAGCTACTTTATCAAATTCTTTTACATTATTTTTAATATATTTAATAACTTCTTCAGAAGTCATTTCTAATTCTTTATCAGTCATTTTAAAAACTCCTTTAAATATATAATCTGTTATAAATTGTAACTAATTAAATTATATTATTTTTAATATATAAAACTATTTGTAATGATTAAAACAATAGAAAATTAAAATAAAAAAATTAAAAAAACTAAAAAAAATCAGGGATTAAAAAACTAAAAAATAAAATAAAAGAATATAATACTACATATAAAATAAAGAATTAAATTATAAACTAGCTTCGATAATTACAGTATTTTCTTTATCTTCAGGATTTCCACCAGGGATATGACAAATTTCAATAATCTCATCCTTAATTTTATGCATATCAATATCAACAGTATCAGATACAAGTTCACCAGTAAGTTGAACAGAAAGTACTAAACCCTCAAAAGAATCTTCATCTTCTTCTTGTATTCCTAAAACAATCCCCGGAGCAAAAACACGATTATAAGATAATTCAAAAATATCATCAACTTTAACTTCATTCCTTACATATTCAATAATTTCATCAGGACTTAATACTATTTCTTTCATAATAACAACACCATAAACTAAAGTATATAAAAAATCATGATTAAGTAATAAAATAATAATAAAATAATAATATAATGAAAAAATAATTTTATTATTTAATTAAATAAGAATATATTTTTAATATAATTTAAACTTTTATAAAATTAATAATCCAATTAAAATCATTATTAAAAATAGAAAAATAATAAAAAACTAATTAGAAACTAATAATATAAAAAATACTAAAATTATAGACTAAAATCTTAAAAAATATAATTATTAAAAAAAAAGCTAAAAGAAAAAAAGAAAGTACAAAAGTACTTTCTATAAATCATCTATTGTTTTTGATAAGTACGTACTGCATTATATTCATCGTCGTACTCAATCCAAGTAGATAATCTGTCTCTATTTTTCTCTGCATCGATTAATAAAGTACCTTTACCTTTTAAAGCAATATCTCCTTTATATTCAATGTATTTTCCTTTGTATTCAATACCATCAGCAACAGGATTAGTTACGATTCCTTGTTCAACAAAACCTTCAAGTAATCTTCCAACCTTACCATGGATAATGATATTACCATTTTTCATTTGACCTCCAGGCCAACGGTTTACATCACCATCAATTTCGATAGTACCTTTAGTCATGTGAATACCTGCGAGAATGTCACAGTTACCTTTAATGCGGATTTTACCACCAGTTAAACATTCACCACACTGTTTTCCAGCATTACCATGAACAATAATTTCTCCACCAGTCATTCCTCTCCATTCACCAATGTAAGAAGCACCAGTAAATTCTTTAGTGTTACCCATAATTTCAAGTTTACCACCAGACATTTCACGACCAGCATGAGCTTCTACATTACCATAAACAGTAACTACTCCACCAGACATTTCAGCACCAACGTGAAGATCTGCATCACCATTAACAACAACTTCACCAGCACTCATTTTACATCCAATGTATTTTACTCTACCACAATCTCCGTTTAAAATCATTTTAACTTCAGATGGAGATTCAGCTTCTCCTTCAACAGTGATGTCAAAGTAATCAGTGATTGGGAATCTGGAGTTTCCGACAGGAACTTTGTATGCATCAAAGTCTGCTTCAGTCCAAGTATAAATGTTATCAGTGATTAACTCATCAAATTCTAAAGCAATTGAAGAAGTTTTCTTTTGATCAAAAGTTATAATTTTCATTAATAACACTCTCCTTATTTAGCTTCAACATCCACTTGTACTGGGTTAGGTACATAGTGGTCGTGTACTTGATAGTTTTCCCATTTTACAGAATAATATTGAGTGAAGAAAGGCATTATACTGTCGATAATTTCTTTTTCTTCTTCTTCATATCCTATGACATTAGTCCAGATAGTATGACTTTGTTTAGTAGAGACAACATCTCCTTCTTTAACAACAACTTGACCATCTTTAATAGTGTAATAAGCATTACTGAATGCAGCTTCAACAGCTTCAGGATTTTTAGATGCATCAAAGTCATTAGGATTAATATCATATACAGCAATATCTGCATTATAACCAGCAGTAAGTGCACCTCTGTCTTGGAATCCATGGATTCTTGCAGGAGCTGCTCTAGTAATAGTAGCTATATCATAGAAATCATATTCTCTGTCAATAGAACCAAGACCAGTTCTTTTAGAAGCCCATTTATGTACTTCTCCATTATCAATCATACTCATTCTCTTATCAGCACTCATTAACCAAGAAATAATTTTTGGATATCTAATAAATGGTCCTGCATTAGGATGGTCAGTAGTTAAACATACTTGCCATGGGTTTTCAATGTTTAAGAATAATTCAAGACCAATAGCCCATTGTAAAGTACTAACTGGAGCTTTAGGAGAATAAATACAAGGAATGATACCTGCAGCGGTTTCACACTCAATGTCTTTGTTAGCCCATTTTAATCCAGAAATTTTGAATAAATCATATTCCATAGGAGCATCTGCAGTCATAGTAGTAGTTTCATCAAAGGTTACTTGACCTACATCACAAGTTATATATTTATTTTTGTTAACAAAATCTGCAACTTCTTCAGCACCAGATGCTGCATCTTTCCAACTGTTTCCAGTGTAAGAATGGAATTGTAAGTGAGTACAGTGTACAGTTTGATCTCTTACACCAGCTACTTTATTAGTAGATTTAGCAATATCCTTAATAGAATCTAAAGTTTGAATAGTGGTAGGAACATTTCCTGGGTGTCCTAAATCATTAGGGTGAATGTGGATAGAATGAGGAAGTCCTAATTTTTCATTTGCTTTAGCTAATGCTCTTACAACTTCCCTAGAAGTTACATCAAAGTATGGTGCTTTATCATCATAACCATGTACATTCATACCCCAACCCCATGCTTCAGAACCACATGGGTTTACAATTTTTACACCGTATCCTTTGGAAACTCTTAGGAATGCTGCAATAAATGCTGCTAAGTCATCAATTCTATTTTCTCTAGCATATTCCATTACAAACCAATTATTACCAAATAAAGTTAATGGGTTAATATCAATGTTAGGAATAGTGTTAATTTCTTCATGTGTGTGTTTTGCTTCTAAAGGAGGCATAGCTGCTTCACAAACAGTACCATATCCCATTCTAGAGTACCTGTATCCAGTAGTAGGACAACTTGGGATAGAGAAACCAGCTTCAGGTCTGGTTACTTTAGTTTTTTGAGCTACTCCTCTTCTTTCATCTTCTGGTCTGTATAATCTTCCTACAACCAATTTAGGTCCTGCAACGTGAGCGTGAGGGTCTACTCCAGCAGGCATTACAATTTTATCAGTAACGTCTAATACTTTAGCATCAGAGGACACAGATTCAACGATTTTACCATCTTTGAAACATACATCCATTTTTTCTCCGTTTACTTCATTAGCAGGATCGTAAACAATACCATTTTTAAGTATATATTCCATTAAAATCACCTTACTTATCTAAGAGACATGCGAGACCTTCATTAGGAACGTATTCATCTGCTACGTTAGGTTCTTCTCTGAGTTTCATTACTCTTTCTTTTAATTCACGTACAATCCATTC
>JAZLLM010000113.1:0-9402 GCA_045598145.1 Bacilli bacterium | reverse complement strand
CAAGTATTAAAAAAATACCTATCACTTTAAAGGAAATTGAGAATGAAGAGCTAATGGCAAACAAGTGGTTAAAACTAATTGAATATGCTAATCAGTATCCATTAGTTTCATAAGTTTTCATAACTTATTTGACACTACCTGAAATTATTATAATACTTAGTTTAATTTTATTCAAGATATAATTATATCTTAATTTAAAGAATTAAAAAAGCCGATTATACAATTATAGTATAACCAGCATTCTTTTTAATAATTAGTTTTTCTTACTTCAAAATAGCTTTGTGGATGAGCACATACAGGACATACTGCAGGAGCTTTTTTACCAATTACTAAATGACCGCAATTACGGCATTCCCACATTGTTTCTTCGCCCTTTTCAAATACTTGTTGCATTTCAATATTATTTAATAATGCTTTATATCTTTCTTCATGAGCCTTTTCAATCTTTGCAACTTCTCTAAATTGGAATGCAATTTTAGCAAATCCTTCTTCTTCAGCAACTTTAGCAAATTCAGCATACATTTCTGTCCATTCGTAGTTTTCTCCAGCTGCTGCTGCAGCTAAGTTTTCAGCAGTAGTTTTTAATTCGCCTAGATTCTTAAACCACATCTTTGCATGTTCTTTTTCATTATTTGCAGTTTCTTCAAAAATTGCAGCTATTTGCTCAAATCCTTCTTTTTTTGCAACACTTGCAAAATAAGTATACTTGTTTCTTGCTTGGCTTTCACCAGCAAATGCAGTTAATAAATTTTGTTCTGTTTTTGATCCTTTTAATTCCATAAATATAATCCTCCTTAACTATATATAATTATATCATATTTAAATAAATTATCAATTATAATGCGTTATTAATTTTCTACATTGTGTTTATGCATACTCATTTCATAACATTAAAATACATACTATACATTATACAATTCATTTGCATCATTAAATTCATCAGATGTAACATCAATAATAACACATCTTAAATTCATAACATACTTAGACCACTTAAACCTATTTGATACAAAGTAATATTAATCGTAAGAATTTTTTATCTCTCTCATCTCTCTTTATATGTCCTGTAAGATATCTAATTGAAGTTAATTTTTTCTAGATTTATTTATTCTTCTTTCAATTTTTTCCAAATTAAAATGGCAAAGCTTACTGAGAGCTTTACCATTTTTATATAGATCTTATCTTTTAGATTAATCCTTCTTTTAGCATTGCATCATATACTTTCTTGAATCCTGCAATGTTAGCGCCTAATGACAAGTTAGTAGGTTCTCCAAATTCACATGCTGTAGCATAACAAGCTTCAAAAATATTCTTCATAATATCTTTTAGCATATTATCTACTTCTTCAAAAGTCCAACTTAAATGTTGAGCATTTTGACTCATTTCTAAACCAGATACTGCTACACCACCTGCGTTACTAGCTTTTCCTGGATTAAAAATAACTCCGTTAGCATTAAAGAATCTGATTGCATCTAATTCAGTAGGCATATTTGCGCCTTCAACTAACATATAGCATCCATTCGCTTTTAGTATTTTTGCATCTTCTAAATTAATTTCATTTTGTGTTGCGCAAGGTAATGCGATATCACATTTAACTTTCCAAATATCATGTGTATTATCACCATGTAAAGTATTTGGATATTTCTTAACATATTCTGCACTACATTCACCAGCAGGTTCAGAAATTTCTTTAATATAAGGAATATCTAATCCATTTGGATCTGCAATCCAACCCCATCTATCGCTCATAGCTACAACCTTAGCGCCTAATTCTACTGCTTTTAGTGCTGCATATTTTGCTACTTTACCAGAACCAGAAATGATTACATTCTTTCCTTCTAAAGTATCATTCTTATATTTCTTTAGCATTTCTGCTGTGTAATATAATAATCCATAGCCAGTAGCTTCTGTTCTACCTAAAGATCCACCAAATGATAAACCTTTACCTGTAAATGTTCCAGTATGCTCTTTAGTAAGTTTTTTATAATAACCATACATATATCCAACTTCTCTAGCACCAAATCCTAAATCACCAGCAGGTACGTCAGTATCAGGTCCAATAAAGTGATATAATTCAGCCATAAATGCTTGACAGAATCTCATAATTTCATTATCACTCTTTCCACGTGGATCGAAGTCAGCTCCACCTTTACCACCGCCCATTGGTAAACCTGTTAATGAGTTCTTAAATGTTTGTTCGAAGCCTAAGAATTTTAAAATAGATTCATTAACGCTCTTATCAAAACGCATACCGCCTTTATAAGGACCAATTGCACTATTGAATTGAACTCTATATCCATTATTAACTTGAATTTTTCCATTATCATCCATCCAAGCAACTCTAAATTTTAACACTCTTTCTGGAACTACTAAACGTTCTAAAATTGCGTTCTTTTCGATATTAGGATCTTTAGCTACTAAATATTCCATAGAATCTAAAAATTCTTCTACAGCGTTAATAAATTCTTTTTGTTCTGGATGTTTTTCTTTTACACTATTATAAATTTTATTTAAATATTCACTTTTATACATATTCAATATCCTCCATTAATATTTGAAATTATACTTATTATACACCTTATTTTTTTTAATTAAAATATTTTTTTAATATTTTTTTTATAAAGTAGGTATTGTATTAGTATACACCATCATATTTATATTTTCGTCAGCAATAAATTCTGAAAAAATCTTTAATGGATTATATTCATAATCAGTAAAATGTTCTAATGTAGTTACGATTATTATTCTTTCTGCTTTCAATTCTTTTGCAATTGGAATAGAGAATTTTGCATTACCAAAAGTTGATCCTGCCTTTTCTTCTAATATAATCTTTTCTTTACTGATTCCTTTTTCGATTAAATATTTAGCCATTTGTGAGGCTTCACTAACTAAAACTTTTTCATTAGGTCTTCCACCAGTTACAATAATATGGTTTAATTCCATTTCACTATTTAGCTTAAGTAATAAATTTAATCTTTTATATAATATATCATCCATTGATCCATCTAGATTCAAGCGATAACCTAAAACTATAGCAACAGTATTCATAATTTTTCTCCACCTTATATAAAAATTTTTTAAAGTTCTTTCTTATTATATATAGTATTATTTAATATCAGCAAGTATCCATAAATACTTACCTGTTACATGACCCCAAATTTCTTTAAATACCGCATTATCATATGTTGGCCAATATGGTTTATCTAAATTTCCTTTTGTCATTATACCAACTGGTAACGCTCCTACCATCTCTCTTGAATATGCTACATATAAAGGATGATAATTATATCCTTCACCATACATTGTAGAAGATGCAAAAGGATTAAATCCTAATACCCATTCTATTTGATTAATTACTAATTGCATTAAAGATTTATCCTTTAATACTTTAGCAACAGCACTTACACCTTTTGTCTTAGAAAGTAAGGTAGCGTGGAATCCTCTTCTCTGAATAGCTATTGGGAATATTCTTAAATAAATATTATTGTTTAATTTAATTCCTTCTTTAACTTGTTCTTTTAATATTCTTAATCCATCTTCTTTATCTTTTGCTGGTGTAGATATAGTATATCTTTCTATGTTAATATGTTCTAAATCATATATTTGTCCTATTATAAGTTTATATGGTTCAGTTACATACATAGTCGATGTAATAAATTCACGATATAATTTTATACATTTAAGCCATTTACTAGCATCCTTGTCATTAGGTAATAATTCATATAAAGCACAAATACCTTGTATAGCTGATTGTTCATGCCCTCTATGCTCGTAACTTACAATATATGTATGTTTCATATCTTCATAGAAGAAACCTCTAACAGGTATTTCCCAATCAGGGTATGTTGCTTGTTGACACTTCATTACTATATTTGCATATTCTTTAGCAACTTCAATATAATAAATATCATTTGTCAATTTATATAATTCACAAGCAGCAATTATTCCATGCCCACAAGTAATAGAATCAATAGTCGAACCCCATCTCTTTGAGTGCAAACCTTCTTTATAACCCCTTACCGCAAACTTAAAATCCTCTATTGCAATTCTTAAACACCAATCACTGAATATTTTATCAACTTCTTTAAATTCTCTAGAAGCAGCAGCTAATGCAGCACTAGACAAGAAGTTCTCATAAGTTCCATTTTCACTCTTATTCCATTTTAATTCTTGATTATCTTCTAATGCTATATTATCTCTCCACAATTTGTAAGAAATTGCTAATGCTCTAGTACCATCATGAAAAGTAGTTCTAAGCAACCACTCAGCACCAACCTTAGCTTCTTCTAATACTCTTCTCTTTAAATTAGTATCATTAACAGTTGCTGCATAATCTAACAATGCATGTGTCATTTCCGCAGTAGGTATTTCAAATTGAGATAAATCTCCAGCATCATGCCAACCACCAAAGACAGGTACACTTTGATTTGGATCGTTAACATTTACACATTTACAATTTAAATGGCATGCACTATGTACACCAACTACATCCTCGCCACATCTCAAACTATGTAAAAAATTCAAAGACTTATATACGCTAGATAAATAAGGGTTATCATCAATTATAAATCTTGGTGAAGATTTTCCATCATATTCAATATGATATGTACCTTTTTTCTTTAAGTCACTAAAATCTAATTCATAATATTTACCAAGTTCAGTTTTTATTTCTCTTTTCTTATTAATATATGTATTGCCATTATCATCAATTACTTTAAATTCATCATCATTCATAACTTGAGTTAAAGCAATCTTTTTCTTATTAATATAATATCCACTATGACAAAATGCTAAACGATTATCTAGATCCCAACCCAAATCATAATCTTTATCTACTTTTTGTGCATAGATTGTATCAATATAAATTTCAATGTCTCCTAAACCTTCAATTGGACAACCAAACAAAAATGGGGTGATACTAATTCTATTAATTTTATTAATACCATCTTCTTCCCAAACAACTTCATTCCATCTGTTTGCATATATACTTGGTGCATGTGTAACTTTTCCATAACCATCACCTAAGTTTATATGGAAATACATATTTTGTTGACCAAGAGCTTTTAGATAAATATTTAATTTATATCTATTATAGCCTGTTAAATCAACTTCATTTATATTAATAACAATACCACATCCCGGTCTTGGTTTAATATTTTCCACATTATTATTAGTGGTTATTAGCAAGTAATCTTTTTTATCTCCATTAAAATCACTTATAGATAATGTACCATATTGAGGTTTGCTTACATTATCTAGTTCCTTCTCACTAGGTTTAAAGATTGCTACTTCTTTTAATACATCCTTATGAAGCCATCTAGAATATGCCCCTTTACTTTCATCCACTTTTACTTCATCTCTAGCATAAAAACTATCTTCAACTAATTTATTTAATTCATCTTTTAATGTATTAGTTTTCATATAAACATTCTCCTATTTATTAATATTATTATATCATTTTTATCTTACAATATAAATAAAAAGCATAAAATACTTTATATATTCTATGCTTTGTATATATCTTATTGAGCTTGTTTATTTTCTTCAATAATTTTCTTAACTTTATCTTCAGGTGTAATATCGTAACGTAAGAACTTTCTTGAGAAACGACCACTTGCTTGAGTCATAGCTTTAAGTTCTGTAGCGTATTTAACGATTTCAGCTTCTGGAACTTCTGCAGTAATGCATGTCTTTCCTCCACCAATTTCATCTTGACCTAAGATACGTCCTCTTCTCTTACTCATATCACCCATTACAGCACCTACATATTCAGCTTTAATAGTAACTTGAACTTCCATAATTGGTTCTAGGATAGTAGGTTTAACTTCTTTAATAGCTGCTTGCCATGCTAAACCAGCTGCTAATACGAATGAAATTTCATTTGAATCAACTGGATGGTAAGAACCATCAACTAAGATTGCTTTAACACCAATAACTGGGAATCCAGCTAAAGGACCTTTTTCTAATGCTTTTTGTAAACCTTTTTCTACAGCAGGGAAATAGTTTTTAGGAACAGATCCACCGAAAATTTGTTCTTCAAAAACGAAGTCTTCTTTACATGGTTCAAATTTAATCCAAACATCACCAAATTGTCCAGCACCACCAGATTGTTTTTTATGACGTCCTTGAACACCTTTTTCACCTGTTGTTCTACCTTTAATAGTTTCACGGTATACAACTTTTTGGTCTTCAGTTCCAACTTCAACCTTGAATGTATTTTTAAGTTTATCAATAATATAACCAATATGTAATACACCTTGACCACCAACTAATAATTGAGAAGTTTCTGGGTTACGTACAAATTCAAATGTTGGGTCTTCTTGTTTAATCTTTTGTAATGCTTGAGAAATCTTTTCTTCGTCTTGTTTTTGTTTTGGTTTAATTGCAATATAAATAGTTGGAGTAGGGTATTCTACTGCAGGGAATAATACAGCACCCTTCTTTTCACATACTGTATAACCAGTTTGTAATTCAGGTAATTTACTTACTGCAATAATATCTCCAGCATATGCTGCATCAACTTGAATTTGAGTCTTACCTTGTAATGCAAAGATTTGTGGTAATTTAATTGTTTCATCAATATTAGGAATATATGCTTCCATACCAACTTTCATAGTACCAGATAAAATCTTAAATAAGTTAATTGTACCAACAAATGGGTCAACGATAGTCTTAAATACAAATGCTGCTAATGGAGCATTATCATCAATCTTGATTTCTTTTTCTGCCTTTGTAGCTACATCAGTAGCTTTTGCAGCTTTAATATCTTCTGGACATGGCATGTATTTAACAATCAAGTCCATTAATTCATCTATGCATAAATTCTTAACTGAAGAACCAACATATGCTGGATAAATATCACCATTAACTACTAATGTTCTTAATCCTTTGTCGATTTCTTCATCAGTTAATTCTTCGCCATCAAAATATTTCATCATTAATTCTTCATCAGAACCAGCGATTTCTTCTAATAAAGATTCATAAATATCTTCAGTGTTTGTAGATCTATTAGCATTACCAAATACTTTTTCTGCACCTTCAAATGCATCTTGTTTGCCTAAAGGATAACAGAATGGTGTAATCTTCTTACTTAATTTTTCTTGTAATGAAGATATAACTTCGTCATATTTGATATTTTCTTTATCCATTTTATTAATGAATATTAATGTAGGGATACCTCTATTAGTTAATTCTTCCCAACATCTTTCAGTACCAACTTCAACACCTTTAGTTGCATCAATTACTAAAATAGCTCCCTTAACAACTGATAATACATTATCAAGTTCGCCAACCATTTCTTCACTTCCTGGAGTATCAATGAAATTGATTTTGTAATCCTTCCATTCAACAGGAATCATTGCTGCTGATAATGAAGTTTGTCTTGTTTGTTCTTCTAAAGTATAGTCACTAACAGTGTTCTTTCTTTCTACTTCACCTTTTTTATCAATTGCTTTACCTACAAATAATAAAGATTCAGATAAAGTTGTTTTACCACTACCTAAGTGACCTAAAATTGCTACGTTTCTAATTGCTTTTGAATGATATTCTCTCATTTATATAAGCCTCCTAAATTTGCTTTGTAAACGTTATTACTTTATTATTATACTATATAATACAATATTATACAAGAATTATTTTATTATTTTCTTTATGAACTCTTCTACAAGTTCAGGCCATTTAGCTATTTCTTCATTGTAATATGACATATCATTTTCTACTACTGTTGTCATATCTGCTAAAGCTAGACCATGTCTTCCTTCATCATATATCTTGCACTCATAATATATATTATTTTCTTTTAATTTTTCAATATACATTAATGTATTCTCATAAGGTACTAATTCATCTGTTTTCGTTGTCCATATATAACATGGAACAGTATCCTTATTTACCATATTTTGAGCAGAATATTTAATTCTATTTTCTAAAGTATTTTGGTCACCTAAAAAATTAGAAGCTGTTTGTTCATGAGTTTTCTCGTTTAAACTAATAACCGGATATGCAAGAACACTAGCTTTAACATTATATTCTTTGCCAACTGAAGCAAGTAATGCTGCTAGATGTCCACCAGCCGAAAAGCCAAAAACAATTATATTATCAAAATCTTTTGCTAATTCTTTGATTGCCTTCTTACCATCTTCAAACATTTTAAATGCCTTACAAGGACCACAAGTATAATATAAAACAGCAGTATTGTATTGTTTCATATTAAATCTAATAGCTACAGGCCATGCTTCTCTATTAGATAATCTCTCATAGCCTCCACCAGGAATAATTAATAATATTGTTTTTGAATAATTAACAATATTATATCCCAAACTTATATCATCAATATTTTTAATATATGTCATATTTTTATTTTAACACTTTCTTTGCCATAAAGTAGAATATACAAATCTTGTATCCAGCTACTCCATATAATTTATCTAAACCTGTATTAGTAAAACATAAGAATCCTTTTTTTAGACCTAAATCTTTTAAGTATTTTGTACCAATCATAACTAAATATGTTGCGATACCTTGATGTCTGTGATTATGTTTTACTGATGTGCATCCAATACTTCCTTGAATATCTCCATCTTTACCAACATTTAATGCACCTACTATTTCGTCTTTATCTCTTGCAATTAATACTATATGTTCCTTACCTTGATATAAATAATCTCCTTCATAAAATCTTACAAATTCAGGACATGCATCTTTAACACAATTTAATACTTCATCATAATCTTCTTTTGTAGCGATTTCATATTTAATACCATTTATTGTATCATTAACTTTATAATCATCTTTAGCATCCTTTAAATCCATGTGCATATCAAATACATCATCAGTACCCCATGAATTCTTATATCCTCTATTTTTTAAGAATCTAAGAGCATTATCATCTAATGAATCATATATATCAATATTGGAATAAATATTTTTGCCTTCTGGTGATTTAGAAGGTACACCAGTAGAAAAATGAACCTTTCCTCTACAAAATGATATAGATTTATATCCTAATTCTTTTACATATTCTTCTGATTCACTTAATAATAAACTTCCAATACCTTTTTTTTGATACTCTTTTTTTACACATAATAATGCAATAGAGTTTTTATCAATCATTGATATACCTATCAATTTATCATTATCCCTTTTTTCGATAATTTTGCACTCCTCTAAAGCACGTGTTAATCTTCTTTCACTCAAATATAAGTATGGAAAACTTTCAATAAACAATTCTTTAATTTCTTCTAAGCTCATTACTTTTGCCTCTTTTTCTCATATTATTTTATCATTTTAATTAACTTATTACAATAAAAAAGTATTAGAGTTTCGTGTTTAATAAACTCACTTGTTTTTAAAAAGAATAAATCTATTATAAATAGGTTTATTCCTTTAAGCATTGAGTATTTT
>JAZLLM010000112.1:0-5777 GCA_045598145.1 Bacilli bacterium | reverse complement strand
ACTTTTACAATGCCTATTGATGAAGCCACATTAGAGTTTAAAGTTGAAGGCGGAATATAAGAATTATTAATATTAAATAATAGTTGTGATTTGATATTAAAAAAGGAATCAAATTAAAAATGAGTAAATATTTAAATTTGTGGAAATATATTGAAAAGTCGAACAAAGATATATTATTAATGTCTTTTGATCATGTTGCTTCTATTCTAGTCTTTAACATTGATTATTCATTTTTAAGTTATAAAAAAGAATTAGAAAGTTTTGGATATTGTGTAGACAAAATTTCTATGAAAGAGAAAACAATATTAATAAAAAAACAAAAATGAAAAAGAAAATTGCTTAATTGGATGTTAAATAATAATTAATTAGTATTCAAAATGCATTATTAATAGCATATGTTCGACAATAAAGGGTGCGTAATCGTATCAAAATGACTTTTTTAGCAGGAGGATTAATTATGGGGCTTTGTGATAAAGAATGTTGCGAAAAATGTAGTAGATTTAAAGAATGTGGCGGATGTGAATCATGTAACGGTCGTCCATTTAAGGGATATTGTTTCTTTTATAAGTTAATAAAGGAAAAAGGATATGATGGTTATCTTATTTTGAAAAAAGAACTTGTAGAAAAGATTAATAATTTAAATATAGAGCATTTACACATTGATGATCTTAATCAACTTCTTGGAAATTATATTAATTTAGAATATACGCTTGAAAATGGTTCTAAAATTAAATTATTAAATGACAATGATATATATCTAGGAAACCAAGTTGAACTACCTAATGATGAAAAATGTTATGGTATAGCAACTAACAGCAAAATTATTGTCATTAGCAAATATGGATGCAATGGTAGTAATCCAGAATTAATATTGTATAGAAAAATATAAAATCCTATATGTTTTTTAATAATAAATAATAGTAGTGATTTGATATTGATAAGAAGTTAATACAAGTATTAAAGGTCTAGATGAATCTCGGTTTTAGAATTTGCTGTTCAAAAAAACACAAAAACCGATAATATACAATGGATAACCTAATTATTAGAGGTTACCTTGTATTTTCAACTCTATCATAGTCAGGAGGAATAATAGTATGCCATCACCGGAAAAATTCAGAGAAACTTTAGACGATTTTAGGGTCAGCCAGGATATTATTGATGAAATATATCAGGGCTTTGACGGGATCGTTTCCAAGACGAACAAGAAAATCAAATCAGCGTTTTTTAAGCAGGCACTTGATGTCATGAATTCCAAACTGCCGTCGGAGCGTGTAAAAGAGATTATTGAAGCCAATGCCTGCTGTAAGAGCGGCAGCAAACTGAAGAGTTCTAAAAAGTTCGCGGAGGAACATAGTGATCTTTCTTTAGCGGAACGGTTGAAACTAATCAGTGAAAGCCCCGACCTGTATATGGGACAGGCAGAAATTGATGACGAGGGATTTGTCATTGTTCACGGCGCTGGTGTATATTCGGAAGGCAGATTTGAATGTGTGTGTCCTACGGTCAGCAAAGTTAAGCGTGACTACAGCATTCCCCGTGAGTACTGCTATTGTTGTGGAGGGCATTTCAAGTTCCACTATGAGATTATGCTGGGGGTCAAACTTGAGTTGTTCGAGGTAGTATCCTCACCTCTTGATACCGAAGGGAAGGAACCGTGCGTGTTCAAATACCGCATAGTTAAATAATTGAAGAACGTTTTAGCAGCTTAATACTATTTTTATAATCATCCTGATTACGTAAAACAATATGATTTCTTATTTACAAAATGATAAAATAAGGGTATTCAAAATACGAGAAGGGTATTCATTTTTTGAGCAGGGGTATTCACTTTTTTATAGGGGGTATTCACTTTGTATCAAAACAACTCTTCTTTGCCAAAATATAAAATGCGACAAACGTGACATGCGTTTGTCTTTTTATTTAGAAAAATATAGGTAAATTGAAATGATAAACTATTAGTAGACACTAAAAAAGTATTAGTGTTTATTAATTACATTAATAATGAAACAGATTTCACATTTGAATTTTCAAGAGTTGATAGAAATATTATGCCAAATGGCGTAATAAATGGCACAATAAATGGCACAATAAATGGCACAATAAATGGCACAATAAATGAAAATGAGAAGATTGTATTAGATATTATTTTAAAAGATCCAAATATAACGATAGGTGAAATGGCTAATCAATCAAACAAGTCAATAAGAACAATTAATAGAATAATTAATTCTTTAAAAGAAAAGAATTTACTTAAACGAATGAATTCAAATAAAGATGGCTATTGGGAGGTGTTAAAATGATCATTGATTCATTTGATACAAAAACTGAACCAGTAATGTCTATCAAAGATTTTTATGGTGAGAAGAAAAATTTTATTGAAATATGCTTAGTTATTTTTTCTAAAGAAATATATGACTATATTCTTAAAAAATATGATTGTGAAAAAATTGGATTAATCAAAGCCTGTAATGGAGAATATCCAATATATAAGTTCAATTATGAAGGAAAAATATTTGGATTTTATTTAACAATGATTGGGTCAACTATGGCTTCACAACTTGTAATTGAAACAAATTGGATTACAGGTGCATCTAAATTTATTATGTTTGGATCTTCAGGTAGTTTAAATAAGGAAATTACTTCTAATAAATATGTAATTCCAACTGAAGCATATAGAGATGAAGGAATGAGTTATCATTATGCTCCTGCTAGTGACTATATTATGATTAAGAATCATTCAATAGTAAAAAACATTTTTGATGAATTACATTTACCAAACGTTGAAGGAAAAATTTGGACTACTGATGCATTTTTAAGAGAAACAAGAGGTCAAATGGCAAAAAGAAAAGGAGAAGGATGTATTGCGGTTGAAATGGAAATTGCTGGAGTGCAATCTGTATGCGATTTTCATAATCTAGATTTATATTCATTTATAGTCACTGGTGATATTTTGTTTGAAGAAAAATATGAAGTAGAAGGATTACATAACGCAAATCATAGCTTGGATAAGCTTTTTGTTGCACTTGAGATTGCTAAAAGATTATAAAAGAAGGGTGCTAAAAGTTGACACGATTATATGCAAGGGTGCTAACTTTTTTACACGATTTAAAAGTAGGGGTGCTAAAAATTGTATTAAAACATTTCTACTTTGACATATAAGAAAAGTAAGGATTATACAATAAATGTCATCCTTTTTCTTTTGTATATAGGACAATTCTTCCTATTTGCCGATGACAATAGTCTAGATTAGTAGTGAAATCAATTGCTATTCTAGACTTTTTATTTTCTTTAAATTTATAATTTACCGAAAGGTCTATAATTTACCGAAAGACTTTTTACGCTATACAACTGGCGTTATAATCAATAAATGTCGGTGTAAATGTCGCATATTTATTGCAATTTGTCGCATTTATTGATATAATATAATTAAATATTGGAGGTGTTAATAATGCTTATCGAATCAAATAAAATAGAATTTAAAGCAAAATATACCGATCAAATAGTAAAGGAAATAGTCGCTTTTATAAATGCGGATGGTGGGAAAATATATATCGGAATTAATGATGATGGGACTACATGTGGGGCTCAAAAAATTGATGAAACTTTAAGAAATATATCTGATGTTATTACTACTCAAATTGAACCTAATGCGATTGATATTGTAAGAACAGAACTAGAAATACATGATGGATTACCAGTAATTGTAATTAATGTTAAAAAAGGAATATCACCATTGTATTGTATTAAAAAATATGGTTTTTCTTCTTCAGGATGTTTAATTAGAATAGGCTCGAGTTGTAGAGAAATGAGCAAAGTACAAATTAATGAAAGATATAAACTTCGTTTTTTTAATGATGATTTAATTGTATCTTCCCCAACCAATCTAAAGTCCTTATCTTTTTTCACATTAAAGAATTCATATTTAGAAATGGGATATAAATTAAATGATGATACATTTGAAACAAATTTAAAACTAGTAAACAACAATGGCGAATATAATATCATGGCGGAACTTTTATCTGATAATAATAGATATTCTTTAATTTTTGTTAAATTTAATGGTTTAAATAAGGCATCAATTTCTCAACGAAGTGATTATGGTGATAAATCAATTATATTTGGATATAAGCAATTGATGAACAGAATAGCATCAGAGAACATCTGTATCTCTAATACTACAGTAAGGCCTCGAGTTGACACATACCTATTTGACTATGATAGTGTTAACGAAGCAATTGTTAATGCTATTGTTCATAATGATTGGAGCATTACTGAACCACAAGTATCGTTTTTTAAAGATAGAATTGAAATTTTATCTCATGGTGGTTTACCTTATACTTTATCAGTTGATGAATTTTATAGAGGTATAAGCAAGCCTAGAAATATAAGATTGATGAAGATTTTTTCTGATTTAGATATCGTTGATCATACTGGTCATGGAGTGCCAATTATTGTAGAAAAGTATGGCCGTAAGGCTTTTGATATAAGTGACAACCATGTAATTGTTACTATTCCATTTAATAAAAAAGTAATGGATTCAATAAGTGTCGGTCTAAATGTCGGTCTAAATGTCGATGTAAACATTAATGCAATTGAAAGAAAAATTATTGAATCGCTTTTAAATGACCCTACTTTAACAGCTGAAAAAATTTCTATTATTATTGACAAAACAAAACGTACTGCTGAGAGATATTTAAAAGCATTGCAAGAAAAAGGCTACGTTGAAAGAAGCGGTTCAGATAAAACGGGATATTGGAAAATAATTAAGTAATTCTATGAATTGATATTGAACTAAAAGCTTATTTGGAAGTAGTTATGAAATAGAAAAATATAATATAGATAGATCTATATTTTATTCACTGATCTATAATGATAATAAGCCTATAGATGAAATAAATGGTATAAGCTTTTCTATATTAAGTGAAGGAAAGAAATTAAACATTGAATCTAAAATGATGTTTGATTATAGTGCATATAATATTAACTGTTTATACGCAATAATAAATACTTTAAAGCTATATCAAGAAGATACATTTTTTAAAACAATAGAAAATCCTAATATACCTGGAAGATGTGAAAAAATAATATATAAAGATAGAATTATATTAATTACTCTTACCATAGTTGATATATTAGAATATTTATATAATTATAAAAAACAAGGATCAATCAATGATATCATTTTGGTAATTGGTAGTATTGGTGTAGGACACAATACATGGAATGAAGAATTTAACAGCAAAGAACAAGAAGAAAAACTTAAACATGCAAGACGTTATGCAATGAATTATGCATGTAGATATTCTGACTTTATATATTTAACGTCATCTGATCCTGCATCAAGTGACCCATATATAATCGCAAATGAAATGGAATCTTATCTTATCAACAATCATTTCTTTAAAACAAAAATAGAAATAGATAGATATAGTGCTATTAAAGATTCTTTTCTTAATTCAAATGTAGGCGATGTAGTAATTATAAGTGGAAGAGGAAATAGAAAGAAATATATTAAAGAAAACAAAGAATATTCTTTTTCGGATTCAGATTCAATAAATCAAGCAATAAAAGAATTAGGATGGAGATAAAATGGGAGCAGAAAGAGTTAATCAAATTGAGTATGATGTAAGTAATAACATAAAAGTTAATTTAAAAACTGGTAGACTATTATTTACTTATAATATAGTCAATTTATTTAAAGATGAATATAATCTAAACTTAGATTTAATATATAACCATAAGAATGAGCTTAATCCTAATATGAACCCACTTCTTGG
>JAZLLM010000111.1:0-2810 GCA_045598145.1 Bacilli bacterium | reverse complement strand
AATTGAAGTTATTTCAATAATTTTAACTTTAATAAATTTAAATAATTATAAAATTAATTACTATCACGATTCTTTTAAAATACCATCAAAAGAAAAAAACTACGATTATGTTAATAAAATGGATAAATACGAAGAAGAAGTATTGAAAGAATTAAAGTACATTACTTACTTAAGCAATAACAATAATTTATTTATATGTACACCTGATATTAGAACATTTTCTGCCTTGAGTTCAGGTGAGTACATATATGGAAGAGGATTAGTAGATAGTATTTGTAAAGAACAAAACGCTTGTGATGTATATAAAGCTTTTTATCCAGTCGAATATTACGGAGAGAAGATATTTAAAGATATTGATTACTTTGAATTATTGGACTATCTTGAAAAATCAAGTGTAGATATACTTGTAATTGATAAAAAACAAATATATTTTGATAAAAAAACAGGTAGTTATTACCCGCTTCACTTATTTGTTGAGAACATGTTGAATCCGATTTTCTTCAATGATGGGTATGCTATTTATAAAATTAATTAATAAAAATAATCATCGTTTACGATGTGAAAGAATCTCAAGCTTATTTAAACTTATCCCATTTACATAACAATTTCATAGATGGTTTGCTATAGATGGTTTGCTATAGAAGTGAAAGTCTTTATATAGTGCTATAATCTTATCTTTGACACTTCAATTAAAGTAAAATGAGCTTCCACCCTTTATTCATAGGGTTTAAGCTCATTTTTGGTAATGTGAGGAATTATAGTATTATTTATATTCTTTTGATAATTTAATAATATTTCTCATTTTTGATTTCTTAATAATTTGATAATCAGTTCTGAAATTAAATATTGAGTGAATAGTTTCGGTTATTTCATCTCTTGTATACGTAGGTATATATCCTTGACTATCGATATTAACAACATTCATCTCTCTTAATTTCTTGATAATCTTTCCAGCAGTAAATGAAGAATTAAGTTTCTTCTCAAGAAGTCTAAATAATAGAAGAGCCATATAGCAGATTAGAAAGTGTGCTTTGATTCGATCGTCGCGCCTTACATATACGGGACGAGAGTCAAACTCGGATTTCATAATTCTAAAGCACTCTTCAATTTCCCATCTGTTCCTATTGATGTTAATAATCTTTTCGATATCTTTATCATCTTCAATGGCTAAGTCTGTTACTACTGCGTAAAAGCCATCATATTTAGCTTCTTCAGCTATCTTTTCTTCACTAATAAAGTATTCTTTTATTTCAGCTACTTCGCCATTTTCTGTTAACGATCTCTCATCAACCAATCTAAGTGGGTCATTAGGATTTCTTCTTTTTATATTTAGTTTATTTTTATTCTTTATAGCGTTAAGCGCTATACCAATCTGTTTTTCTCTTAATTTCTTTTGATAGTTTTTATATTTAATGGAGTAGGTAACTATCATCACCTGTTTAGATAGTTTAGAGTCATCGAGTGGAATGATTTTATAAAAGATCTTATTATAGTTATCTTCTTCATTTAATTTAGAGATATCTATTAACTCATCTTTTCCAATATGTTTAAAGTTAGAAGGATTAAGAGCTAAAGCTTTATCATTTTCTTTTAATTTCTTAAGAGATTTCGTAATAATATAAGCTCTGCCTTGGATATCATTGAATACACGATTATTAATAGAACCTAGCCCAGCATCTGAACAGAAGATAAATTCTTTGATGTCATAATCTCTTATTATCTTTTCTTCAAGTGGCTTAAGTGTTTTCTGTTCTTTTAGATTGCCTGGCCAAATATCAAATGATAGAGGTATTCCATCACTATCCATAAACATACCCATAGTAACTATAGGGTTAGGTCTATGTTCTTTACTTTTACCATACTTTCTAAGATCATCTTCATTCTCTATTTCAAAATAGTAATTAGTACAGTCATAATATAAAACACTCTTATTTCTTTTGTGAATGAAATTACTGTTTCTATACACCTCTGATTGAATATAATCAGATTCCTTGGCTAAAACGCTTAAAGATCTATAAATATCATGAAGTTCATATTTAGGTTTCTCAATAAAAGAGTTAATAAATTCAAAACTGCTCCTTTTACTATTAGGCTCAAGAATTCTTGAATAGATTAGATCTTTAAAAATAGCTTCAAGATCATATTCATATTTATGTCTACTATCAATAGTTCTAAATATCTTATCCAGTCTTAAAGAAGAAGCTAAAGAATTTAAATAAAGATATCCTACATTAAATAGTCTTAGATCATCTTTCTTTATTAATTTATTTGGAGATAATGAAACCATTACCTTTTCATTCTCTTCTTTTAATTTAAGTGTCTCTTTCTTACATTCTTCCTTACACCAATCTAGTACTTCATCACGTGTACTTACATTTAATTTCTTTTTAAGTTCTTCAAGTGTACCGAGTTTTTTAAAGTTTCTTGATGTACTCTTACCATTTGAATCAATATATGACTGATTTAAATAAAATGATTCAGAATTCTTTGATTTTGAAGTTGTTACTTTCATAAATATTACCTATTAATATTATATCAAATAATACTATATAATACTATATAATCAAACAAAATATTTGACAAAATTTCAAAACAAAAAGCCTTATTAATAAAGGCTCAAATGAATGTTTTTTAAAATAGTGTTATAAAGGAAGTGTCAAAGACCCGTCTCAGTAATTACGCACCAAACCATAAACAATAAAATATCTCAGTAATCAAGCGTATATTTTAACTCTTGATATCTGGGATATTTATTTATTTTTAAGGTAAATAGTATTTTCGACAATATTAAAGGATATATCTAATATAAA
>JAZLLM010000110.1:0-8470 GCA_045598145.1 Bacilli bacterium | reverse complement strand
ATATAGACCTCATTTTATTTTGGTGTGACAACTTTTTATATTTGAGGTCTTTTTTACGTCAAAATAGGGCTTTAAATAAGCTGGGGTCAACCCCAGATTATTTTAAAGGAGTCAAAAACCCCAAACAAATTTAAATACTCTTATTAAGTTAATAATAGTTAATTATTATATATAGGAAAAATTCATTAAAATATAAATATTGATAAAACATTGAAAAAGTACATTTTGATGTGAATGAGTTATTTTAAAGTAAATATTGGCATCTAATATTTAAATTAACTAAAATCTAACTATAGAATTTAATTAAAAATAATTCCTTTTTTTAAAAAAAGGTAGATTTATTTTTAAAAGTGTGGTATGATATAGTATATTATTATGCTTTAATGGCGTAGTATACACGAGGTGCTATATATGGAAGAAACACAAGTATTAAGTAAAGGCGAAAAAATTAAAAAAATAGTTAGTATAGTTTTGAATGTATTATTCTATTTCTTTTTAGCTTTATTATTTATCTGGTCAATTGCTAATATAAAAGGTGCTAAAAGCGCTGATGGTGATGATAGAATCCCTAACGTATTTGGATATGGATATTCACAAGTATTGACAGGATCAATGAGCCCAGAATTTGAACAAGGCGAAATCATCATTTCTAAAATTGCTAATAAGAATAGAATCGAAAAATTACAAGTAGGTGATATTATCACTTTTAGAGATATCTATCTAAGTAGAACTTTAGCTGACTTAGGTGTTAAGAATTCAACAAATCTTACACTTAATACCCATAGAATCGTTGCTATTGAAATCGATGCTGATGGTGATAAAGTTTATTATTGTCAAGGAGATTATCTAAAAGGTACTGGTAATTATTGGGATGCATCAAAGAGCATTGAAGATAATTATGCTGCTTTAAGTAATTACGTTCAAAAAGTTACTGCAGATGATATCAAAGCTATGTATGTTAAGAACATGGGTAATGGTTTAACAAAGGTTATCTCATTCTTAAAGACAGGCGTTGGCTTTACACTTTTAATCGTTCTTCCAACATCTATATTATTAGTATTTGAAGCTGTAGTATTAGTAATTAATATTATCAAGTTAAATAAAGAAAAGATGCAAGCTCAAATGGAAGCTAATAAAGAAATTACTGAAGAAGAAAAACAAAAGCTTTATGAAGAAACTAAAGCTAAGATGGAAGAAGAAATTAGAGCTAAATTAATGGCTGAAATGATGGCAAAACAAAGTGCACAACCTTCAGCACAAGAAGAAACAAAAGAAGAAAAAACAGAAGAATAAGAATTTTTTTAAAAAACAAAATAATATCTAAATGATATTGTGATCGGGGTGATTTCATATGGTAAAGTTTTCACAATACTATGTAAATTTCTTAAGAGAATTTTTTAGTAATATATGGGATTTTATTAAATCAATATTTAAAGCATTTGCTAATATATTCTATTATGATATAGTTGATTATGTAAAATTATTAATAGATGCTAGTGCAGATTTTAAAGTAATTGACTGGATTTGTACAGCTTTTGTATTAATTATTAATCTAGGTTTCATAGCATTAATAATCACAAGAATATATCAAGCTTGTAGAAGAAAATACAAGAACAAGAAGAAGGATGCTGAAAAGGCTGAACTATTAGAAGAAATAGCTGCTTTAAATTATAAAGTTGAAGAATTAATAAACGAAAAGAATCAATTGTTTGCTATGAAGGTATCTTCATTAGGCTTACAAACAAATTCTGTAATTCCAGGTGCTAATCAAGGTGCTACTGCTAAAGGCGGTAAAGGTAAAGAACAAGTTAAAGAAGGCGAAAGCAGATTTGTTAAGTTAATAGCTGTTGATAAGAAGTACGACAAACAAGTTATTACAACAGTTATGGGACCAGATGATATGGTTAATTTACCACAATTAGTTGAAAGATTTGTAAACTTCTCAGCATCACAATTACATCTATATTACGAAAAGAAAACAATTGCAATTTGGTTTGCAGGACTTGCTACATCTAAGATTATGATCTTAGAAGGTATTTCTGGTACAGGTAAAACAAGTTTACCTTACGCTATGGGTAAGTTCTTCAAGAATGATACTGCTATTGTATCAGTACAACCATCTTGGAGAGATAGAGCTGAAATCTTAGGATACTTAAATGAATTCACTAAGAGATTCAATGAAACAGACTTCTTAAAATCTTTATATGAAACTACATATAGGGATGATATGAATTTCATCATCCTAGACGAAATGAACTTAGCGAGAATAGAATATTATTTCGCTGAATTCCTATCAATCATGGAAATGCCTGATGTAAATGAATGGAAGATTGACTTAATTCCTGAATCATTACCAAGTGACCCAGTAAACTTAATGAATGGTAAATTATTAGTTCCACAAAATGTATGGTTTATTGGTACAGCCAATAAGGATGACTCAACATTTACTATCACAGATAAAGTTTATGACCGTGCTGGTGTTATTGAAATGAATGTAAAAGCTAAATTTATTGATGCTGCATTCACACCTGCTATTTCAATGTCTTATGAATATTTAGATAATCTATTCAAGACAGCAATTGAAGAAAATGCTTTAAGTACTAAATCATTAGATAATTTAGCCAAAGTAGATAAGTTTATCGCTGATAACTTTAAGATTACATTTGGTAACCGTATTATGAAACAAATAAAATTATTTGTTCCAACATTCAAAGCTTGTGGATTTACTGAAGAAGAAGGTATTGACTACTTCTTAGCATATAAGATCCTAAGAAAATTTGAAACTTTAAACTTATCATTCTTACATGAAGAACTTAATGAACTTATCAACTACTTTGATAAGATTTATGGTAAAGGTGTATTTAAAGAATGTACAAATATGTTAAAAGACTACATTAAGAATTCATAAAATGAATTCTTAATTGTCTATATAGAGGAAGTGAACTAGAAAATGGGGGACAACAAAATAGTAAGAGACGATCTTGATAAGTTCTTGCGTAAATTACAGTTTTCATATTTTGAAAACAAGGATGAAGAATTTGCAAAATATTTCTTCAACTCATATGAAGCTGGAGATAGAACTTTATATTTCAAAAACAAGTCTGAAACTAAGAAATTCGATATTGAATGGATTCAAACCGTTGAATCTTATTTTCCTAGCTTAGACAAAATCTGTAGAAATCCAAGATCTAACTTAAAATACGAAGAAGAAATCGTAGCAATTGAAAAAGCTAAAAAGACTAATTCTAAATCAGTTCAACACTTAGCTAGTCATACACACTTAATTAAAGATGTAGATGAAGATAATTTTGTAACTCCTAAAAAGATTTTAACAACTTTTGCGGAACAAGATTATGCAATATATGAAAATAGATTCATTGCAACATTAATCAAACGTCTATTCTTATTCGTAAGAAATAGATATGAAATCATTAAGAATAATGTTGAGAGTTATCAACAAGATCATTTTAATGCTGAAAGTAAATTTGATTTCAATAATACAAATATTGAAATGACATTAGACATCAAAATTAAAAAAGACTTAGATGATAAATCAATCAATGAACATAACATGAACTTACTTGCTCGTGTTGAAAAATTAAATCAATTAGTTTCAGGTCTTCGTAATTGTCAATTCATGCAATTATTAAAAGATGCAAAACCTGTACATCCACCTATTATGAAAACAAACCTTATTATAGGTAACCCTGAATTTAGAAATGCTTATAACTTATGGCTATTCTTAGATAAATATTCAATCTTAGGTTATGATGTAGATGTAAAGGAAAAAGATTTAAGTTTTGATGAGCCATTTATTTCAGAACTTGAGCATTTATTTATCGTTAATTATGTAGGTGTAATTGGAAATCAAAACAATAGATTAGAACAATACAATACACCTGATGGTTATACTGAATATACTAAAAAGCATACAGATATAGCTACTCAACATCCTGAAGATTTTGTAAATAATCCAGACTTAATTCAAGTTGAAGATACAACATTGAATGAATACTTCTTAAATAAATATAAAGAGCTTTTCGATAAAGGCTTAAATATGGATAATGAAGAAGGTATTACATATACTGTTGATGAATCTAGTGATGAGGCTATAAAGAAAGCATTAAGACAAACTATCGATATTTGTAATAGTTTATATGATGCTAAGTTCGAACTTGAAGAAGAAGAGGATATCTTCAGAAAGTTAGTTACTGAAGAAGACTTAGAAAAAGAATATGTTACTGCTATTGAGCAATTACGTTATGCTTATTTAATTCATGATGTTAAGAGAGTTGATTATAATAATTCTATAAGATTAGAAAGAAAGAAAATCAAAGAATTAGAAGACTTAAGTAAAAAGATGATACGTAAGCTTATTAGTGAACGTAAATATGAACAACAAGAAAAGGTCTTAAAAGCTCTTGATGAAAAGATTAACGCTAAAAAAGCAGAAAATGAAGATTATAAAAATCAAATAGCTGAAATCGATGATTATACAAAACTAAATAAAGATGAAGAAGCTAAATTAAATCAAGAAAGAATTGATGCTTTAAATAGAGTTAATGAACAAATGAAAGCATACGATGCAATGATGTATGCTAAATATGAAGAAGAAAAAGAACGTAAACTTGCCGAACTTGCTGCTGAACAAGAACGTACTAAACAATTAAAAGAAGAAATGAAAGAAGCTCGTAAACGTCGTAGAGATATGATTAACGATAAGTTAAAAGAAGAGCGAGCTAAAGCTAAGGAAGATTATGAATTACGTAAACAGTTACGTGATGAAGAGTACGCTAAACAAATAGCTGTTATTGATAACATGCTAGCTACTGAAAGAGCTAAGATGAATCAAGAAATCAAGGCACAACAAGAACTTGATGAACAATTAGATAGAGAATCTAAAGCTCAATCACTAGTAGCTAAGTGGGAAGAAAAACAAGTAGAACTTGCAGAAATTGAAGCACAAAATAAAGCTTTAGAAGAAATTGAAAATGCTAAGAGAGCAGAAGTAGAAGCCCAAATATTAGCTGAAAAAGCTGCTATTGATGCTGCTAGAGAAGAAATGTTAGCTCTTAAGAAGAAGGAAGAAGAAGAGCAAGCATTAATTAAGGCGCAAGAAGAAAGAGAATCTATAGCATTAGCAAAAGTTAAAGCTTATGAAGAAAGACTAAGAAAGCAAGAAGAAAAAGAAGAAAAGAAGAGAGAACTTGCTAGAATAGCTGCTGAAAAGAAACAAATTGAACAAGAACGTTTGGCTATGAAGGAAGCAAAAGAAAATGAAAAAGCTTTACTTCTAGCACAAAAAGAAAGCGAAAAGAACGCAAGAGATAAAGTTAAAGCATGGGAAGCAAAAATGAAAGCCGAAAAACAAGCTTTAAAAGAAGAAATGCGTAAGCAAAAAGAAGAAAATAAAATTGTTTAAGTGCATAAACTAATTTCTTAAATAAAACCAACGTGTTTATGCATGTTGGTTTTTTAAAAGGAGAGCCTATGAATAAATTCTTAAAAACAATAATATGGGTATTTACAGCTTTGATATTTTTACTTGCCTTTTTAGTAATGTTACTAGGAATAGTATCAATAAAAAAAGGTAAGATAATGAAGATATTTGGTTATTCATATTCTGTAGTTGTATCAGGATCTATGGAACCAGAAATAGAAGTTGGAGATATAATATTTTTTAAAGATTATAATTATGAAGAACTTGAAGTAGACGATATAATTATCTTTTATAATCCAGAAGAAGAAAAGAATATATGTCATAGAGTTAAAGAAATTACTGAAGAAGGTATTATTACTAAAGGTGATAATAATATGTTTGAAGACTCTTTTATAGTGAAAGAGGAAGACTTAATAGGTAAGATTACAAAACACGGAAGATGTTTAG
Source organism: Bacilli bacterium (assembly GCA_045598145.1). Lineage (GTDB taxonomy): Bacteria > Bacillota_I > Bacilli_A > ML615J-28 > CAG-698 > RGIG3506. The sequence continues at coordinate 2,583 of JAZLLM010000110.1, read as the reverse complement.
GAATTGGTACTGTAGTAACAGATGGACGTATTGTATTAATATTAGTTGTTATTGCAGCTTTTGCATATTTAATTGTAAGTGAAATTTTTAGTATTTACTCTGTAATTCAAAAGAAGAAGATATTAGAAATGAAGGAAAAGAAGAATAAAGATGCTTTAGATCAAATTGATCTTAAGAAAATGGAAGAAGAAATTAAAGCTAAGTTATTAGAGGAATTTACTAATAAAGAATAAATAAGTAAAGGAGGTAGTAGTATGCTTGATAAGTTATATGAAAACATGGAATCAGCACCAATGATTATCATCTCAATTTCATTAATGCTATTCTTAGGTTTCGCAATGACAAGAATTACTAAGCGTTTAAAACTACCTAATGTTACCGCATATATTGTTATGGGTATTTTACTTGGTCCTTATGTTTTGAAGTTGATTCCCCAAAATGTAATAGACGGAATGGATTTCTTAAGTGATATTGCTTTAGCGTTTATTGCTTTTAGTACTGGTGAATATATAAAACTTAGTTCAATTAAGAAAAGTGGATCTAAAACTTTAATTATAACTATTATTGAAGCTATTTTATCATCTTCATTAGTATTTATATTAATGTTTGTTGTACTGAGATTAGATTTTAAATTATCATTAATTATTGCAGCTATTGCATCAGCTACAACTCCAACATCAACTATGATGACTATTAGACAAACAAAGTCTAAAGGTGAATTTGTGGAAACATTAATTCAAATAATATCTTTAGATATGATAATAGCATTATTGTTATATAGTGTATGTATATCTGTTGTTCAAGGTAGTGGCCTTAGTGCTTGGGAAGTTATTAAACCAATATTATTTAATTTATTGTGTTTAGTATGTGGTGTTGCGTTTGGCTTCTTATTAAAATTAATGATGCCAAAGTCAAGAACTACAGATAATAGATTAATTATAGTATTAGCTGTTTTATTCTTATTCTGTGGAATTTGCACAATATTAGATATCTCTCCATTACTTGGATGTATGTCTATAGGTATTACTTATAACAATATTAGTGATGACGATAAATTATTCAAACAAGTAAATTATTTTAGCCCTCCTTTCTTATTATTATTCTTTGTAAGAAGTGGACTAAATTTAAATCTTTCAGCTTTAGTAGCTAACTCTTCAATTACAGGTGCACTACCTTTAATTGTTATATCAATATTATATTTAGTTGTAAGATTTATGGGAAAGTACTTAGGAGCTTTTATTGGTTCAATTGTAACTAAGAAGCCTAAGATGTTTAAAAAATATATAGGTTTAGCACTAATCCCTCAAACTAGTGTTGCAATCGGTCTTGCTGCATTAGGTGCAAGATCTATAGGTGGTGATATAGGTAGTGCATTAAGTACTATCATAGTTGCATCTGCAGTATGGGGAGAAATTGTAGGACCTGCCTGTGCTAAGATGGCACTTTATTTCTCAAAATCATATTCTAATAGTATTGAAGAAGTTGTACCATTAGATCAAATTGACTTAACAAAAGAGAACAAATCAGAAGTTGAATTATTGATAGAAAGAATAAATAAAATTAAAGAGGAACTTCCAAAGCATGAAAATAATCCTGATGAGGAAGCATTTACAGAAGCAGCATATGAAGAATATGATAATGTGAAAAATATTAATTTACAAAGAAGAATGAAAAACTGGAGGAATTAACAATGATATTACAAGTAATCGATCCAATCGCAAAGTTATTAGGTGAATGGAGTCAAGATATTGGAAACATTTGGAACATTCTTTTTAGAATATTTTTAGCTATAAGTTTAGGAGCTATTATTGGTTGTGAAAGAAGTAGTAAAAGACATGCAGCTGGACTTAGAACATTTATCTTAGCATCTTTAACTTCAACGATTTTAATGATGGTTGATGTATATATTGCGGAAAATACGGGTGCATCTTTATTTGTTTTAGCAACAGGTGCTGTTATTGGTTTAGCAATCATTACTACTAATACAACATTATATACTTCAAAAAGTCAAATTAAAGGTTTGACTACTTCAGTTGGTCTATGGACTTGTGGAGTTGTTGGACTTGCATTAGGAGCGGGTTTATATACAATTACAATTATAGGATTTGTAGCTTTGTTAGTAAGCTTGTCAGTATTCCCAGCATTTGAAGTATATCTAAAGAATAGAAGCAATCATTTTGAAATTCACCTTGAATTAAAAAATGCAAAATTCTTGTTAGAATTTGTAAACACAATTAGAAAATTAGGTTTAGTTGTTGATGATATTGAATCTAATCCAGCATATGCCAATTCAGGACTTAGTGTATATAGTGTGTCATTATCAATAAATAGTGATGAACTTAAAAAGTATAAGACACATAAAGAAATCATTGAGGCTTTAAGAAGTTTAGATTATATTAACTATATTGAAGAAATGAAATAAAACATAAAAGATTAAAGTATTAATTGATTTTAAGATGGTATTTTTAATGATCATAAAAAAGAGTAGATTCATTTAATTATGTTTCTACTCTTTTTATATTTTGTTAATACAAATACTTCATATAAATTAACTATATGATAAGTATTCGTAATACTCATTTG
>JAZLLM010000109.1:0-4426 GCA_045598145.1 Bacilli bacterium | reverse complement strand
TGCTATGAAGAGCCGTATGCCTTAATAGGGCACGTACGGTTCTGTGAGGGGCAACAGTAGACGCTTACTCACATTATGATATTTTAAAACAATATAAAATGAAGGGAGGAGCGTAGACGATAAGTTGTCTACTCGACTATAAATTATGAAAATAAATGAATTATTAAATAAATATAAAAATATAGATAAGCAGGATTTTGAATTTGAAGCTATATTATTTTTAATATGCGAATATTATCATATTTCCAAAAGCGAACTTATCTTAAATTACCAAAAAGAAATTAATAATGAAGAATTAAGTGCATTGGAATTTATGATTTCTAAATATATAAATCAAAACATTCCAGTTCAATATATAACAAATAGTGCTTACTTTTATGGAAATAAATACTATGTTAATCCTTCAGTACTAATTCCAAGATTTGATACTGAGGTAGTAGTAGAAGAAGCAATTAATGAAATTAAAGCAAGAAATGATAAAAATATTAATATAGTTGATATAGGAACAGGAAGTGGATGCATAGCAATTACATTATTTAAAGAATTAGATAATGTTAATGTTACTGCAATTGATATATCAGTTGATGCTTTAGAAGTTGCAAAGAAAAACGCACAGTTATTAAATGCTAACATTACTTTTATGAAAAATGATATGTTAGAAGGAATCACTAGCAAATATGAAGTTATTATTTCAAACCCACCATATATAGATGAAAACGAAAATATAATGGGCTTAGTAAAGGAAAACGAACCTCATTTAGCTTTGTTTAGTAATGATAATGGCTTATATCATTACAAAAAAATAATTGACCAAAGTTTAAATTGTTTAAAGAATGATGGAATAATTATATTTGAAATACCTGATAATAAATGCGATAAAATTAAAGAATATGCAAGTAGATATTATGATAAAATAAAAGTTATTAAAGATTATAATAATCAAAGAAGAGTTATGATAATAGAGGCAAAGAAATGAAATCAATAATATTGTTTGTGTTTTTATCCTTATTTAGTTTATATTTAACTACAGCTGATGATAATAGATCAACCTTTTTAAAAGAAATTGATAATAATTATAAAGAGTATGGATTATATGAAGAATATACTGATGATTATTACTTTATAGTTGTAAGTGGTATATATAAAGATAAAAAATCTTTTGGTGTATCGTTAAATTCATTTAAGAAAAAAGCATACACTATAAAAATTGAAATTAATGGGGAAACATATTATCTAGAAGAAGATGAAAAAGGAAATGTCAATGCACCATTAGTTGGTTATTCAGAAAACAAAGATATCACTATATATGTATGTACTACAGGAAGAAATTCTAAGATAGTTAGTGAACATAAGTTAGATTTTAATTTTGAATATGAAGGATATAATTTGCAAAGTCTTAAATATTCAAGCTTGATAAGTGTAGAAATAATTGACGCAAATTTTCAAGGTATTATAATTATTCTCACTGTTATAATTTCAATATGTGCAATTATAATTACATTCTTAGCTATATTTAAAAAAGGAGTGTTTAATCCTAATCACAAGCATCAAGATGATTTAGTATTAATTGACTCTGATAATGATGAAGTTGATATAGAAGAAACTAAAGAGATAGAAAATAGTTTTGATTCTGCTTATGACAAAGATTATTATATTGCGAAAGAAAAAGAATATTTTGAAGATGAAAAAGAAATTGATATTAGACCTTTACTAATTGAGAAAGGTTTTGTAAGTGATTATAGTTTAATGAGCGAAGAAGAAAAGAATCAAGTTATGATATATCTTATGACTTTAAGGCATGATGGAATTATTAGTGAAAAGCAATGTCATGATGAGGAAGTAAAATTATGGAGAAAATATTAATTAGTGATTTAGATAAAATAAATTTAAAAGGTAAAGTAATTGCATTTCCGACTGATACTGTTTATGGTGTTGGTGCATGTATTGATGATTTAGATGCAATTAAAAAAATATATGAAATAAAGAATCGTGATTTTAGCAAACCTTTAGCTATTCTTACTCCAACAAGTAATATTGATAAATATGTATTAGGCATAAATAAGGAAACAAAAGAATTAATGGATAAATATTGGCCTGGTGCTCTAACACTAATTTTTAAAAAGACTAATTTAATTAATGATTTAATTACTTCATCTTTAGATACTGTTGGTTTTAGAATGCCAAATTCTAAGGTTGCATTAAGTGTATTAAATCATTTTGGAATTATGGCTACAACATCAATTAATATTAGTGGTTCAGCTCCTTTAAATAATATTATTGATATCGAAAAAGAATTCAAAGATAAAATAGATTATTTAATAATAGATGAAGAAAAAACTAGTAACGTTAGTTCAACGGTTTTATCAATAATTGATGAGGAAATTAAAGTACTTAGACAAGGACAAATAGAAGTAAAAACATTTTCAAAATAATTTAAGTTTTTATTATTTGTAAATATTTGTATTGTCGTGTATAATATATTAAAATGAGGTGAAGAGAAATGAAAATAAGTATTGCGTCTGACCATGGAGGCTATATCTTAAAAAAAGATTTAGTTGATTTCTTAGTTAAAGAAGGCTATTCAGTAATTGATGAAGGTTGCGATAGTTTAGATAGTGTAGACTATCCAGTTTATGCTAATAAAGTATGTGACGATATGCAAAAAGGATTTGTGGAAAAAGGCATATTAATTTGTACTACAGGTATTGGTATGAGTATGTGTGCTAATAAACATAAAGGAATTAGAGCAGCATTAGTTACTAATATAGAAAGTGCTAGTTTAACTAGAAGACATAATGACGCAAATGTTATATGCTTAGGAGCTAAATTTGTTAGTTTTGAAGATGCAAAAGAATACGTACTTACATTTCTAAATACTGAATTTGAAGGTGGAAGACACCAAAGACGAGTTAATTTAATTAATGATATAGAAAGGAATTAATAATGGGAAAACTTGTAATTTTTGATCATCCTCTAATGCACCACAAATTATCTTTAATTCGTGATGAAAAAACTGGCACAAAAGATTTTCGTGAAACTGTATCTGAAATAGCTAATTTAATGGCTTATGAAGTAACTAGAGATTTACCTACTGTTGATGTAGAAGTTAAAACACCTGTTGGAATTGCACATTGTAAACAACTAGCTAAACAAGTTGTTATTGTACCAATTCTAAGAGCTGGACTTGGAATGGTTGAAGGAATTTGTGATTTAATCCCTACAGCTAAAGTTGGACATGTTGGATTATATCGTGATGAAGAAACACTTGAACCACATGAATATTATGCAAAGTTTCCACCTTGCATTAAAGAATCTACAGTATTAGTATGTGATCCAATGCTTGCTACTGGTGGTAGTGCATCACATTGTATTACTCTTTTAAAGAAGAGAGGAATCACTGACATTTCTTATGTTGGTTTAGTTGGAGCTCCAGAAGGAATTAAGAGATTACAAGAAGATCATCCAGATGTAAATATTTTCTTAGCAGCTGAAGATACTAAATTAAATGAAAATGGTTATATCGTTCCTGGTTTAGGAGACTGCGGTGACCGTTTATTTGGTACTAAGTAGTATTTTATAAAATAGAATATAAAAACTCATAACTTTTGTTATGGGTTTTTTTATTTTTAGTAATATTATATACACTTTAAAAAATGTATAAGTGAATGGTAATGGAGCGTTATTATGACGAAAATAAAATTAAGTATAAATAATTTTTTCATAAAATATAAAAAATATGTAATTATTGGTTTAGTTGTGTTGATAATATTATTAGGTATTTTAATAACTAATACAAAAAATAATAAAAATTTTGAAATTGACGATACATTTGAAGAACCTAGTTTTAAATATAATGTTAAAGTAAGTGGAGCAATAAATTATCCAAAAGAAATTACTCTGTATGAAGAAAAGTATTTATTTGAAATAATAAATGAATGCGGTGGTTTCTTGAAAAATGCAAACACTGATAATATAAATTTAATAGAAAAAATAAGTAGCGATTTAAATATAAAAATAGATTATCTTAATGAAGAATTAGATAATGAGATTTATATAATAAATAAAAACAAAAGTGATGATTATATTTATATATATTTTGGAAGAAAAGAAGAAAAATTAAAAATTTACAAAATAGATAAAGGTATTAATTTAAAAGAATTAGAGTGGTTGGTAAATTTTGATACCTCGTTAATATCTTTAGATAATGAAGACATAAGCAGTGATTTATACTTATATTGTGATAAAGGCAAGATATGTATAAATACAGCATCATTAGATGAATTAATGCAATTAAATGGAGTTGGTGAAAGTATAGCAAATAAAATTATAGAGTACAGAAAAAATAATGGTTTATTTAAAACAATAGAAGATATAACTAAAGTAAGTGGTATATCAACGAAAATGTTTGAAAAAATTAAAGATTTAA
>JAZLLM010000108.1:0-21196 GCA_045598145.1 Bacilli bacterium | reverse complement strand
TCAAGTATTAAAAAAATACCTATCACTTTAAAGGAAATTGAGAATGAAGAGCTAATGGCAAACAAGTGGTTAAAACTAATTGAATATGCTAATCAGTATCCATTAGTTTCATAAGTTTTCATAACTTATTTGACACTACCTCACCTATTTCTATTATAGCAAATATCTAATATATTTTCAATTAAAAATATAGTTATATTAAGCTATTATTTTTAAAACAAAAACTTGTTTGCTCAAGTAGAACAAACAAGTTAATAATTGCCTTTTTCTCTAATTATTTCTTTCAATCTTTTATTATTATCAAATATATTTTCATTCAAATTATTTAGATCAAGTAAACTGCTTATGCACCATTCAGGATCTTGTGTATGAAAAGAATAATATACATCATTCATTTGCTTATAATTAAATAATTTCATTACAAATTTCGTGCTTTGCTCTCTAGTATATGAAATATATCTATATATGTAGCCAATCCAAAATAATGAAGAACGTGTATATTTTTCTTTTCCGTATGATGAATCGCCAAATTGTTCTAAAATGTCTTCTATGCCTTCATTTACATCTAATGATAAATACACTTGATTATCTAACTTTTCTAACAAATTTGAGTGAATAAATCTTCTAATAAAAATTGGGCTAGAACAATTTAGTTCACTTGATTTTTCAAATAACTTACCTTGATATTCTGCAAGTAACAACCCATTATGATCAAATTCTTTCATTTTAATAACTCCTCAATATACAAGCCATTTTTAAATTCTCGTTTTGCAAGTTTTAGTTTTGTATCTATTTCATAGCCACGTTCAATCAACGATTTTTTTAAATCTTCACGTTCTGGTTTACTAATATAATATTTCTCAATAGGCTTTAACATATTAATTGCTTTATCAGTTTTAAATACGTATTGTAATCCTAACTTTGATGCTGATAAAGAATGCAAAGCAACATCTGCATTAATCTCACCTAAATAAAATTGTGTCATTATATAAAACATTTTATTATCAGCGATAGGAGCAATTATAACATCTGCATTTTCTACTTCTTCAATTATTTTTTTTATCCTTTTATTTTCTTTGTATTTTTCTATACTACCTCTATAATAACAAATAGAAATCATCCATTCCAAGTCGCAATCAAAATGTTTTACTTTTAAATCATCAAGTGAATATGTAAAAGAATATATTGTAGAATTTTCTTTTTCACATACAAATGATAAAGCTTGTTCATATGTTTCGCCTAAATAAAAACCCTTTCCAAAATCACAACTATTCCTAGATCCATCATATGTAATTATATTTAATCCGTCTTTTGATCCATGGAATAAAACATTATTATATTTTTCTTTTGCTAATTCTTCTTTAACTGAATTAATACGATATTTTTTATTGTAAATAAAAGAATATATTTTTTCATACACATCACTTCTAACTTTACCATTTTTTGATATTTCTTCTAATGTGTTACGTGATACTTTTATCATATTTGAAAGTTCTAAATCATTTATTCTTTCTGACTCCATAATAAACTCAACATCATCTTTTAAATTATAATCATGATTTATTTTAATCATATCTATCACCCATAATTTTCATAATTATATTATATCACAAAAAACTTGTTTGCTCAAGTAGAACAAACAAGTTTTCTAAAATTTTTAAATATTTTCTAAAGCTTTAATTAAATCATCACTTAAAAGCATTGAATTCCAAGAAAGTACTACTTCTTTTATTCCTACTTCATCTAATTTGCTTATGTGATTAGTAACATAATTTATATCAGCTAAACAAATGTCTTTCACATAATTAGCATCAATACCTATAGTAATTCTATTACCTAATTTAAGTAATTCCTCGCTCATTTCTTTACTTGATTCAATACTTAATATATCTTCTTTCCATAATGCTTTAATTCCTTCTTTTAAATCATTATCTAAAGTATTAAATTCATAAGGAATTCCTGCAGGTGCAAAAGTTTTGTAATAATTCATTGGTTTTATAAAGTCTACATATTTACTTAAAGATAAAATATCTTGACCTACTAGATCACTCAAATTAAGACTAAATGTATCTATACCTATTATTTTGTCTTTTAGGTTTTCTCTTAATTTCTTTACCTGTCTAGTTATTACATCTCTTTTAACTTGCATTAACTTATTTGCATTTTCGTCTTGATATATATAGTGCATACCTTCTATTTTGATTGGCTTAAATGATTGAATAGACTCTATATCAATATCTTTATACATTTTTTTGCACTCTTCACATTGACAGCCATAAATTGATGTTTTCTTTACTGAACTTGCAGGATACCTTATCCTATCAAAAAAGACTCCATCAAAATTTGCGTAATTATCAATTTCTTTAAATACATTTAAAATAAAGTTTGTATTTTTATCACTGTTAGGACATACAAAATCAAACTTATCACCTTTATAGAAATGATTGTCTTTAATATTTAACTCATCTTTATAATATATATAGTCATCTTCTTTGTTTAAGTCAGTGATCTCAGAAAATATTGGCAATTTAAATATAGACTTAATATTCTTACCTCTTAAATAATCACATAATTGTTTATTATATAAAGGATCTTTATACCATCCAAAGATAACCATAGTTACTTCAATGTGATTTGTTATATATTCTAAACGCTTAATAATTTCTTCTACTTGGTAGTCATATTTTTCATAACTTCCTGTGTTTAATTGAATTACATATTTCATATTTACTCTTTCTATTTTTTAAAAGTTTTTAATTCATATATATTATACACCGTTTTAAAAAGAATTATAAGTATCATTTACACTTTTCCAAAGAAATTGCTTTTTCATTAAATCAAAAATTATATTGCTAAATAAAAAGGCTCAATAATGAGCCTTCATTTATCAAGATCAAATCCACCATTATGTTTTAAGGATGTTTTGATCATATTTTTTATATTAGATTATTAATTCTTTAAAATCTTAGTATCAATCCATTCAAATGAAGAAACTAAAAATTTTAACGCTTTACCTTTTTTCTTCCAATATAAGAACATAGAAACATATGTAACTAAGCAAATAACTAATACTGAGCCAATTATAATAGCAGCAATTGCACCACCACTTAGTCCAGCTAACTTAGTATCTTCTTTTTCAACACTATTAGCTTCTGTTAATTGTTTAGCAAAATTAGAACTTTCAAATGTAGCTTCATAGTGACCTTTTTCATTACTTTTACGAGTTGCATCAGTATCTTTTACATAAACAGCAGTTACTGTTTCTGCCTCAGAATTTGTACAACCTTCACGATCACAATACCATGTTGCCTTACATTTATCACCATCCCAAGTATAAGTCACTTCACCAGAATAATGATGACCTATAGCAGGTATTGTTTCTGTTTTTGTATCTGTATGTCCATCATAAGATGCTGTGTAAGTTTTAATACCTGATGCTTCACATGTTGGTTCAGTTGTAACTTCACTTGTTATTGTTGCAGCATGATATTCAATATGTGTTGAATCATTAGAACATACATATTTAGCTTGTGCAGTAAATTCATCCCAAACAAATTCAACAAATTTATAATCATGGTCTAAAGTAGAAATATATCCATTACCACCTTCTGCTTTCCATGTTTCAAGGTTATCAATAGATGTAACCCCATCTGCATCTTCATATAAAGCACCACAACTACATTCAAAGTAATCTTTCCATCCAGAAATTGTTTCTGTAGGCTCTTGACCATTTACCTTTGTAAGACTATGAGTATGATTTACTCTAATCATTACTTGTCCAGATAAGATATTATAATTATTCTCATCAAAAGGAGTAAAAGTAACATTATATAAGGTTACATCACTATCTGCTAAACCAGGAGCTGTATTTGGTTCTGTCCATTCAAATAAACCTGGAACTTCAGTACTATTTGTGCTTGAAATTTGAACATAACCACCAAATAATGTACTATTTGAAAGCATTTCTCCATAATTAATATCACTTGGTGCAGGTAAAGTTTTGATATATCCTGTAGCTTTACTAATTGTAAATTGAACTTGTGCTTCTTTTCCATCTACAATAATTTTAGCCATATAATCAGCAACACTACTTGGTGTTCCAAGTAGTAATGAATATTCAGTTTGGCCACTTTGCTTTATATAATATACAATAGTTGGAAGTTCTAATCCAGCAGCTGTCCATGCATCAGCTTCACCATCCGCAAAATTAAAATTCTTGATGTTTCCGTCATAAACAAAATTACTAGGAGATATAAGTGTTAAAGTAAGAGGGTTTAGATCCCATCCCTCAGTGCATCCTTCTGTGCATGTTGCTGTAATAACATTGTCATTTGCTTCGTAACTAAAGTTATGAATATGTGGAATAACGTATGTGCCATCTAAATAATCAGATCTAGAGCTACTTACAATAATATTTGATAAAACATTAGCACTCATTACAAAGGTAATAGTTCTTTCACCATGAGTTAGTGTGTAATTATCTCCATCCATACTAATTACGGTAGTTATTGGAAGATCATTAATAACAGATGAATAGTTACTCTTCTCTTGGAAATACAACTTATCACTATAAACATATGCTATAGAATAACCATTTTCATTTTCAGCTTTGTTTGTAGAATCAGCTAATAAATATTCTGGTAATATATCAGCAATTACTTTTCCCTTAAGTTCTATATAATTCTCTGTATTATATTTAACATTATAATTTGTATTGTCAGCAGAGAAATATTTTTCATCACCTTCAGTTGCCTTAGTAATCTTTGTTGCTGCATTATATAGACCAACACTCATTCCATTTGGCAAATTAGTCTCTGTTGCTAGTTCAACCTTTGTTCCTCTACCAACGTCAAAATTATTTTTATCTCCACCATCAATAGAATAGCCATTATCAGTTTTTGTAATAGTTCCGTTTAATACATTACCAGTTATATTTGTGTTTCCACCTAATATTACTGTAACAAAACTATTATCAAAAAATACTCCTCCACCACCAGTTGCTGCAGTATTATTGTTAATAGAAACGTCTACTAGTGGCACATTTTGTGCTTTACTACTACCAGCTTGTAAAAATAGTACTCCACCACCTTTTACTGATGATTTATTGTATTGAATTTTTCCACCAGAAAGAGTGCCTTTACCATTTCCATATATAACAATACCACCACCACCAAAATATGTATCTGTTGTCTTAGGGTTAGCTATATTAAGTTCAATGATACCATTCTCCATATTAAATGTACCTTGAGCATTAACTCCACCACCACAATTTACAGCTGTATTATGACTAATTGTGCCACCATACATATTAAATGTACCACTGCTGTTAATTAAGACACCACCACCATCAGTTGATGAGCAACCAGAAATTGTGCCACCATACATATTAAATGTACCACTAACATTTACTCCACTTAGAGTTGCACCAGTGATAATACCTCCAGTAATAGTTTTTAAAGTGCCCTCACCTGTTCCAAGGTGCCATAGACCATCACTAGTAACATAACCATCGTGAGATGTTGTTTTGCAATCATAAAGATTTAGTGTTGCATCAGCACTAACAATAATATCATTGAAATTTCCACCATTAGCACTAATTACATGCCCATTTAAGCAAAGGTTTGTTTCACCTGTAGGAACAGTCCAAACTCCAGTAAGTGTTATATCACTTGTTAAAACATAACTACCTGAACTACTTGGTAATTCATTTATCTCTGTCCAACTACTATGATCATGATCTTCTTGTGATGCATATATAACATTTGTTTTTGCAAATGATATTAAACCAAATGTCATAAATACAAATGTGAATAAACATAGAATTTTTCTTAAAACATTTTTCTTTTTCACTTTTAAGTTTCCTTTCTTTACTTTTTAAATCCTAACAATTATTTATTATTGAATCCTACTATATTATACAACTTTTAATAGATATTTAACAACTATTAATGTTTGTTTTTAAGTTTAAAGTTAGGTCATCAAAAAAAGTTAATTTTGTTAATTAAAATAATTATTCGATTAAATTTAATATTTAACTAAATTAAGATATAAACATCATTAATTAAACATAAATGGTGAGCTAGATATCCTATAACTCACCATTCATATCATTCTTATTACTTTTCGTTTTCGTTATCTTTATCAACGGCCTTTTTTGATCTAAGAGGAGCTTTTAAAGATGCTAAAGGATCTTTTGATGAAGAAAGTTCAGAATTCTCTTTAGATTTCTTAATTAATTCAAACACTTCTTCTTTATTGAAAGTCTCATCAACAACGATTGTATACCAAAGCTTCTTACTAATAGGTGATTTAGCTCTATAAACATTTTCATGGTTCTTTTGAAGTTCTAAAGCCTCTTCACTACTAAATTTTAAATTCAAGCATACATTGCCGTTATTTAATTCATAAATATATGCAAAGCATATATGTGCAGGTTTAACTGAACCATCCTCACATTTTCTAACAAGAGTAAAGTGAGTATCAGCTAAAGGCATAAATCCTTTTATCGCTTCATTTTTTCTTTCATTAATTTCAACTTCTTCTTTAAATTCTGAAGTTAAATATTCAACGATTGTTTTTTTAGAAACATCATTTGATGTATTAGCAGATAAATTCTTTGCTATTTTGAAGCATTTTCCTTGAGAAATAGCCTTATCATAATCTTTTAATTCTTCATCTAATTTAGCTAATTTTTCTTGGCTTTTTTCATTATTGTAATCTTTTTTGATCTTAGACATTACTTTATCTTTAGTTTTAATAAAGCCTCGTTTAACTCTCTTAAGATTTCTCTTTGAAGAATCTTTAATATCGTTAAAGTTCCAACTATCATCATCTCTATCAAAATAATATCCACCAACGATCCAGAATATAATCGCTACTATAGATAAAATATAATTTAAAATAATTAAGAACGTGCAGAAACCACAATGATGAACAAACATTAACACAAATGTGATTAATAAATAAATTAATGATACAATTATACCTACTTTATTTGCACTAAAATCGCTAATTAAATATAATAATACATTTAAGAACAAGTAAGCTAATAATAAAACTATTAAAATCCAATGCATGAAACAAGGTTTTGAATTATCATCAGTATTATTATTTTTTGTTGGAGGAATATATCCTTCAGTAGTTTTCCAATATTCTAAATCATGAATTTCATTTTGACCATTATAATCAGAAAAATATCTTCCACATCTACATTTATAATATTGCTCGTATCCAGCTTCATTTTTAGTTGGTTCTTGACCAGGGCAAAGAGTTAAATCATGATAATGTTCTTTTAGAGGAATGTATCCTTCTCCTCCAGGAGCTAGCCAAGCATCTAAATCAGTAATTTGATCATATCCATTTGGATCTTTGAAATATTTCTTACAATTATTACATTGATAATATTGGTAATGTCCTGCTTCTTCTTCAGTAGAATCTACATATGGGAATTCTGTGAAATTATGTTCATGTTTTCCTAAATAGATTTTTTTATCAGATTCAGCAATTACTTCAAAGTCTGGATTATCAGATGTAATGTATTTTGCATATGTAGTTGCTGTATCTTCATCAGCAAGTTCATTAGTAATATCTCTCTTTCCATATATTTGTGAGTAGTCATAGAAAGTTACACCGATTAATGTATCTTCATCAGGTGCATTATCACCACCTAAGAAATTAATATATTGATTATTATATAAATAAACGTTACTTACTACATCGTTACATTTGTTATTAACTATTTTAGTTCCTTTACCTACATTAAAAATAGTTACGTCTGAAGCTTGATAACTACGAAGATAAACGCCACCACCATTTGTACCTGCAGATGTTGTTTCAACAACACAGTTTTTAATAGTTGATGTAGTCATTTCTAATGTTGCATTATTTACATAAATTGCACCACCAACAGAAGTTGCTTTACAACTATCAATTGTTAAGTTATTTAAATTAACAGTACCACCTTTAGAAGCATAAATAGCTCCACCAGACTTACCACTACAATTTTCTATAGTGCCGCCTTTTGTATTCATAGTACCTATACAATATACAGCACCACCATTACCTGATGCTACGTTGTTAGATAAAAGACCATTTTCAAAATTAAAAACACCACCGCCATAATTTTTATCTAAGTAAATAGCTCCACCATCAGTAGCTTCATTATTTTTTACTTCACCGTTTGTTATTTTAAATTCGCCACCATCTATTGCATAAATAGCACCGCCATATCTACTTGAGTTATTTTCAATAACACCACCAGTCATTAATACATAACTACTTCTATCAATATAAATAGCACCACCATATGACTTTGCTGTATTTTGTTTAATAACACCACCGTTTATTGTAGCATTGCCAACTTCTCCAGTATATATTGCGCCTCCACGGAAAGATGAATAATTACCGCAGATACAGCCACCATTCATTGTAAAACTTCCAAAGCCGATATTAATAACTCCATGATAGCCACGATTACCAACTATTGTTCCACCAAATAAACAGAAATTTGCATGAGGCATAGAAGTTCCTAGGTTAATACTATCACCATTATCTGTACCGCCATTTGTAATTATTCCGCCTTTAATTACTTCTACATTCTCTTGATTCTTATCGTCTGTTAAAACCCATAAATCACCATCAGTTTTAAAATAATATTCAGTTGTATCATTACAATCATATATGCCTAAATAAGGAACACCATCATTAGGTAACATTTTTTGTCCATTTAAATCAACTTTATGTCCGTTTAAACATAAATTTATAGTACCATTAAATCTATAATCTAATCCTTTTTTTAAGGTTACATCGACATCCAAATAATAATTTCCAGAACTAGATGGTAAAGAATCCTCAACAGTCCATGCTGTCCATCCATCATGTGTATGTCGTTCCTCAAAAACTTTGCTAATTATTATTGACATTACGCCATCAGATTCTCTAATAGCAATAGCTTTAACTTCAAAATTTGTATGGTTTACGATAATTGGACTTATATACTTAATTGAATCCTTGGTAGGATCAGTCCCATCTGTTGTATAATAAATATCGCCTTCTTCAGCTGTAATTATTATTGTACCATAATTATTATTAGTTGGATTTGGATTAGGTTTATATTCAACCGTAGGTGGTAAAATATAATCATCTGCATGAACTTTTATATTAGAATCGCAAATTAAATAAGTAATACCAAAGCAAAATAATGCAATTATTATAAATAATACCCTTGATAATGTTTTTTTCATAAAGCCCCCTTGTTATTTTTATATGCTTTCTAGTATTATAACATATTTTCAATACATGAATACAATATTTTTTAAAATATTTTAATAATTATATTTCTTAATATGTTTTTTTAGTTTTTCCATCATAACCTACAGTATTACCTTTATGGCTTTCTGTAGCTGTAACTGTACCTGTATTTATGCAATTTGAGAATGTGTTAGCATCATCTTCAATTCTACCAATAATTCCACCTGCATAATCATTTGATTTTACATTAGCTTCATTTGTACAATTTGAAATAGTTCCACCACCATACATAAAGCCTATAATACCACCTGCTGCAGTATTACCTTCAATAATACCATAATTATTACAACTGTCTACTATATGGCTCTTACTATCTGTTTTAAGTGATCCACAAATACCACCAGCAGTTGCATTAGAAGATTTAATGTTACCTGTATTTTCGCAATATAGGAACTTATGAGTTGGGTCGTTAGTTTTATTACCAGCTTCTCCAACAATACCTCCACAGCATTCTTTAGCACTAACATCTGCTTCGTTAATACATCCAGTAAATGTACATCTATCATCACTAATTGTAGCACAAATACCACCAGCATTTGCAGTTACAGAAGTTACTTCACCTTGGTTAACGCAATTAGTAAAAGTTGCACCACCATGCATCATACCTATAATACCACCACAAGAAATATTACCGCTAATATTTCCAGTGTTAATACAATTTATAAAACTATGATTTAAATTATCAGTGCGTAATTCACCAGCAATACCACCAGCATATGATTCTTCTGAAGTTACATCTCCATAATTATTAGAATTATCAAATGTAAACTTACCATCAAAATCTCTAGTTCCAGTATAACCTAAGATACCTCCTGCTTGGTTAATACCTTTAATATTTCCATAATTTTTATTTTCATTTAGGTTATAATAATCATCTTCATTATCACCCATGATACCACCAGCTAATTTACCGCTAACATTACCAATATTAGTGTTACCCATCATTTCGCCGCCACCTTCAGAATATCCTACAATTCCTCCAGCTGAATTAGCACTTGTAATAGCACCAGTATTGATATTATCATTTATAATGTGATTATGACTATCTGTATCTAAGTGACCAAAGATACCACCAGCATAATTTTCAGTCGATGTAATATCACCATTATTTACGCAGCCTTTAGCAGTATATGCTTTGTCATTTGAATTATTTCCTAAATATCCGCAAATACCAGCTGCATCATCACTAGCTGTGATATTACCGTTATTAACTGATGAAGAAAAATCAATTGAATCATCTTCGTTATATCCTAAAATGCCACCAGCAATTTTACCATTAATATTAGTATTATTAGTATTATTAGTAAACTTACCTCCACCTTCAGAGAATCCTACGATACCACCAGCATATGAATTAGAAGAATTAATTACACCATTATTTACGTTATTAGTAATAGAATGATTAACACTATCTGTATCTAAGTGACCAATAATACCTCCAGCATAACCTGATGTAGAAATTTCTGCATAATTTGTGCATGAATTAACTATATGAAGTTGATCTTTAGAATCATTTGCTAAATAACCTACAATACCACCAACGGCACTACAATTATTTGCATTAATCTTTCCTTCACATGAACAAGCAGTAATTTGTTGGGTACTCTTACTAGTAGAGCCTCCAATAATACCACCCGCATAATTACCATTACCATTTACAGTAATATTTGTTGAGCATGATTGAATTACTAATGAACCAGAACTGATTTGACCTATTAATCCACCTACGTAATTACCACCACTAACACTACCATTATTTACTTTTACATTTATTATTCTAGCATTACCATTAACTAAACCTACTAAAGCACCAAATGAACTATTACCATTTTGTCCTTTAATGTTAATGTTTTCTAAATTTAAGTCTTTGATAAATGCATTATCACCAATTACTCTAAATATACCACCACATGAATATTTTGTTTCATCAGTTACATTAGATATTGTGTGATTTTGGCCATAGAAAGTACCTCTAAATGGTGTAGATGTTTTATTTTCTACCCAAATATATGAATATATTTCTTTGTCAAAATCTATATCAGTATCTAAATATACATTCTTATTATAGTAATCATTACCATTTGCAATACTTGTTACAAATTCATTAAAGTCTTCTTTTGAACTAATATGTGTATCAGCAGGTGCAAAATAATAGAATACATAATCTGTACCATCATCTCTTTTAACGCTAGATGATGTATATTTTTTAGAATAATAATAATATCTAATATCCTCCCATTCAGGATCATTCTTTGATATACCACTAGCTGCATCATAAGGCATCTTCAGATTCATATCATAAGCATTAACTGATAGTTGAGCCTCATAATCACTGCCTAAATAATGAGCTTGTGGAGTTGTATCATAATGTGAATAAATAGCATAATCGCCTGATGATGAACTAATTAATAATGGATTACCAGTAGCTTCATCTACAGTAAATCCATAATTTTTTAAAATAGAAAGTAAAGTTTCTTCTTTTGTAAGAAGTCCTTTATCACTATCTTCACTTAAGTATACATTATGCTCATTATTTACAATGTGATTAATAATCTTCTTTATATCATCTTTGTTAACAGCTGTGTATAATGTATTATTTAAAGCATTATTTACACTATTAACTACAGTTTTTGTATTTTCTTTACCTTTAGATCTATCTAGACCAATTTCAGTTGGTTTAACACATACTAATTTATTATTTAATTTGATAAGTTCAAGTTCAACACCTTTATCATCAACTTTATATTTTTTAATATAACTAAACCAATTATCACTAACTAATTTATTATAATTTGAAGCAGCACTTCCACTTTCTTCACTAAAATAATGATCATGTAAAGCTACTAAACCAGAGCTTGAAGTATCTAATAACATACTTTCCCAATAATCTTTATTATATGAATCCTTATATTTACTTATAACAGTAGCATTTAAAGAATTAGCAAGGTCAGGATCTTCTGCTACTTTATTTTCTAATTCAGTAATATTTTCTGCTATATATGCTTTAGAGTATAATATTGTAATCATTGCTTTATATGAATAAGCAAGTACACTACTTACTTGGTTAACATATGTAGCTGCTCTCATTGCAGCTTCACCGCCAAGTATTGAATCATTGCACGCAGCGATAAAAGCATTTTCAAAAATACTCTTATTACTCAAATTAGAAATTTGTGTACCATCTAAATATTTAGATAAAGTCTTTACTACATTTACATATGTATTAATATCATTAGAATCAAAATCCATTAATTCAGCTAATTTTAAAGCTTTGTAATTATCTGATGTATCTTGATTTTTAAAGATTATAGAAATCTTATCATATAAAGCATCAGTAGCTGAAGCTAAATGTGTAAGTTCATTATCAAAATCTTTAAAAGCTTCATTTAAATATAATCTATTTAAAATTTGTTGAGTAGAGTCATCTAATTGAATTGATAAATCCTTAATTTGACCTTGGATTTCTCTTAATACATCCATTGTACTAGGTCCTTCTTTAATACCTAGGATTTTATTAATTGTTGGACTTAAGGCACTTTCAGCAAATCCACCTACATAAGGGATCTTTTTAATACCCATAGA
Source organism: Bacilli bacterium (assembly GCA_045598145.1). Classification (GTDB taxonomy): domain Bacteria; phylum Bacillota_I; class Bacilli_A; order ML615J-28; family CAG-698; genus RGIG3506. Next base: position 8,305 of record JAZLLM010000108.1, on the reverse strand, counting down.
AATTAAAGACTTAGCAACCTTTTTTCCTAAACCTTCAACATCTATACCAGTAAATTCAACAGTTTTTATTCCGTGCATATCAATTTCTGTACTTACAGTTATAGGCATCTCTTCACTAATTTCTTTTTCGCTTATGTCTACATACCCATATGCAAAATCAGTTCGAACTCTACCAGTAGTGCTAACCTCCATAGTACAATCATCAATTCTTACAATACCTTTTACGCTTAAATCTCTAAAAGCACCACTAAAAGTATAAGAATCTAAATTAACATCATTATTAAAAGTAGCTCCTGTTAATTTAATTGTTATTACAGGATCATTTTCATAACAACTAAATTCATCTATGATTGTAGCATTAACTTCTATTTCTGGTTCAACTTTTTTGCATCCCACAAACACAAAAGATACTACCAATAATAAAATCACAATAAATAATTTTTTATGTGTTTTTTTCATTTATTTATACCCCATAATTTTTTATATTTTTTCACATATTATAACATAACAAAATGTATAAATCAAATGAAGTACTTATTTATTACTTAATTTAAGTTAATATTAGTATATTTACTAATTAATTATTTCCTATGTTCATAAATAAAAACCCCATTATTTTTATAATAGGGTTTACTAAAAATTATTCTTCTTTTGTTTCAGTTTCAGTAGCTTCTTCTCCCTTTTCTTCTTTTTCTTTCTTTGGTAAAAATTTATAAATAATTGCAATTATATTATTATCAAGTTTACCATTTCTATATAAGAAGAAATATCCAAGTGCGTAAATAACTAATAAAACTAATAATAATGAACCAATTGAAATACCAACAACGGCACCAGCAGCTAAACCTTTTAACTTAGTGTTTTCTATTTCAACACTATTAGCTTCTTCAACTTGACTAACAAAATTTGGATTATTAAATGTTACTTCATAATGACCAAATTCATTATCTTTGTGAGTTGCATCTGTATCAACTACATAAACACCTATTGCAGTTTCAGATTCAACTTCATCACATCCTTCATGATCACAATGTCTTGATGCAGTACATTTATCATTATCCCATACATATGTTACTTCACCAGAATAGTGATGACCTAATGCAGTATTTTCTTTTACGAAACTATTAGCTTCTTTTACTTGTTTTGCAAAATTAGCACTTTCAAATGTTGCTTCTAAATGACCTTTTTCATTTTCAGTACATGTTGCATCAGTATCTTTAACATAAGTTCCAGTTACTGTTTCAGATTCTACTTCGTTACATCCTTCATGATCACAATGCCAAGATGCTGTACATTTATCATTATCCCATACATATGTTACTTCACCAGAATAGTGATGACCTAATGCAGTATTTTCTTTTGTGAAGCTATTAGCGTCTTTTGATTGTTTTGCAAAATTAGCACTTTCAAATGTTGCTTCTAAATGACCTTTTTCATTTTCAATACATGTTGCATCAGTATCTTTAACATAAGATCCAGTTACTGTTTCTGATTCTACTTCGTTACATCCTTCATGATCACAATGCCAAGATGCTGTACATTTATCATTATCCCAAACATATGTTACTTCACCAGAATAGTGATGACCTAATGGTGCAATATAACCTTCTCCACCTTCTTCAAGCCAATTTTTAAGGTTTGTAATTTCTTTAGTTAAAGCTTCATCAGAAAAATACTTTCCGCAACCACATTCATAATAAGCTTCATTTCCTGCTTTTATACATGTTGGATTAACTTTACTATATGTCGCTTTAAGTATATGGACGTGAGGCTCATCATATGTAATATTAAAAGTTACACCTTTAACATTCATAGTAGCTTCTGCATGAATTTCACCAAGTGTATTTTTTGTTACTTTTAATGTGGCATCTAAACCATACATATAAAGAGAACCAGATGGAGTAAGAGTACAATAATATTGCATATCTGAGCTTGCATATGTTTTTCCTAACTCAATATCTTCTTTTAATTGGAATGCATATGTAACATCATCAGCATATAATTTTATCAATTTAATATCAACATCATGAGTATAATTATTTGCTTTAATATCGGTATCAATCAATTTAAATTCTTCATAATCATATCCGAAATATCCTGCTGAGATATAATAAACAACTGCAATTTTAAATGATTTGGTTTCTTCATTATAACTGCCTTCTTTTGGTTTTCCACCAGCAAATGAATTATAATCTTGAATCATTACATATTCATTGTAACTTGAAAAGAATGATCCAGTATTTTGTTTTTGAATAGTAAATTCATTTGTGTTCATGTTCCAATCAATAATTAAATCAACACCCAAAGTAGATAATGATTGAGCACCCCAACCTACTAATTTAAGTTGCTTAATATTAGAATCATTCTTTTGTGAACGAACATATATATAAGAATAACTGTCAGGTATTTCACCAACATATTGTGCATATGCCTCAGTAGAATATTTCCATACTCCAGCACCTGATTCAAATTTTTCCCATTCAGTCCATTCAACTGGGGCTTCCTCACATACATTTATAGTAATATCTACATCACAACCATTTGTATTTTCAGCATCAACAGTAATAACAAAGTTAGTTTCATCGTTATGAGCAATAGTAACAATACCAGAATCTAGATGCCAGCATTCATCTATTTTTTCATCTATTAAAGTAGCAGCATAAGATTTTGTAAGATTATCACCAGATACTCCACTACACTTAAGAGCAGTACCACTTTCTTGTGAATCACTAAATACATATGTGCCATCAGGAACCTTAGTAAAAGAACTATCAACATAAAGAACTAGTTCTACTGTTTTTTCTCCATTACTACTAGAAATTGTAATTACACCATCTACTAATGATATAGTTGTTTCACTAGAAGTAAAGCTTGTTTCAAAATTATTTTGACTATCAGCAAATGGTGGTAAAAAATAAGTACCATTTAAATAATCAGTTACACTACTACTTACAATTATACTTTCTAAAACATTTGCATTCATTTTAAATGTAATTGTTCTTCCATCACAAGTTGCTGTGTAATCATCACCACTTTTTGTAAGTTCAGTTGTTAATAAAAAATTATTAATAACAGATGAATAGTTACTTTTTTCTTGGAAATACAATTTTTCACCATAAACATATGCTACTGAATAGCCATTATCGTTAAACCATTTATTATTTGAACTTGTAAGCAAATAAGCAGGTAAAATATCAGAAACTAATACAGCTGGTTCAGGCACTACAACTTTAATATTGTTAATTGTTTTTTCGCTTGAAGATACATCATCTACTTTTGCAGTTAATTTAACACTTGTGTTATCACTTGCAGTTGTAAATGTTGCAGGATTAATGGTAAATGTAGCATCATCAGTAACATCTCCTGTACTTGCATCACTATATGTAGCTTGTACAGTTAATCCTTCAGTATTAAATGTTTCACCAACTTCATATTCTGTTTTTGTAGGATTTCCAAGTATGTCAAGAGCAACTATCTCTTTTACAGGAGTGCTTGTTTCATATGTGACAGTTATTACAATTCCTTTTAATGAACCATTTGTAAATTTCTCATTTGAATAAAGCTTAAAATATTTGCCAGTTCCTCCACTTGAAAAATGCCATGAGAAAGAACCTTTATCATCACTTAAAGTTCCTTTAATTCCACAGCTTACGTCTGTTATATCTCCTTGTTCAATATCACCTATTGCAACATATAAATTGTTTTTAAAATAATTAGAATCACTTGTATCTCCAGTAATAGCAATACTTTTAATATCACCAGGCATTGCAATAGTGTTATATAAATAATAATTATTATTACAATTTGTTTGATTTCCTTTTATTTGACCAGATGAAGGAATAAAGTTAGCCATTTTCGCAGAAATAACATCGTCATCTTCTAAATATCCATTACCTTCAATTTCGTCTGAGACATATGAACCTTCTGTTTTTCCACCCCAATCTTTAACGCTAAATGTACATGTTTTAATACTAGCTGCAAAAGCCTTATTTGGTATAATTGCAATAGTAAATAAAACAAATAGAATTAATAAAAATAAACTAAAATTTTTCTTTTTCATGCATACCTCTCTATATTTTTTTCTTATTATACCACATTCTTGTTTGATTTTCAATTTATTTGAAATTCGTTTCTTAAATGAATAATAAGTTTGAATATTTTTAAAGCATCGCATATCTACTCTTCATTATATATTTGTTTCTCTTTCTTATTATATAGATAAATAATTAAAAAAAGCGATTATAAATAATTTGACTACACACCAAATTTTTTATAACCACTATTTTTATTAATTAGCTAAATAATTAGCATATTCAGTTAATCTTTCAACTTCACTTGCACATACATGTATATCTTTAGTTACGCCTGTACCTTTGATTTGACTAGGTGCAGCGTCTAATACTTTACCATCTTTATCATAATAGATATTATAATCAAATGTGATTGGTTTATTATTAGTTGAGCAAATTATCCTAGTTGTGTTTTTAAACGCATTGTATTTAACAACTGCACTACCAGCCATAACTGCAAACCATGAATTATCAGCAGCTGTCAAATCACCATCAAAGGTATTGTTTTCAATATATGCAACCATATTTGAAGTTCCTTTTAATCTAATCCAACCAGCAGCTGTATTAGCTACACTTCCGCAGTTAATCATATAATTACCCACAAACCTAAATGTATCTACGTTTTGGATATTATCACCCTTAAACAAGAATTGTGCTATCTTTTCTAATTTGCAATTTTCAATTGTAAATGTAGCGTGTTCACCTGTATTTGCATCTATTCTTAAGAAGCTATTGAAATCAAATAATACACAATTTCTTACCACAAAGTTTTGTGTATTAGCATTTACATAAAATGCATTTACGTTAAATTCCGCATTAACTATCTTTAAACCATCAAATACTAAATTAGGTGTATTAATCACAGTGCTTTGCACTTGTACTATAGCTTCTTCTACTCTATTTTCACTATCTCCACTAATGCCTTCATTAGGACCTAAGATAGTAACTGCTTTACTAAAGTTATATTGTGCACTTACAGTATGAGTACCATCATAGATAACTATAATATCACCATCTTTACATGCATCTAAAGCTGCTTGTAATGTTTGATATTCTTTATTAGTACCTACTTCTAATGTTTCTACACCTGTTACTATTTCTTTATAGAATGCATATAATGTAATATCACCTGTTTCAGTATAACTAATATTAGATACATATGTAGGGATATTTTGATTTAAACTCCAACCTAAGAATTTATAGCCTTCTTTACTTACATTCTTAGGTAGAGTGCAGCCTACAGTTTCTTGGTATGTAGTAGGATAAGATGCATCATTAATTGTGCCACCATCTAAGACATAATTAATCTTAGATTCTTTATAAGTAACTTCATCAAATAAAGCTACAATCTCTAAATCACTTGTTACGCACTTACCATCATTACTCCATCCTTTGAATAAATAACCTACATGGATAGGATCTTTAGGAAGTTTAACACTATCTCCGTCTTTAACTATATATCTTCTTAAAATTACATCATTTAAATCTTTAATAACTACTTCATGAGTTATACCTGTCTTACCATTTATTAATGGTAATTCTAATTCATCCATATGATGCCAATCTGTGGTAATGTAGTCTATACCTTTATCAATCCATTTTTGAGCTGTTTCATAATCAACGTATTGACTAAATGTCCAAGCAGAGATTTCTAAACCTGCTTCATGGTATTTAGCTAACCATTCATCAGAATTTGGTCCACCATCCATAGCATTAATACTTAAATCTAGATCATATTCAATACATCTATCTAATACAGTTTGACTATCACATGAATTAACTAAATATTGACATGGTACATAATCATAACCATTCTTTCTAGTCCAAATCAAACAATTATAATTACTACCTAAGAATGTAACATGCTCTAGCATTCCTGCTTTTTCAATTTCATTCATTAAAGCTTGCATTCTAGATTGATCACTTTGACCAATGCCTTTAGAATCTTTTAATTCAATAATTGCTTGAGCATTGTATTCTTTACAGATTTCTAAATATCTTGCTAACGTACACATTGTGGATGTGTATTCACCATTTTCAATTAGTCCTAATTCTTGAGGATATCCTGAATGACGATTCTTAGTATCTGTTACTTTTTGCATTTCACTCCAGTTTGTATTACCAATCCTAACTCCACCAAAGTCAGCATCATGGCATAATACAAAGACACCATCTTTAGTTTGTGATAAGTCACACTCTAATGCTTGGTAATGTAAATTTTGTACTGCATATAAGAATGCTTGTTCAGTATTCATTACCCCAAAATAACTTCCTGCATGACCAATAAATGTAATATCATAATTCCAACTTACGTTAATATCTCTATAAGCTGTAACTTTATGACCATCAGTATCTGTTACTTCAAAGCATACTTTTTGATCTCCATATTCTTTTATATCAAAACCTGATAATACTATCTTATCAGTAATATCACCATCTTCAGCGTCTAGTGCTTTAACACCATCTAATAAGTGTGATGTATCATTCCAATTAACATTTAATTTATCACTATTTTCAAAAGTAATTGTTGGTACACTTGGTTCATGTACATTAATTGTAGCACTTAATTCATATTCACTTGTTTTAGCTTTGACATTTACAATGCCTTCTTTAAATGTAGCAAAATTACTTCCATCACTAAATTTTAATACACTCTCATCACTAGATGACCAAATAATATCTAGTCCATCACTAATATCTAATGATAAGCTACCATTAGCTAATACTTCCACATCTAAATCACCAATAATTCTTGGTAATTTTTTAATTGTAACTTTTACTTCTTTTTTAATTAAAGTATCTTTTACAGTTATTGTTAATGTAACTTCACCTTCACTTAATCCTTTTACCATCATATTATCTATTTCGATGATTCCATCTTTAGATAATTCATATTCAAATTCTTCGTTTGCGTTTGTTAATTCATATATTAATTTATGACTTTGATCTTTATATAAATTAACCTCTTCTTCTAATGTAAAGATGACTTCTGGTCTTTCTGGGTCTACACAAGCCACAAAAGCAAAAGTCAAAATAAACAATAATGCTATTATCAATTTTTTCATTTCTTATATTCTCCTTACTATTTATAAATTATAGTCTATTTAGGATATATTGTCAAATAGTTAAATAAACCGCCATAGCTATTTTCCTACATTATTTCTTTATTTTTTATTATGTATGCTTCTATCACTTTTTCATACATTGGCATTTTGTGAATTACTTCTATTCCTTCATAATTTTCAAGATAGAACTTTGTAAATGCAAAAGCATCAAGTTCAAGTTCTTGTGTATAGTAATCTTCTATACTATTCATATTTTCAGAGTTGACTTGATGTTTCATTTCATCTAGCCATCTTTTTGCTCTTTCATCATTCATTAATTTAGCATAGTATATTTGAAACACATGTCTCATTTCATGTGCTATTGATTTAGCACATTCTATATAACTTCCTTTTAAGTTCTCGTTTATAGCTATGTAGCCTTCTTGAAAATAGATTCTACTATCATCTGATATCTTTTCAAACTTAACTGGTAATGGATCAATTCCTAAGTGTTTTGCTATTCTTTTAACTAAATCTTTCATAATATTATACCACCATCAATTTTTAAAGCCATATAAACAAAATAAAAATTCCTAATATTGTAAATATACAAAAAACTTCTAGATTAATTGCTAGAAGTTTAATTTATTTTGATATGTTGCCATCTATGCAATGAACTACATACTCTCCAAAATTTAAATCCCAATTTTCAACTTTAGAAATAGAATTTCATTGTGCCATTGTTCCTTGGAATGTTATATTAGTTAAAATATGGCATCCACAAAAAACATTAAAATCTATAAAAGTTACACTACTTGGAATTGAAACAGTTTCTAATGATCTACATAACGTAAATGCATCATTGCCTATATCTGTAACACCTTTAGGTATTATTACATTATTTATTAAATATCAAGAAAAAACATATAATTATTTATTTCTTTTACTCCATTTGGAATTACTACGCTGCTTAATTTACCACAATTATAAAAAGGGATTTTTATTATTACCTAAATATATACGCATTCATATTCATTGTATTTTAATGATATGCAATTATTAAAGTTTGATAATCCTATATTTGTTACAGAATCTGGAATACTAACATTACTTACATTATTTAATTTTACTGTTTCCATAGCTTATACTTCTAGACAAAATTAATTTGTAGTTTAATATAACTATTATTTA
>JAZLLM010000107.1:0-9499 GCA_045598145.1 Bacilli bacterium | reverse complement strand
GTTAATAAATATAATTTAGATTTAGAAGCTTACAATAAATACCTAAATGATTTAAAAATTTATCAAAAAAACAAAAGTGATTATGATAAATATGTAAATGATTATAATGATTATCTAAATAAATTAGATACTTATAATAATTATTTAGAAAAACTAAATGAATATGAAAATAACTATGTCGCTTATTTAAATTATTTAAGTGATATAGAAAAATATAACCTAGAGAACGCGGAATTATTAGAAAGATATAACGTATATCTAGAAAGAAAAGAGAAGGTTGATTATCAACTATCTTTAATGGAACTAATTAAAGTTCCAATGACTAGTTTACAAAGAACTATTTATGATGCAATCATGGGTTCAACTGTAACTGAAGTCTTAAATAAAAGAAGTGAATTAGGTGTCTTACAAGCTGATGAAGAAGCAATAGATAGAGCAGGTACTGCTACTAATAATTTAAGAGGCATCTTAAATGCTTATTTCTCTTTAGAAAATGACAAAGATAAATATACGTATTATGTTACTAATTACACTTCAATTAAAAACAACTTTGAAGAATTATTAAGATGTTTAGATGCTTTATACCGTTCTGGTTTAGTAGCCAAAGCACTAGACATTAAAGGTAAGACAGAAAAATATTTAATATTAGTAGCACAGCTTGCAATGTTTTGTAATGCCATTGATGATAAGGAAGTTTATAACTTTGAAGCCTTTGATCCAATATCTAAGAAAGGTATTATGAGTAGAGCTAATGCTTGCGTAATAGATTCAAATTGGACGATTAATAAAAAGACATATAATGCCATTTTAGAAAATGAAATATATGTAGCAGATGATACTATAAAAGCATATCCAATTATTGGTGGATATCCTACGGAAGTTATTTTAGCTAACAAGCCAAATGAAGTTAGTGAGCCAATTAAACCTACTACAGTAGTTGAGCCAATAGAACCTAAAAAAATAAGCAATCCTGGAGATGCTCCAAAAGAAGTGATTAAACCTATATCTCCAGAAGAAAAATACAAAATAGAACCAGATGTTTTAAGTGATTCATTCATTAATATTATCTCTAAATATTCATCAAAAGAATTAATTAAAAGAGATGAATATAATGAAAATGTTACCTTAAATATAAGCTCAGTTCTAAATAAAAATGTAAACATCCAAGAACCAATTATATATCATGTTAATTTCTATAACAGTGATAAAACATATCTAGGTACTTATGAAGCTGAAGAAGCATCATACGTAATATATGAAGGAAGTATTCCTAAAAAGGATCCTGACTCAATATATTCTAAATATGAATTTAAATATTGGGTCCTTGAAAATGGTGAAATATTTGACACTACTAATGTAATGAGTGATTGTGATGTATATGCATATTATGAAGGTATATACAAAGATTACAAAATCACTTGGTTAGTAGGAGATAAAGAAATAATAGAATATTATCATTATGGTGAGGTTCCAAATTATAAAGGCGAATTAATTAAACCAAACTTTGGTCCGTATTATTATGAATTTGAATCTTGGGATAAAGAAATTACACCAGTAAATAATGATGATACATATTATGCAGAATTTAATGCTATAAATATCTTAGTTGATGATAATAATAGTCCTATTAATTTTACAAGTGATAATAGTGATAATTATTTTATCAAAGCAGATACATTAAGTATTAATGATTTAGATTTATTAAATTTTATTAATAACTTTGATGAAGTAAATAATTTAAATATTACTTGTAAAGAAGGATTAATTACAATAGATTCTATAACTTTTGATAATTTTAAAAAGGATGGAATACATAAAATTAATCTAAGCATTACAAATGATAATCCTTATGAATATTATTACAATATAAGTTTCAATGAGGATAAATTAATTAAAGATTATGACTTAAATGTGAAGTTAAATGGATTGTTTGATATTGATAATCTTAACCTTTATGAAAATGGCGGAAGCGAAGAAGTAAAAGTGAGATCTCAAATAGCAAACAAAACAATTAGTTTTGCATTTAATTCGGCTTGTTCGTACCATGTATATAGTGAATCTATAATTAACATTATTACAAACGAATTTGTAAGTATTAGTGTTAATAAAGAAAAAGCTAAATATGGTGAAGAAGTCATAATAAATATAGGCCTTATTCCGGAAGGAATGAAGCTTGATAAGGTGTTTGCTTATGACGCTAATAAACAAACAATAAACCTATTTGATAATAAGTTAATCATGGGTGCAAATCCTGTATATGTAGGCGTGGTTACAAGTTATCAAAATTATAGCGTAAGTTTTATTTCTGACGATATGGTAATATCTGAAGAAATATACCATTATGGTGATAAAGTAAATATCCCCAATGACCCTATAAAAGCTAGTGATGAAAATTATGATTATGAATTTATTGGCTGGGATAAAGAAATTGAAACTGTTAGTGGTAATGCAGTTTATACTGCAAAGTTCAAATCTACTGAAGTTATAAAACAAGTAGAACCTGAAAAACCAATAAAAGTAAATTTCCCACTTATCATTGGTATTACAGTAGCTACTTTATATATAATATCAGTAGCAATCATCATTTTAGTAAAAGAAAAGAAAGCTAAAATGAAAAAAATCTAGGGCACTAGATAAAAATTTTCATTACGTGGAAACGTAAAATTATTAGAAAAGAGGAAAAGTGTTATGCAAAAAGTTTTTAGAAAAAGTAAATTTGCTGTTTTAATTTTATTAGCTGTTACTTTAATTTTAGGTTTTACATGTTCATTTGTAAATAACACTAAAAATGAAGTTAATGCTGCTAATTATAATTATGCGAATGATTATTTCAAAGTAAGCTATGAAAATAACGAATTAAGTATTTTAGTTAATGCTAATGCTCCTATCAAAAACATTACAAAGCAAGATTTAATCGACTTTAAGAACAAAGTAGTTGAATTTGCTTATGACTATGTTGCTGATAAGATTAATTTTGATGACTTACTTCCAACATCTAGTAATTACAAGAAAGGTAGTTTATTATATTTTGGAAATTATGATGATGTTGATGTTTCTACATTATCAGATGTAATCGCTAGCCAATTAGGCTCTTCAGAAGATGTTAATGAAAACCTATTAGCTCAAAATGGTTCATATGATACATTAATTATGTTCTATGTTGATAGATACGTAACAAGCTATACAGAAAGTAACCCAACAGCTACTCCTGATAAAGTTATGGAAGATGTTCAAGCTAGCTTAACTCAAGTTATCAATGAAGCTGTTAAAACAGTTTATGGTAATGAAGGTGCTAATGCTACTGAAATCTTAAACGTAACTAATCAAGTTGCTAGCAAAATTGATAACTTAGTAGCTGAAGTTAAAGACATTCAAGCTGATGGTGAAAAAGTTGAATTATCATTAAGCGATGTAACTGAAGTTATTAATGTTGTTGCTAGTGGTGCTGATGTTGCAGCTATTATTGAAGTTGTTGATGTTAAAGATGAAATCAATAACATCATTACTAATTCATCTAACGATGAAATTAAAGACTTCTTAAAGAATACTGACTTAGAAGTTGTTACTGATGTATTAAAAGAAGGTTCTGAAATCTTAAGTAAAGACGATGTTAAAGACATCATCGACAAAGTTGGAGTTTCTGACTTATTAGACGTTGTTAATGAAATCGGTGTTGATTCATTAAAAGATTTAGCTAAAGAAGTTGGTTTTACAACTGATGATATTAAAGATATCGTTAAAGATAATATTAGTGATTTATCAATCGCTGATTTAAAGAATGCTTTAAAAGCAATCAAAGTTGATGGCAATGCAATTTATAACAATGGTGATATCTCAGCTAGTGCTATCAAAGCTGTATTAGCTGCTTTACCAAGACCATCTGAAATTGCTAACTTCACTGATGATGAAATGAAGTTAAGCTGGTATATTGAAATTGAATCAAGCTTAGGTAACTTTGCATTCACTTTCACTGCTGGTTTATATGGGGATTGTTCAAGAATCCGTAATATCTGCTCATTATTAGATCAATACATTGATTTCAATGTAGAAGATGGTACAATCGTTCTTGATTTAACTACTCCATCTAAGTTCGCTAAAGCTTTAGCTAAAGTTGATTCAACTGAAATCATTACTGATGAATTAAAGTTACGTTTATTCGAAGATGGTTCAATGACTATTGATGAATTATACAATAGATTCAATGAAACAACAATTTCTGAATATATTGAATTATTAAAGAATGTTGATTATAAGACTGTTTTAGCTAACTTATTAGACGCTGAAAACTTAAATAACATTTTTGGTGTTTCATTCTTTACTAACGAAAGAATTGATAAAGCAATTGATACATTCTTAGCATTACTTGAAAAGGGTGAACAAATCACTCCTGAAAAGGTTAAATCTGTATTAGGCAAAGTTGTTAATGATTCAATCTTAGAAAAGGTTAAATTTGATACAATCGCTAATAAAGTATATAACATCTTAGTTAAGATTAATGATTCTGAATTATCTGCAGCTTTATTTAGAGAATGGGCTGATCCAAATTCAGCATATACTAATGAAGACTTCTATGCTAAATTAGATAGAATCGCTGATTATTCTGAATATTTTGACAAGATTAAAGATATCGTAGCTAGAGTATATGCTCATGTTCCAGAAAGCATTAAGAATAAGAGTGCTGTTGATTTCTACGAAGGTAATAGTGTATTTAAAGCTGATTATAACTTCGTAATTGAAAGCTTAATCGATAGAATATTTGACGATAAAGCTGACACAATCAAAGATGCTATCGAAGTATTCTTTGCTATTCCTGAAGATGTAGCTGTTGATTTAACAGTTAATGTTACTGATTTATATAAAGTAACTTACTACATTGATGAAGAAGTTATCACTGGTTTCTTACCTGTTGGTGCTGACTTAATGACATATGCTAACGATGATGAAATTACTTATTTCGTATATAAAGATACTAACGAAATCGTAACTGATAACGTAATGCCTGCATGTGATGCAGAAATCGTTGCTGTTAAAGATTTTGAAGTTGAAATTTATTACGGAAATGAATTAAATGAAGCTATCGTTGCTACTTATGATCCAGATACTGAATATGAATTAAACGTTAAAGTTACTTCATTAGCTGAAGGTCATGAATTTACATACCAATGGTTAAAAGATGGTGAAGCTATTGAAGGTGCTACTGATGCTACTTATACAGTTAAGAACGTATTAGATTCTGGTATTTACACATGTGAAGCTACTGACACAACATTAGAAAAGACAATTGCTTCTAATGAAATCAGTGTAACTATCAATCCAGCAGAAGTTGATGTTTCACAATATGCTTGGGATTATACAACTGCATTCACATATAATGGCTCTATTAAAGAAGTTAAATTCGTTGCTAATGCTTTAGATGAATTAGTAAATGTATTCTATACTGATAATACTAAGACAGATGCTGGCTCATATACAGCTTCAGCTACATTCACATTAAAAGATGCTGATAACTATGTATTAGTTAATGAAGCTCCAAAATGTGCATGGGTAATTAATAAAGCTACAATCGATGTAAGTGAATATGCTTGGAATTATACAGCTCCTTTCACTTATGATAAGACTGAAAAGAATATTGAATTTACATATGATGAAAAATTAAATGCTACATTTGTTAACTCTAAGAAAACAAATGCTGGTTCATATACAGCTAGCGTTACATTCGCTGTTAAGAATGAATATGCTGCTAACTATGAAGTTATTGGTACAGTTGCTGATCAAGCTTGGGTAATTAATAAAGCTAAAGTTGATTTAAGTAAATATACTTGGTCTACTACAGTTACATTTGATTTTGATGAAGCTGAACATTCAGTAAGTATTACTGAACCTAGTGAATATAATGGTATCGCTACAGTTACTAAGACTGGTGATTATAAAGCTACAAATGCTGGTTCATATACTGCTAAAGCTGTTATCACATTAGTTGATGCTAATAACTATGAATTTACAGGAACTCAACCTACTGATTTAGCTTGGACAATCAACAAGAAAGCACTAGATTTAAGTACATTAACATGGTCTACTACTGTTACATTTACTTATGATGGCACAGCTAAATCTGTAACTATTACAAATGCTCCTGCATTCATTACATTAACTTATAATAATAATGAAGCTACTGATGCTGGTTCATACACTGCAAGTGCTACATACGCATTAGCAAGTGGTAAGGTTGCATCTAACTATAATATTACTGGTACTATTCCAACATGTACTTGGACTATTAACCCTGCAAATGTTGATTTAAGTACATTTAATTGGGATTATACATCATTCACATATGATGGAACTGAAAAAGAAGTTAAATTAGTTAACTTACCTGCATATTTAGAATCTATCGTTAAATATAATGGTAATAAAGCTACTGATGCTGGTTCATATCATGCAACAGCTACAGTTGAAGGCTTATCAGCTAACTACACTGTAACTGGCGAATTCAAAGCTTTAGATTGGGAAATCGCAAAAGCTAAGATTAACGTAAGCACAGCTTCTTGGGATTATGTAGCTCCATTTACATATGATGGATCTGAAAAGACAGTTGTATTAAAGAACGTTCCAGCTCATGCTGTTCCAGCATACACTGGTAATAAAGCAACTGAAATTGGTGATTACACTGCTAAAGTTACTTTCACTGCTGAAAATGATAACTACGAAATTGAAGGCACTGTTGCTGATTTAGCATGGAAGATCGTTGCTCCAAATGTAGAATCAGTTGAAGATTCTGAAAATGGTATTAAAGTAGAAGCTGCTAATGGTATGCCTGTTGGCACAGTTATCTTCAAAGAAGATGTATTTGCTAAATATAAGAAGTTCAATATCAAATCTATCTTAGATAAGAACGAAAGAGGTAAGATGAGAGCTGCTTACGAAATCCATCTAAATGATGAAGGTGGAAACCGTTATGATGCAGAAGATACTTATACAGTTACTATTAAAGTTCCTGAAACTTTAATTGGTAAATATATTAAGATTGCTCATATTTTCAATAATGATGCTAACGTAGAAGGCGCTCCAAATCCTAATGGAGAAATGTTAATCTTAGTACCTGAAAATGGTGAAATCTCATTTGTAGTATCACACTTCTCAGTATTTGGTGTTGTTGAAGTTAATACATTTGAACCTATTCCATGGTTTATGTGGGTAATCATTGGCTTATTAGTAGCTGGCTTAGTTGTATTAGTAATCTTCTTATTCAAGAAGAATGCTAAAGACTTCAGTGAACCTGAAGAACAAGTTAGTGAAGAAGCTAAGGATGAATCATTTGAAGATTCTTACTTCGGTAAATTAATTAGATCTGAAGAAGATACAAGAAATTATTATGATGCATTAAAGAAAGAAATCTTAGCATATAGTAATGATGAAAAGAAAGTTGAATCAACAATTGATCATGATGATGAAACATTCACAGTTGATGGTGAAGAAGTAGCTAAGTTCACTATGAGACATAAGAACTTATATGTTGCTTTACCATTAAGTGAAAAAGAATATCTTCCAGAAGAAAAAGTTGCTGCTGATGGTGAAGGTAAATCATTCTTATGTAACGTTAAGAGCGATAAGAGATATGCTTATGTTTCTGAATTACTTGCAAAAGTAATGGAAAAATTAGGTTTAACTTTAAATGAAGAAGCTTTAGCTGCTGCTAATGCTCCAGCTGAAGAAGAAGCACCTGCTAAAGAAGAAGCTCCTGCTCAAAAAGAAGCTCCAGCTGAAGAAGAAGCTCCAGCTGAAGAGGAAGCTCCTACTGAAGAAGAAGCTCCAGCTCAAGAAGAAGCACCTGCTGAAGAAGAAGCTCCAACTGAAGAAGAAGCTCCAGCTCAAGAAGAAGCTCCTGCTGAACAAGAAGCTCCAGCTGAAGAAGAAGCACCTGCTGAAGAAGAAGCTCCAACTGAAGAAGAAGCTCCAACTGAAGAAGAAGCTCCAGCTCAAGAAGAAGCTCCTGCTGAAGAAGAAGCTCCTGCTGAAGAAGAAAAATAATTAATGAATAATTAATTAAATCGTAACACTTTAAGCGAAGATCTTTATTGGTTTTCGCTTTTTTTGTATTTTGTAAATAATAAGTTTTAGAACATAAAAACATTAAAATTAATTTATTATACAACAAATATATTGATTTTTTATTAAATGTTAGTTATAATATTAGTGGTGAATGAATATGAGTGTACTTACATCTATTATAGTCCGTGAAGAGACGAGAAATGAAAATATGATATTACAATATCTAAAAGAGTTAGAAACTCTACCAAAAGGTAAATTGCTTCCTAAATCTATTAAAGGTAAAAAATATTTTTACTTGTGTTATCGTGATGGAAAAAAGGTAATTAGTGAATATATTGGAAACGATAAAGATAAAATAATAAAAATACAAGAAAGATTGGCTAGACGTAATCAAGTAGAAGAAATTTTAAAGAAATTGAAAGAGGAAAAATCAAAAATCAAAAAAATAAAGGAGTTTTTATGATTCTTTATCGTGGAAGTAATATGATAGTTTCAAAACCAAAACTTATTAAGCAAAATAGGTACTTAGATTTTGGTTATGGATTTTACACAACAACAAATATTGAACAAGCAAAATCATTTGCAAGGAAAGTTTCAAATAATAAAGGGGGTACCCCAATATTAAACGTTTATGAAATAGATGATGTCATAGAAAATAAAAAACTGATTATAAAGCGCTTTAAATTACCTGATGAAGATTGGTTGAATTTTGTTTCTGAAAATAGAAATGGAAGTTATAAAGGAGATAAATTTGACTTGATTATTGGTGCAGTAGCTGATGATGATGTATATAGAACTCTTCAAGTATATGCTACAGGACTTTTGAGTAAGGAGCAAGCATTAGAATCCCTTAAAGTTAAAAAGTTATTTGATCAATATGTTTTTGCAACTGAGAAATCTATTTCTCTTTTAAAATTTAAATGCTTTGAAGAGGTTGAATAATGGATGAAAAATTTAATACATTATTAAGTATTTCAATAATACCTGAAGTGGTTGATTTAATTGTGAAAAATGAAGGAATTGATGATATTTTTGCGATAAATGAATTTTATAATTCACAGACTTATCTATTACTTTCGAAAGAAGAAACTAAATTTTGGCATTATAGTCCATTAACTCTTTTTTTAATATGGAAAAATGAAAAAGACACAGGAAATATATTATTCCCAGAGGAGTGCGCATGAGTAAAGAATTACCATTTTTAATATATTGTATAGAAGAATATAAAATGCAAAAAAAGATGAGTGCTAAAGATGTTATAACGTTATTTAATCGTTATTCTGTTTTAGAATATATACGAGAATTTTATGAAGTATTGCATACTACTGGAACTAAATATATAATTAATGATATTGATGTATATCTTTCTTCAAGGGGTTTTGTAAATCTATAAAAAAAGCCCACAGTGATAACTAGTCTTTAACTAGAAATTACTGAGGGCTATTTTTTT
>JAZLLM010000106.1:0-8634 GCA_045598145.1 Bacilli bacterium | reverse complement strand
TAATATGCATAAACCCATAGCTGACACGATGGAAACTCTAAATAGAAAGTTAGAGGGACATTATAATTACTATGGAATCAATGGAAATTATAGCTCAATTAAGAAATTCTTTATATATGCTAAATATACAATGTATAGAGTACTTAATAGGAGAAGTCAAAAGCGACATATGAAATATGAAGATTTCATAAGAATATGGAGATATTATATCAATCTTCCTAGAAATAAAGTAGATTTATGGAATTGGCAATCTT
This sequence comes from Bacilli bacterium, assembly GCA_045598145.1. Taxonomy (GTDB): domain Bacteria; phylum Bacillota_I; class Bacilli_A; order ML615J-28; family CAG-698; genus RGIG3506. The sequence continues at coordinate 8,380 of JAZLLM010000106.1, read as the reverse complement.
AAAAGAATGCTATGAAGAGCCGTATGCCTTAATAGAGCACGTACGGTTCTGTGAGGGGCAACAGTAGACGCTTACTCACATTATGATATTTTAAAACAATATAAAATGAAGGGAGGAGCGTAGACAATAAGTTGTCTACTCGACAAAAAAGAATATGAAAAAAAGAATAACATTTATATTTTTAATAATTTTAGCGCTATTTATAATAGCATGTAAGAATAATGGAAATGGTGGGGATGATCCAAAACCAGAACCAAAACATTTTCACATATTCGATGATGTCTTTTCATATGATTCGTCACACCATTACAAGGTTTGTATTAACGGTGATTGTGACGAAGTGAGTGAAAAAGCAGAACATCAATTTGTAAATGGAAAATGTAGTATATGTGGTTATGTAAGATCTGCAGATACACAGAAATTTGAAGTTAAGTTCTTTGATTATGATGGCACTCTATTAAGTATGCAATCTGTATATGATGGAGAGGGTGCTACAGACAGAGGATTTAGTGCAAGCGAAAGACCTGATTTTAACTTCATTGGTTGGGATAAAGATTTTTCTAAAGTTACTTCAAATCTTGAAATATATCCTAAATATCAAATCAGTGATAATGTAATTTATATTAACTATGATTTGAATGGAGGTATGTGGGGCTATAACAGTAAAGAAGAATACATTTTAGATTTCTTGTTTGATTTTTATACTTTTACATCTCCTAATATGGATTTAAATACATTCATTTATGATGAAACTGGCGCAATGAAAGGCTTATATAGTGACTTTTTAGGTGGTGCCGTAGGTAGTGTTAATAAGCTTTTATATAACAATGATATAAATGCTAATAATGATGATTATTTCTTTAATTCAAGTGCTTATAAGGAAAAATGGTATAACCTTGCATTATACGTAAAAGATGAAATATGCAAAAACAACAGAAGATTTGGTACTAATGGATATGATTATGGAGCTTTAGATTTCTTCCGTTATGTTAGTAATGATCCATATATTTATGTGGAAACATATGGAGGAGAAAGCATATTTTATTCTTTCCCTATAACTAGTGCTCATGAATTATTAGAAAGATATGATGTAACTGATAAATCTATTACATTAGAATTTCCAAGCGACAATCGTTTCCTAGGATGGTATGATGAGGATGGTAATAAGGTAGAAAGCATAGATTTAAATAGATCTTGTGAATATTTCTTAACTGCTCATTGGAAGGAAAGCGAAAAATATACAATCACTTTTGATACTGATGGTGGTAATAAATTAAATTCTATAACTACAGAATTTGGGAAATTAATTAATTTACCAAATCCAGAAAAAGAAGGCTATAGATTTGTGGGATGGTATTATGGAGATACTAAGGTAAATAGTGAATCTTATTATTTTTATCAGGAAAGTATTACAATCAAAGCTAAATGGATTGATAAAAACACAGTATTATTAAAAGACTTAGAATATAGTAGTGGACCTGTACGTTATCGTAATTCAAGTGTTATTGTACAAATACCTGAAGTATATATTGAGAAAGATACTGAATTTAGAGCATGTTGGGTAAGTAGCTATGCTGGTGATTATTCACCAAGTACTAATAAAACACAAATGATGGCTACATTAACTGAAATATTAGATGTTTTAGAAAGCTTTAATATGAACGCTGTAATATTTCATATCAGAACTCACAATAATGCCTTCTATCAAACTAAGCTTACTTATATTAAGAGCTCATTTGGTACTTACGAATCCTTTAATGAATGGGATTACTTAACTTGGTTTATTGGTGAATGCCATAAACGTGGAATTGAATTCCATGCTTGGTTAAATCCATATAGAGTAGTATCAAGTGGTGCAAGTAGCTTAAGTAGTGTTACAGCAGATTTTAAAGATTATCCTAATAACCCAGCTAGTAAAGAAGAAAATTTATTGATGAACGCTGATGGTGGAGTAATTTTAAATCCAGCTATTCCTGAGGTTAGAGATTTCATTATTGATATATGTTTAGAAGTAATGGAAAAATATGAAGTTGATGCTATTCACTTTGATGATTATTTCTATATTTCTGATGTTGATGATTCAAAAGAAATGAAGAAATATAACACAAAAGGTTTAAGTAAAGATGACTTTAGAAGATCTCAAGTTGACTTATTTATTGAAGAATTAAGTAAAGCTATGAGAGACTTTAATAAGAAGAACAATCGTAAAGTACAATTAGGTATATCACCTACAGGAATTTACAAAAATGGTAATGGTAGTGTAGAAAGTGGTAGCAATACTAGTGGCTATGCACATTATGGTAGTCCATTATATGCAGATACATTAAAATGGATTAAAGAAGAATGGATTGATTATATCCTACCTCAAAGCTATTGGGGATTTAGTCATAAGTCTGCAGGGTATGCTGATGTAATGGATTGGTGGGATAAAGCAGTTGAAGGTAGTAAGACTAACCTTTATAGTGGAATTGGTTTGTATATGAACAACAATGATGGATCTAATTATTCTTGGGGTAGCGAGCCTTATGAGGTAAGTAACCAAGTATTGTATACAACTAAACTTGCTAATTGTAAGGGTGTATCTTTCTATAAATATACTTCATTACGTGATGCATATAGAAGCTCAAGTGCTAAAGCTCATGATGGTGTAGTTAGAATTAAGAATGAATATTGGACAAAGAAAGTAAGCACACCAGAAACTATAGCTAGTGGAAAATAAAAAATACAAGTCTATTTTTAAATTTGAACAGGTTTCAAATTAAAAATTAGACTTTTTTTATTCAAACCTTTAAAGCAAATCGTTGGTGGCTAGCTTTAAAGTGTACAAATATTATATTTGATGAAAGTACTCATAGTTTTACATATATTATTTATTTAATTGTAAAAAAGAAAATGGAATTACTAGATTATTGATAATAAATATATTGATTTTATTAGACTAATTATACCATTTGCAATATTAATAATTTGAATTTTAGTCATTACTGTTACCCACGATTTGCTTTAAAGGTTTGTTTTTTATTTATTATATATGATAAAAAAAGCAAACTATTTTTTATTAAAATGAATACGTTTTGCATAGTTTTAATAATTTATTTAATATTGAAAAAACATTAATCTTGTGCTAAAATATACTTTAGTTAGGAAGTATAAATATGATATTTGGGAAACATATTAATAAGTATTATTTAAAATACATTTTGTTTTTCTTGTTTGGTGTTTTAGCTTTAATTACGGTTGATATAGTTCAACTAGAGATGCCAGAAATTATTGGTAATATCATTGATGGATTAGAAGCTAAAACTCTTACAAATGAGATTTTAAAGGATTACATGCTAAAAATGTTTGTAATTGCAGCTGTAATGTTTGTGGGTAGATTCTTATGGAGATTTTGCTTATTTGGTGCAGGTATAAGAATTGAAAATGATTTAAGAAGAGAAATGTTTAAGAAGACTGAAGTTATGAGTATTGAGTACTTATCGGAAAATAAGACAGGTGCTTTAATGGCTTTATATACTAATGACTTAGAAACAATTAGAAGAACTCTTGCAAATGGTATGCTTATGTTAATTGATGCCTTAGGTTTAGGTACAATATCTTTTATTAAGATGTGGAAGCTTAATCCAATGCTTACATTAGTAAGTGCAATACCTTTGTTTTTACTTGTTATATTTGGTGGCTTAATATCTAAATTATTAAAAGAAAAGAGTAAGATAAATCATGAGGCTTTCGCTTCATTATTAGATTTCTCTCAAGAATCTTTTTCAGGTATAGCGGTAGTAAAAGCTTTTGTAAAGGAAACTATAGAAGCAAAAGAATTTGCGAAATACAATAGACATAACGCTGATTCAAACATCAAGTTAGTTAAAGTATCTGTTTTATTTGACATTGTATTAAGTGCAGTAATTTCATCAATCTTTATTATTATCTTAGGCTTAGGTGGATATGTAGTATATGAATATGTATCAGGAATGAGTGATAAGGTATTTACTATTGGTGACTTAACTAAATTTAGTGCATACTTTGATTCTTTGATTTGGCCAATGATGGCATTAGGTCAATTAATTAATTTCACAAGTCAAGGAAAAGCAAGTTTAGGAAGAATTTCAGAATTATTAGATCATGAAGTAGAAATCAATGATGATAAAGCTATACCACTAGAAAAGCCATTAGAAGGTAAAATCACTTTCAAGGATTTTTCATTTAAGTATCCAAGTAATGATAGAGAGATATTACACAATATTAATTTAACTATTAATAAAGGTGAAATGATAGGTGTAATTGGTAGAACAGGTTGTGGTAAAACAACTTTAGTATCTAGCTTATTACGTTTATATAATATTGAAAATGATAAGGTATTTATTGATGATGTAGATATAATGACAATACCTTTAAAGGATGTTAGAGAATGCATCAGTTTTGTACCTCAAGATAATTTCTTGTTTTCATCAACTATTTTAGATAACATTGCTTTTTCTAAAGATGAAAAAGATATGAATGAAGAAATGGAAGTTGATGTAAAAGAATTTGCATCTATGAGTGATGTAGATGAAGATATTAGTTTATTTAAAGAAGGATATAAAACAATATTAGGTGAAAGAGGCTTAACTGTATCAGGAGGTCAAAGACAAAGAATCTCTATTGCAAGAGCTTTGATTAAGGATGCACCTATATTAGTACTTGATGACTCAGTATCTGCAGTTGATACTAAGACTGAAGAAATTATTTTAGAAAACCTTAGAAAGATTAGAAAAGATAAAACAACAATTATCATCGCACACCGTATTACTACACTTGAAACTCTAGATAAGATTATTGTTATTGAAGATGGTAGTGTTACTGGATTTGCAAATCATAATGAATTATTAGAAACAAATGCTTTCTATAAAAAACAAGTTAAATTACAAGAACTTGAAAAGGAAGTAGGTATGTAATGATGAATGATACTATGATTAAAAAAGATAATTTAAAAATCTTTGATAAGGTTTTGTTTAAGAGATTATTTGCATATACTAAAGGATATAGACTTAAATATTTATTAGTATTATTACTTACCGCAATCACTGCTGGTCTTGATGTATTATTCCCATTCTTAGAAGGTAGAACATTAAAGATTTTAGGTGAAAGTCCAATTGAGTTTAATAAGATTTTGTGGATTTTTGCTGCATGTGTTGTAAGTATGCTTTTATCTTTAGTTTTGTCATACATTCAAACTATGACATTACATAAGATTGGTAATAATATAGTATATGGATTAAGAGAAGAAGTATTTAAGAAAATTGAAAGTTTGTCAATTGGACAATTAAGTAAAATACCTGTAGGTAAGCAAGTTACAAGAGTAGGTAATGATATTAATGTATTGTATGAACTTTATACATCTATTATGGTAAACTTCATTAGAAATACAATATCTTTAATATTTGTGGTAATTGCGATGTTCTTACTTAATGTAAAGCTTACATTATTAGTATTGTGCGTAGGTCCAGTTATTGCAGTTATTTCTTATATCTTTAGAAAATATTCAAGAAGAGCTCATCGTAATGTACGTAATGGAGTTAGTGATATTAATGCATACCTTTCTGAAAATATCTCAGGTATGAAGGTAACACAAATATTTAACCAAGAAGATAAGAAATTAAATGAATTCAATGAAAAGAACAATGCTTTAAAGAAAGCAGAATTAAAGGAAATATATATCTTTGGTATCTTTAGACCAACTATTTATGTATTGTATGTTTTAATGTGTATCCTTGTTCTTTGGACAGGTAGTAATGAAGCTATTAAAGTTAATTTAGGGATTATTGAAATTGGTTTAACTTACGACTTAATATATACATTCTATCAATATGTATCTAAGTTCTTTAACCCACTTCAGCAATTAGCTGAGCAATTCAACCAATTACAATCAGCATTCTCATCTGCTGAAAAGATCTTTACTGTGTTAGATATGGAATGTGACATCGTAGAGTGTGAAGATCCAATAGAAGTAGATTCACTTAGAGGTGAGATTGAATTTAAGGATGTTTGGTTTAAATATGTGGAAGATGAATGGGTACTTAAAGGAGTAAGCTTTAAGATAGATGCGAAAGAAACAGTAGCCTTTGTAGGGGCAACTGGTTCAGGTAAATCCACAATTCTTTCTTTGATTGTAAGAAATTATGATATCCAAAAGGGTCAAATATTAATTGACGGAATTGACATTAAACGTTATAAGATTTCATCATTGAGACGTAACATAGGTCAAATGCTACAGGATGTATTCTTGTTTAGTGGTACAATAATTTCAAATATCAAATTAAAGGAAGAAAATATTACATTAGATGATGTTAAGGAAGCAAGTGAATATGTAAATGCGGATAAGTTTATTGACACTTTACCAAATAAGTATGATGAGGAAGTTAGAGAAAGAGGTAATAATTTCTCTAGTGGCCAAAGACAATTATTGTCATTTGCAAGAACTATAGTACATAAGCCTAACATCATGATTTTAGATGAAGCAACATCTAACATTGATAGTGAAACAGAAATCTTGATTCAAGATTCCCTAGAAAAGATGATGAATATCGGTACAATGTTAATTGTAGCTCATAGATTATCTACCGTTCAACACGCTGATAAGATCATTGTATTAAGTCATGGAGAAATAGTTGAACAAGGAAATCATCAAGAATTACTTGCTTTAAAGGGTAAATATTATAAATTGTATCAATTACAATATCATCATAGTTTAGAAGAAGGAGTAGAATAAATGACAAGCAAAATTATTTTAATCGCTTATGCTGCATTATTAGTTATAATGTCTTTCGTTGCTATTATTTTATACAAGAAAGATAAAAACATTGCAGTTAAAGGGAATGGACAAATGCGTATTAAAGAAAAGACATTATTAAGTGTAGCTGTTTTTAATGGTGCGTTTGGTGCTTTTATTGGAAGAAAGATTGCTCATCATAAAACTGATAAAGTATATTTTTCAATTACTATATATTTATCGATGATATGCCAAATAATAGTATTAGCTGTATTAGCATATTTCGCATTTGTTGCATAGGAGGTAGTCATGAACGATTCTGAATCTTTAAAAAAATCACATTCTAAAAAATCGAATGCAAAATTAACATTTTTATGTGTAATGACTGTTATATTTACTTCAGTATTTTGGATAATATTAGGTTATTTCGCTAAAGAGGGTTTTTCAACTATTCCTGCACTTATCTTAGTAGTTGTAATTATATTAGTATTATTCTTTATTAATAGATTAGGTAAATTTACAAGATAAATAAATGAGCAATAGAGGGGGCTTAATTGTCACTGCTATTGCTTATTTTTTTATTCTTTTTGTTTCTTTTGTTTTATAATATTGATAAAATAGTGGCAATATGCTAGAATAGTATTGTATTTTTGTTTTATAGGAGAAGAAAAATGTTTTTAGATAATGCACTATTTGGTTCATTCCATATTATAGTTTTATGTATATGTATTACTGCTATTGTTTTAAGTGGATTCTTTATGAGAAAAGTAAAGCTTAAAACTTGGTATAAGATTTTACTTTTTGTAGGTATAGTATCAGAATCTATTAAGGTTATTGTATATACAATATTAAACGAACCAACCTTAGGAGGATACCTTCCAAAGACTGACCTACCATTCCACTTATGTAGTATACAACTTATATTTATAGCTATTTTAAATTATAGTAAGAATGATAACTTAAAGAGAATAATCCAATCATTTATGTTACCAACATGTTTGATAGGTGGATTTGCTGCTTTAATTCTTGCTACATCTTCATCAAGAAATAATTATATGATTTGCATCCAATATTTCTTATATCACTCTGTAATTATTGCTTTTGCTTTACATTTATTATTAAGTGATGAAGTTAAGTGGACAGTTAAAGATTACTTCACATGTCTTAAGTTACTAGCTTTATTTGGTTTACTTGCAATGTATATTAATAGTATAGTATATGATGGTGTAAGTGATATTAACTTTATGTATGTTGTTCATGCACCACAAGATGGACTACCATTCTTAAATACAGATCATGGTTGGGGTGTATATATGGCACATTATGCATGTCTTGCTATATTCTGTGTTACTATGGTATATATTTCACCTATCATTAATGCTATAAAATCAAAGTTCAGTAAGAAAGAAAACGCATGATTAAAAATCCTAATATTTTACTTAGTATGGTAAATACTTATCTTAGAGATAAATACAATAATTTAGAGGATTTGTGTGATAGCTTGAATTATGATATCTTTGAATTAAAAGAAATATTAAAAACAATAAATTGTGAATATGATAATAATCTAAATCAATTCGTTAATAAAAATTGATAAAAACATAAGAGAAGACTAATTAATTTTAGTTTTCT
>JAZLLM010000105.1:0-5344 GCA_045598145.1 Bacilli bacterium | reverse complement strand
ATTTAACTCACCTACGTCATCTGTCATAACAAGTATGTAATAGTCTGGTATTACCTCTAAAAAGCTCATGTCCAAATCAGGAATTTTATACCATACATTATTCTTTAGACTAGTAATTTCAGAAATTAAATTAGCCTCTTCTAATCCTACTATGGTAGCCTTGTTTATGTGAATAAGTCCCTTCTTACCATTAATTGTTACTAAATCCTTGATGTTCTTTAACATTTTCTTTGTGTTCTCTCTTCTATTATTGACTCTTGCACTCATACTATATCCTCCATTAAATCAATTAAAATTACATCTTTTAATATCTCAATGCTTAAATATTGGTATCATCTGTGTTTTCTATTAATACATGATTATTTTTAGTACTGTTGTTATTTTATACATATTGTATATGTTGTGTTTCAAATAGCTGCATCAAAAATGAAATTTATTGGTAATTTATTTTTGGTTATTGTCAATAAAAAAAGCACCTGACTCTTGGTGAGTTGGGTGCTTGGTTGTCTTATTTATGATTCTGTGATTTATTTTATATGTTTCTTACTACTGCTGCATTTATTAGTGTTCCTATACTGAAGTGCTCTTCAAGTGCTAATAAATATTCATCATTTATACTTGAATAAGGACATGCTATTAATATAACTTTACCAGTAATCTTACTTTTTCCTATATGTATATCCATTTGAGAAAGAATGTCCATACCTAATAGTAAATTTCCACTTCTATCATAGTTAATTCTTACACTATTAGCACTTACTGCTACTCCTGCTATTTCAAAGTTATTAACATCTTTTTCAAAGGATACTGCACTACATTTCATCCACTCACTTAATGTTTTAGGTATTTTATGTTTTGTTCCACCTGTTTCTACTCCATAGCTTATAGACCTTTTAACATTGTTAATTATGTCATTATATTTCATTTTTTGTAATTCTACATCTGTGAATATGGCTAACTTTTTAGCTGGAAATGTTGTATATCCACATCCAGTGTCTATTTTTTAACACATCAGTATTTATACTTACGCCTAATACATTGAATGATGCTGTTATTCTAAACTCATTCTTTGAATTTAGTTCTGCGATAATATATCTATTCTTCATAGTATGTTTCATCTCCACTCTCTGTTGATTCATTATAAACTGATGCTATGTGTGTATATTTACTCCTTATTTCGGATATAGAATCATCAATTTTTTCACCTATGAATACTATAGTTCCTACTATATTACCTTCTACTATGGTAGAGTCACCGAGAATGATATAGGTATCATATATATTATTTAACTGATTGGTTGATACTTTCATGCCAATTTCTAAGTCCCCAATCTCTAATTGTTTGTTTGTACTCATTACTTTATCCTTTCAAAAGTTGTTCATGTCAATTACATCTATTTTTATTATATTCACAATTATGCTTACTTGGTAATCTCTCTTAAGCAAGAGAAGTCCATTTGGCTTTCACCATGTCCTAGCATTAGAAATTGAAATCTATCATATTCTTTCATGCCTAGCTCATCTAGTATTGAGCTCATACATTGTCTATTTGGTGGTATCACTCTACTATCCACCCACATCTCCACGAAATGTTCTGGTACATCTATTATTCCTTTTTGGTTCCAGATTGCAAATAGTATGTCTGGGTGCATTCCTGTATAGTCAGGTAGTATCTGCATTGTATACTTATTTGTCTCTGTGTCATACTGTAAGTATGCTTGGACCTCTTTGAATTTTTTATTATATACCTCAAACATTCTTTTCATGTATTAATCCCCTTTGTCTAAGAAACATGTATCTATATGTTATGAGTTTCCATATCATTTCAATGTATTCATCTGGTAACACACTGTTTAACCCATACATTATATGTTTTTTATCTGATTTTTTTAATTTATTTACTACTATTGGTTTATCTATATAATCGAGATTACACAATAGACTTCTTTTGCCTACATAATTATTTACTGGTTTATCTTCTAATACATTAAAGTTTTTAATACTATCTCCAGTGTATGAAGGATATGGTGCAAATAATCCTAACCCATTGTCAAACAATGGAGCCATTGTTGGTTTACCATCTTTATATAATATTTCTATGTTTCCCCCATGTCTATCACGTTGTAATGTAATGAAGTCTGCAATTATCATTTCTTTTATTTGTTGCTCAATACCTAAGAAATTTATAGTTGCATCAACTGAGTTTAAACCTAATGTTTCATGCATATTCTCAAGTGTTGACCTACTTTCATATGATGTAAAATAATTTTTTGATTTACATACATATGTGGTATATATTTTACCTTTAATTTTTATATTAGCTAAAACAAGTGTATACTTCACACAATTAAAACCTAATATATCTAGTAGCCTGCTTATTATTACTTCATTGATTGATTCATCACCAAACTTATTTGTGTTACTGTAAAAGTTTGAGCACTTATAATAATATTTTATTCCATTCTCTATATTTGTTGCTTTATAATAGCAACCGTAGGATGCTCCACCATTATGAGTTGTAGTCCAATTAAGTTTTGTCAAATCCACAATTTTCATTTTTAGTTTCACTTCCCTTTCTATAATGTTTATATTTCATATATCTATGTTTTTATTTACCCATTACTTTTCTAATATTATTATATCACATTTTATTGAAAATATCAAGATTGGGTATTGACAAATTTTAGTTTTTGTGATATAGAAAAGCACCTGACTCTTGGTGAGTTTGGTGCCTTAACTATTATTTTATACATCTAATCTTTTTGTATTTATTTAATGCTTTAGTTTTGTCTTTCATTATATTTGATGATATATAAAATTATTTATCTGTTGTATATTGTATGCTTCTTTAAATAAGATGCTTATATCTGCATCCTCATGGTCTTCAAAAATATAAATCACTGAACCACCTCTATTTTCTGAGGACCCATTTCTATAGTACACCAATCAGCATTCACTGCTATATTTAGATCGCCTTTACAATCTATTAAAACAATAGAGTACTTAGCCCACTCTAAAATCTTATCGTTAAACTCACCATTGTACATATCATATCTATCTAACATTATTACTATAGGTTTTACATCTAAAATAAGCTCCGTTAAAATAATTCCAAGCTTATCATCTCCATATGTGTAACCTATAACTGGTTCATTTAATCTTCTAAGCTCTTTTAATGTTTTACATAGTCTTGTCTTACCTATTGATGCTTGATTATTAAATATGTATAATCCGTTCTCTAACTCTATCCTTATATTTACATTATATTTATCACATGTATACATTTTATACCTACTATGCTATTTATTAATTCAGTTACAATTTTATATGTTACTCATAAATTTCTGTAAGCATTCAAATTTATTACTTAGCATTACCTTCCTCTTTTCCTTATCTGTAAATAACTTACAGTTGTCCATTGAATAATAGCAACAGTTAGCTGTAAAGCATTTTTCAAAATGAGAACCTCCCTTTGAATAAAATTGTTCTACATTTCTTTTTGAATCACTATCAACTGGAGGTCTCTGTTTAACATATTCAAACAGTAGTTTACTAAAATAATTTCCTGTATGTTTATCTCTAATATTAATGTACTCTTTGTAGTTTATTACTTTATCTCTCATTTCTGGAAAAGCATCTAGTATAAACTCTGAATTACAGATAACCTCTTCAAATGATTCCATCCTTATAAATATGATTCTAGTATTATCTATCTTTCCACTATTTATTATTCTGTACATCTCTATTGAGCCTGTATCATAATCCAAGCCTATTAGTGCTATACTTTCACTGTTCTCATTAAATAATTCTTCTATTGTTTTTATTATATTGCTTTTGCCACCTACATTATTTGTATTAGTAGATTCAAAGTATATTAATTTATTTAAAAGTGTTTTCCAAAAAATTTTGCCAGATTTTGTATCCTCTGTGATTATATACTTTACAGTATTGGCTATATTAGAATCTATATTAGATGCATCATTTAACTTAAAATAATTATTTATAGAATAAATTTCTATACCTTCTATTACTTCACCTGTACCTACCATTTCATATACTGCATTCACATTAGTTTCTAATTTACCTATAGTTCCTCTGTCACATATAATAAAGTAGTTATCTGATTTCTGAAGTATGCCTATCATATTATTTTTAAGTATAGCCACTGATAAATCCTCATCAATTATAACAATTGAATTATGAGTTATGCCTATATTTTCTATATTATTGATTACAACGACATTTAATGTTGCCTCTAAGTACCATTCATCAATTCTGTTAATTGCATTTAATACATTATCAACAAATAGTGTTTTACCACTACCAGAATCTCCGGTGATAATATTTATTTTTGAGTATGTCTTCATATGATACACAGGTAACACATTATTATCTTTTTCAACAGAACTATTGTAAACACTTATTTCAATCATGCTACATATCTCCTTCATTGTTACTGTATTTCCAGTGTTCATACCACTTATCTTCGACCAAAGATTCAATATCATCCGTTGATTTACAGATAATATCCCAATTTAAGTACCTTATTTCTTTTATATACTTGAATTTAAACTTATGCAGATAATTTGATACTATAGTGAGTTCTTTACCTTCTTTTTCATATTTAGCTGCTATTCTTTCGACAAATTCTATGCAGTTATCACCCATGGTTGCTAACACAATTTTATTCTCGAGCTCATACATAAGTATTAAAGCTTTTGCACCACCAGATAATTTGTCCACACTGTATCCTGTTCCTGTTTTACGACTCTTTATTGCCTCATCTAGAACTACATCTGCATTATCTATACTACTAATTATTTCTTTTACAAAGTCATCCTCAAACCAATGAGCTTCTTTGACTCTGTTAAATCTCTGATTAGGAAACTCTATAAAAAGCTTGCCATATTTATCTGTTGCTAATGTCGAATCCATAAAAATATTAAGCATTACTATCACCTCTTTAAATTATACTTATATTCTCTTTAATATAATACCACAAAATACAGAAAATATCAATATTTGGTATTGACAAATTTTAAATTTTGTGATATGGAAAGAGCCAATGCTTTTGAGACATTGGCTCTGATTATTATTGGTTATTGGCTTTTTTTATAATTATGAAAAGGAATTAACTACTAAACCTTGTTCGTCTAGTCTATTATTCATCTTACTTATTTTATTTAACTGTTCTGTATCTATTTCGGATGTTTCATTTAAAAAAGCCTCAAGTTCTTCATCAGTAATAGTTATCTCCTGCTCACTTGTTTTACTGCTTCTATTTTCTGAAAACAATGTATCTCTACCTAAGTTTTCTGATGTGAATGAATTAACTTTCTGCATC
>JAZLLM010000104.1:0-5955 GCA_045598145.1 Bacilli bacterium | reverse complement strand
TTCAAATATTGATTTATATCTTCACCTAAATACTGAAGACAATAAGCAAATTGTAGAATGTTTAAATATTTATGATAAAATTGTTTATCTTAAAAATAGTGGTGGAAAAGTAAAAGTAATATATATTGATAATCTAGTTGTAAATATATATTTGTATGATGAAAAGGATATTAATAAATTTGAATTTACTAATGATATTTTAGTTTTATATGATCCTAAAAAAGAATTAGAATCTTTTAAATCTTATTCTTTAGAATACACTTTATCAGAAATAGGTAATATAATTGATGATTTCTCAATCAAAGTAATTGAATTCTCAAGATTCTATTTACGTAATGATTTAGCGATAATGCTTAGATTAGCTAATGAAATATTTGAATTATACACTAAGATACTTAGATATTTTAAAGACCCTAATTCATCAAAATTAGGTTTTAAAGAAATTCTAGCATCACTAAAGATAGAAGAAAGACAAAGATATATTGCCATTTTAAAATTATTAAAGGTTGATGCTTTAAAAGAAAGTATTAATATGATGCTTGATGATATTAAAAATATTTTAAATTCATTAAGTATTAATGTTAATAAATATTATGACTTTGATTTGTTTATGTATGTATATAATTATATAAAGTTATTATAGGTAAAAAAATATGAAACATGTCTTTATAATAAACCCTGTAGCTGGCAAGAAGAGTTCAGCTGATATTATTTTAGAACAATTAAAAGAAATTAAAGACTTTGAATATGAAGTACATTACACAGAATATGTTAATGATGCATATGACTATACAAAAAAATTATGCCAAGAAAACCCAGAGATTGATTATAGGTTCTATGCATGTGGTGGAGATGGTACAGTTAATGAAGTTGTTAACGGTATTTATGGTTATGCTAATGCTAGCTTTACAGTTTTTCCATGTGGAAGTGGAAATGATTTTGTAAAAGCTTTTAGAGGTGCTGATTTTAAAAATGTAAGTTCATTAGTAAATGGGGAAGAAATCAAAATTGATGCTATTAAAGCTAATGATAAATATGGAGTAAATATAGTAAACGTTGGCTTTGATGCTGGTGTAAGCTATAACTTTATTAAATTTAAAAGGTGGCCTTTAGTAAGTGGTAATTTTGCATACATTTTAGCTTTATTATATTCTTTATTTAAAGAAATGAAGCATGAAGGTCAAATTTATATTGACGGTGAATTAAAATTTGATGGCAAGTTTTTAATGACTTCAGCTTGTAATGGTATCTGCTGCGGCGGTAGTTTCTATTTTGCACCTAATGCAATTATTAACGATGGTAAATTAGATGATTTGTTTATTAAGAAAGTATCGGTCTTTAAGTTTTTAAGAATGGTTAAGAAATTTAAGAATGGTACTTATATTGATGACCCTAAATATCAAAAATTTGTAAGTATGAATTATGCTCACAATATTGAAATTAAGTCAAAAAAGATACTTAAGTGCGGAATAGACGGCGAAGCATTTTTAAGTGATGATGTTAAGATTGAAATCATACCTTCAGCTCTTCGTTTTGTCCAACCAAAACTTGCTAATGAAAACGAATAATATTGACTTTTATAGTCATTTAGGTTTATAATATACATATAGTTCGAAAGAGAGGATTTTATTATGTTTGAAAAGGTTCAAGAAATTATTGCAAAAGAACTAGGTTTAGAAAAAGAAAAAGTTACTTTAGAATCTCGTTTAACTGAAGATTTAGGCGCTGATTCTCTAGATGCTGTAGAAATTGTTATGGCACTAGAAGAAGAATATAGTATAGAAATTGATGATAGTCGTTTCCAAGATATTAAATGTGTAAGTGACATCGTTAAATGCCTAGAAGAACTTTTAAAATAATAACAAATTTACTCCTAGTCTTTAATTACTAGGAGTTTTTAATAAAATATAAGGATATAAATATGTATAAATTATTTGAATTTCTTTTTATCAAAAAAAAGTATCAAGATAAAGAAACTAAAAATTTAGAAATAACTAAGGAAGTTAGAACTGCATATGGTACTCTTACTAGTATCTTAGGAATAATATGTAATTTATTTTTATGTGCATGTAAGATTATTGCAGGAATAATATCTGCATCTATTTCTTTAACGGCTGATGGTATTAATAACTTAACTGATGGTGCTAGTTCTATCGCCACATTAGTTGGTTTTAAACTTGCTGCACAACCAGCTGATAAAGACCATCCATATGGTCATGAAAGAGTAGAATATGTATTCGGTATGATTATTTCTTTGTTTATTTTAGTTGTTGGTATATTACTTGGTAAATCATCAATTGAAAAAATAATAAATAAAGAAGAAATGGATTTGACTAGATTCTATTTATTAGCAGGTATTTTAGTTGGTTCAATATTAATTAAATGTTGGATGGGACTAATGTATCATAAAGCTAGTAAGACTATTAATTCTCTTACTATTAAAGCATCAAGTCAAGATTCGTTTAATGATTGTATTTCAACTGGTGCCGTTTTAATATCATTGATTATAGCATATTTATTCAATGTTAATTTGGATGCTTATTTAGGTGTCGCTGTAAGTATATTTATTTTAGTAAATGGTATTATGTTAGTAAAAGAAACAATGTCTCCTTTAATTGGTGAAGCACCTGACAAAGATTTTGTAGACGATATGGTCAAAAAGATTTTAAGCTATGATGGTATATTAGGAGTACATGATTTAGTAATGCACCAATATGGACCTGGAAAGTTGTTTGTTACTATTCATGCTGAAGTAGATAGCAGTGTAGATATTATGATTTCTCATGAAATTATTGACACAATCGAAAGGGACTTTATTAACGAAAAAGGTATTGAGATGACAATTCACCTAGACCCTGTTATGGTTAATGATGAATTCACAAATGAATTAAAATCTATATTAAAAGATGTAATAAATAATTTAGAGAATGTAAACATAAGTTTTCATGATTTTAGAATAGTAAAGGGAGAAAAAAATACTAATGTCCTTTTTGATATTGTAAGACCATATGATTGTGTTTTAAGTAAAGATGAATTAGTTAGATTAATTAAAAAAGAATTTATTGAAAAAGCAAAAGAAATTAATAATATGAATTATAATTTAATTATTGAAGTTGACAATAATTATGTATAGAATGGAGTAATATGGACAAGAAATTTTATATTAATAATCGTAAAAATTTAGACAAGTCATTAAAAGGATCATATGCATTATTGATTCATTCAGGTTATACATTCCAAGATAGTGGTGACCAAGATTTTCCATTTAGTGTAAATCGTAATTTTTATTATCTTACAGGAATCAATCAACCTAATGTAATTTTATTAATGTATAAAACAAATGATACATATAAAGAATGCTTATTTATTGAAAAAAACGACCCATATTTAGTTAAATGGGTAGGTGCTAAATTAGAACCTAACGAAGCAAAAGAAATAAGCGGTGTTGATGAAATCAAGTTCATGGATAAATTTGATGATTTTATGTTCTTCATCTTAAACCCATCAAGAAAGAACTTCGCTGAATTTGATAATTTATATTTAGATTTAGAAAGAAGAAGTGACTTACCTTTCAAGACTTGGGCATTTAATTATTCTAAACGTTTTAAGAATGATTACCCAGAAATTAAAATTCTAAATGTATATTCAGCTATTGTAAAACTTAGAATGGTAAAGAGTGAATGTGAAGTTTCAAAAATTAAAGAAAGCATTAATACAACGAGATATGCATTAGAAAATGTTATGAAGAACATTAAGCC
Source organism: Bacilli bacterium (assembly GCA_045598145.1). Lineage (GTDB taxonomy): Bacteria > Bacillota_I > Bacilli_A > ML615J-28 > CAG-698 > RGIG3506. The sequence continues at coordinate 2,197 of JAZLLM010000104.1, read as the reverse complement.
AGGAATGTATGAATATCAAATTGAATCATATTTTGACCAATATATTAAATATGATGGTCAAAAACTAGTATCTTTCAAAACTATTTGTGCAACTGGTAAAAATGCAACTGTCTTACATTATATTAAGAACAATACTGTAATTAAAGATAATGACTTAGTATTATTTGATTTAGGCTGCCATACAGACTATTATATTTCTGATATTTCAAGAACTTATCCAGCTAATGGTAAATTTACTGAAAGAGAAAGAGAAATATATGAAATAGTTTTAAATTGTAATAAAGAATGTATTAAATTTTTAAAGCCTGGAATTACATGGAAAGAATATAATGAATTCGCAAATAATTTATTAATCAAAGGCTTAAAGAAATTAGGCTTGATTAAAAAAGATGAAGAATTAGAAAAATATTATTGGCATTCAATCGGTCACTCAATTGGTTTAGATACACATGATCCAACAGTATCTAGTATGAAGTTTGTACCTGGAATGCTAACAACTGTAGAACCTGGTTTGTATTTAGAAGATGAAGGAATTGGAATTAGAATTGAAGATAATGTTTTAATTACTGAAGATGGATGCATTAATTTAAGTAAAGATATTATCAAGGAAGTAGCTGATATTGAAGCTTTTATCCAAAATAAATAATTTTATAAAAAATTTATCTAGGCATAATTAATATGTCTAGATTTTTTTTATAGCAAGTAAAAAATTTAAAAGAGCGTAAATATATTAGTGTGAGGTGAGAGCATGAAAATTATTTTAAGTATTTTAATATTTATTGTTGGACTAAGTACAAGAGTAGAAGCATCTTCAGATAAGGTTTATAGTAAAACAGGGCATAGTCAATTTTCCGAATTGATTTTAGAAAATGAAGATGCATACATTATTAATTCATTAAGCGATAATGAAATAAAGAAGGAACTAAAAACAGTTAAAGCTAAATTTATGGGTAAAGCTGATAAAACATTAAATTACGAGGAAAAGGCTAAATATGTAAGTAATGTTTTGTTTAGTAGAAGTAATAAAACAAGAGAAGAATATTCTTTTACTTATGATACTAGTACAATTAAATATGATTATGTTTCAGTAAGTGTTAAAGGTAACCTTGATGTTAAAGGTGTATTTAAAATGAAAAGTAGAGAATTAACAATAAGTACAGGTCTTACTGGTACTAAAGAAACACAAAATTATACTAAAACTAGTGAGAGTGGAAAACTTACTGTAGTAATTTATCCAAACAAAAAATTAACTTTAAGAATTGTGGGCGATTGTGTTATTACAAATGGAGTGCAAAAGAATTGTGCAATGTGGATTGTATTAAAAAAGGGAGCATGGGAAACAATAACTGTTACTTCCACATGCTATGAATTGGTAGAAGAAGATGCATAAAAAAGTATATGTTATTTCAAGTGTAGTATCATTTTGTGTTTTGCTTGTTATATTAATAATTGTAATAAGCAAAAGACCAGAAAATGTAAAGGTTAGTACTTTTACTTATCCCTATTCAATAGTTTCTAATGTGGATGAAGATGATTATCTAAACATAAAGATGTATATAAATAGGGATGATAGCTTTTTTACCGATAAAAACAAAATAAAAAATGCATATTTAGAAAGTGATGAAGCTACTTTTGCATTATCTATTGATGATATATATTTAAGTAATGATAAGTCATATTCAATTAAGGGTGAAAAAATGTATTTATCTTTGTTTTCGTTTTTAATTGATTTTAAAGTAATAGATAATTATGAAGCAGAAATGGGAAATTGCAAGTTGAAAATAGAATATGCTAATGGTATAGATACATCAATAGATATTGGTTCATTGTCATATTATAAATATCAAGATGATAATAAATATGATTTAAGTATCAATAATATTATACCTTTATCTAAAATAGATAATGAAAGTATCGGTTTTCTAGGTTTTGAATTAGGCCTTAGAAATTTAAGTGCCCATGATTTAATAATTAAAAAAATAGAGTTATTAGATTATCATACAAAAAACTCTAAAGTGGTTCGCTTAGATTCTATAAATCTTGATGAAAAAAACATCAATTATTATTTTAATAATATGTCTATAATTAGTGACTCTAATGATTTAGAATATAATATTAAATCTTTAGATACATTATATCTTGCATTTAACTTAAATTTAGATGATTATAATTTGATGTGTAATATAGAAAACGCAGG
>JAZLLM010000103.1:0-7253 GCA_045598145.1 Bacilli bacterium | reverse complement strand
TAATTTTAGAATCATTATTTAAACAATGGCTTTGTTTCTTTAAATAAATCTTTATTATCCTCTACTATCTTTTCATTACCTACAGTACAAACAACATTTTGTTTTATAATTTCAGTAATATATTCTTTCATTGCTTTAATATCAGAAAGCTTAGTATTAATTATTTCTTTCTTTTCTTTTAATAAATCTTCTTCAGTTATTCCCTCTAAATATTTATAGAATGAATATGAACCTAATACTGATGAGCTCTTTGGATAATCAAAAGCACCTACTGCACCAATGATATATTTTAATAATTCTTCTTCATTAACATTAAAATCATCAATATATTTTATAATTTCATTATAAGTGTTATATGTTTCTTTAATCTTAGGATCTCTATATGATACAAAATATGATTGGCCATATTTATTTATATCCATCATACAACCATATGCACCACCTAAAACACGTACATTTTTCCATAAATAATCAGTACTCAATATATTAGTAAATACATTAATACTTCCATTATACTTTAAACCAGCTTTTGTATAATCACCAACTAATGCACAATAATTTACATCAAATGTCGTTTTAAAACCTTCATTCTTCTTATCTTCTTTAAATTCAATTGAACGTGTTAAGTCTTTCTTTTCTGTTAATTTATTTGTAAATGTATTAATAGCATTAATAGATTCATTATATCCTATTTCATCGCATGTAACATTAACAATTAAATCTTTACTAATAATTAATGATTTTATTAGTTCTAAATTCTTAAGTAAAATTGGGTATTCTTCATCAAAATTCTTTACTATTCTACTAATTACATCATAGTAAGCAATTCCATTATAATTTTCATAAATATATGAACTCTTATTAATATATGATAATGCCCTCTTAAGAGCTGCTTGATGTCCGCTATATGTAAATCTTTGCATTAATGTTTGATATTCAACTTGTAATAATTCAAATACTCTTTGCTTCATATCAAAATTAGTATAATTTATTACCTCATCAAAGATATCAAAACAATATTCAATCTTATTATATAAAGTTGCTGCACTTAATACAAAATATACTTTCTCTCCATCAGTAGAAGGTGTATCACTTAGATTTGCTGAAATGCCACCTGTATTAATATTTATATCTTGATCTAAAGTTAAATATGTATGCTTATTAGTATCAAGTTTGAACATCAATGTTTGATAAATTCCAAGATATGGTATTAATTCATTATTAATATTATTGGCATCAAAGAATGCTCTTATATATGCAATACCATTAGTATTATAATCATGATGTAATACTTTAACTCCATTTATTTGATGCTCAATATTTGATATTTTGAATACATCTAAACTTAAATCTTCTTTTTTTAAAGTAGGAATTGTATCTAAACCTTCCTTTGTATCTGGAGCCTTTTGATATTCATGTAAAGCTTTTGTTTCTTCGATAATTTTTAATATTTCCTCATCAGTTAGACTATTCTTATATATTTCTAATTCTTTCTTAATTTTATTTTCTTTTTCAGTTTGAATAGTTTTACTAGGTTTAACACATGTTAGTGTTTTATGATTATTTAATATGAAGAACTTTTCAATTATTTTTTCAAAATAGTCTGTGTTAATTTTTTCTCTTAAACTCTTAAATTCTAAATCAAAGCAAACTGGTGAGAAAGGATCATTATCATCATATAACCATGAAGTAAGCATAGTCATATTATAAATTAGTCCCTTAGGAAAACCACCAAAATCAGCCTCTCTTAATTTAAATTCATATGAATTTAATGCTGCTTCAATTGCTTTCTTATCTAAACCTTCTTTGACATATTTTTTAAACTCAGATTCGATTATATTTACAAACTTATCTTTGTTCTTTTCATTACAATTCTTACAAACAATTGAAAATACTGGTTGTAAAATTTCTGTATCAAATGAACCTTCAATTACTGTTCCAATCTTTGCATCCAATAAAGCTCTTTCTAAACATGCACCATTTGCTGTTAATAGAACTGTATTAATAATATCAATAGCATATTTTTCTTCTTTTGTTGGATTAGTTAATGCAATATTATAACTAAAATATGTTTTATTTTTTATATCTTGATCTTTAGCTATAGGATAAAATAGTTCTAATTCTTTTTTGCTATCAAATGGTTTTTGTAAAGTAATTTCTGAATTAGGATCTATTGTATCAAATTTTGATAAATATTCCTTATCCAAAAATTCTAATTTTTCTTCCATATTACAATTACCATAAATATAAATATAACTATTTGATGGATGATAATATTTCTTATAAAAAGCCACGAAATTTTCATAAGTTAATTTTGGAATATAATTTGGATCTCCTCCAGATTCTGTTCCATAAGGGGTATCTGGGAATAATGACGCTCCAGCTGAACGACCAACTATACTATCGACTGACGAGAAAACACCTTTCATTTCATTATAGACAACACCATTATATGTTAAAGGAGCATCTTTATCATCTAATTCATAGTGCCAACCTTCTTGCATAAAAATTTCTTTTTTTGTTAAAATATTAGGATATAAAGCAGCATCCATATAAACATCAATCAAATTATTAAAATCTTTATCATTACAACTAGCAATAGGATACATTGTCTTATCAGCAAAAGTCATTGCGTTTAAAAATGTATTCAATGAGCCTTTCATTAATTCAACAAATGGCTCTTTAACTGGATATTTTCTAGATCCACACAATACAGAATGTTCAATAATATGAGGAACACCTGTATCATCAAATGGTGGAGTTCTAAAACTTATAGAAAATACTTTATTATTATCATCATTCTCTACTAAAACAATTTTTGCACCAGATTTAATATGCTTAAGTAATGTCCCTTTTGAACTAATATCTTTCAATTCTTCTTGTTTAATTATTTCATAATTTTTATACATAAATGTCCTCCATAATTACTTATATTATATAATATTTTATTAATAAATGTAAATTAAAATATATTAAAACCCGCTTCAAAATAAAGCGGGCATATTTTAATCTTTTTTACGTCTTAAAAAGCAAACTACAATAGCACTAACAAATAAAACAAATCCACAAACTATTATTATAATATTACCATCACTTAATACAGATGCAGTATTATTCATTATAGAAATTACATTTACATCAATAGTGATTGTGGAAGGAGTGAATCTTTCATCTAAAGGATTTACTGTAACATTTATTTGACCATTTCCAATTTTTAAAGCACTAAGCAAGCCCTCACTTGAAATTTCTATATTCTCAGAATCAGTAGTATATGTAATTTCATATTCAACACTTTCAGGCAATACAAATAAATCTAGCATCACACATTCTGATTCTTCCAAGACAATTGTTTTATTATTTTGTATAATTTGAATTGGTATTGCAGTATCTAAAACAGCATCTTCATCTAATACAGTTACATTTACTGTTGAGCAAACATTACCAGTATCATTATTTGAAGTTGTAGAAGTAGCCTTAGCATAAATATTTATTGTGGTTGTTCCTACTCCTACTCCTGTAATAACTCCAGATGTTAACGAAACAGTTGCAATAGTTTTATCATCAGATTTATATCTTAAAATATCAGTACTAGTAGATGGAATTAATTCAGTTTTAATTACTACTGTATCTCCAATAAAAATAGTAATATCAGTTATATTAGTTTCAATACTTTTAGCTCTTTCTAAAATTGTAATTACTTTAGTAGCTACCACTTTACCAGTACTTCTTGCTGTAGCAGTAATTTTTACAGACCCCGGTTCATATAAAGTTAATTCGCCTGTTTCTGCATCAATTTTTGCTTTTTCTGGATAAGCAGATTTAAAATTAACAGTTTTACCAGAAACTTTTAAATCATACACTTCACCAACAAAAAAATAATCTGGCAATTTGTTTCCACTCTCTAATACAATTTCGCTCATTCCTTTAACTGAAATGTTAAATATAGAAATTAAAATTATAATCATTAATAATGTTAATATTGTTTTTTTAATAAATTTCATTTTTTCACCTATAACAAAATCCGGTAGTGTCAAAAATAGTAACTTTAACACATACACTACCATATATATCTATTTTAATAATTAATTTATATTTACATTAAAAAAGTAGATAATCTGTGTTAAAATGTAAGCAACCAAACCACACTGAAAGGAGATTATCTACTATGGATATTTTATCACAATTCATCAATGATTTAAAGTCTTTAGAGAATAATATTTATTTAACTAATATAAATCTAGAAGCTTTAGTCAATAATAATACTATTTCTGAGGATCTTACTAACCTCATATCTATACCAGAAGTTAAAGATTTGGTTACTCTTCTAACTTCTAAATTATCTGAACTTAATTCTTACCTAGAGCCTATTGCAATACAAGCTCATAAAGAAACAACTAAAAAAAATTATCATAAATCAATGGAACAGTATGCTAAGTTCATTATTGATCCAGTTAAACCTATTATTGAAGATACTTCAAATAAACCAGTCCAACTTTCATTTGAAGACATAATGAAAGAAAATCCTATTAAACCAATAAAGCATAGAGTTGAACTTAAATACACTGATGTTTGTCCATACTGTGGAGCACCTAATGAATACATATATGATAATAACAATAAAGGCCAGTTTATGTGCAAAGCATGTAAACATACTTTTACTATGCATCCTCATTATCATGATGAAATAAATATACGTTGCCCTTACTGTGGTTACAAATTGTCTCTACATCATGATAGAAATAATTATGATGTATTAATATGCCCTAACGATAATTGCAAATTTTATCTAGAAAACAAACATAAAGTTAAAGTTGGTGAAGGAGAATATTTAAAGGTAAATAAATCAAATTATAAGCTAAGATACACTTACAGAGCATTTGATTTTACTTTAGAAGATATAAATAAGACTCTTCCATACAATATTGACTCAAAAGTTGATTTAAATTCAATTAGACACTCTAAATGGGCTCTAGGATTAATTCTAACTTATTATGTTAATTATGGACTATCTTCTCGTAAAACTGCGCAAGCGATGAAAGAAATACATGGAATTAATATATCTCATCAAACAGTTGTAAATTACGCTGAAGCAACTGCTTCAATCACAGAAAACTTAAATGCCTTATATAAATATAATTTATCAGATACTACTACTTTCGATGAAACTTACATCAAAGTTAATGGTAAAAATACTTATGTATTCTTTGGATCAGATACAAATAATAAAATAATTACATCATATAGAATCTTTACTCATAGAGACACAAAGAATGCTATTGTAACTTTAAAAGAATCTTACGATAAATTTAAGGATAAACCTGATAAATGGACAGTCATCACAGATGGTAATCCAATATATAATGCAACACAATTATTCTTTAAAATGAATGATATTGACTTCGACCTATATCAAGTTATAGGAGTTTCAAATAAAGATGAAACTTCAACTACATATAGGCCTTTTAAGCAAGCTGAAGAAAGGTTAAATAGAACATATAAGCAAAACTATTATGGAACCAATGGATATGGAAACATAAGAAACGCAAATGTATATATTTCTATTTGGACAACCTTCTATAACTTCTTAAGAAGACATTCAAGTATTAAAAAAATACCTATCACTTTAAAGGAAATTGAGAATGAAGAGCTAATGGCAAACAAGTGGTTAAAACTAATTGAATATGCTAATCAGTATCCATTAGTTTCATAAGTTTTCATAACTTATTTGACACTACCCAAAATCCATGAATATATTATACCACAAATAAAAAAAGATGATACACAAAATATCACCCTTTAATCTTCGAAATGTCTTTAACTAACAAATATGATACATCCTTTTTCGTTGTTTGTAACGGATATGATACATATTTTTGCCATTTTTCGTAAGTTCAATACCGCATAGGATATAGTTTACTTACTCTTTAATAGATTGATAATAGCTTCAATTTGAGTATTCACCCACTCATTTAAATCGCCAAAATTATCTGTTATATATTTCTTTGTATCTGCACTTAACTGTTCTAATGTAATATCTCTAGAGCGATTTGAACACACCTATAGCGATTTGCACACCCTAAGGCTATTTTGCACACACCATTTTATAATTTACTTTTTTCTTCTTCTTTTGGTGGTCTACAGTGTATCACCATATCCTTTGTACATGCTCCATACTTTATATAATTTTTTCTTGCTTCTATTAATGACACTCGGTTAGCACCGCCAGCATAACTTGGATCTTTTTCTTGTTCAGAATCATCTTCCCAAAAGCATACTGGACATATATCAAACATTCCTCTATCCACTTCTAGAAAAGTATAATATCCACAGCATGGACATCTTAATGAAGTAAAGCATTTCTTGATAAATGGTTTTGCTCTTTTTCCCAGAACAAATTCCACCTTATCCGCCTTCAATAGTGTTTTTATGATTCCATCTTCTTCAATATATGATGTTTCTATTTCTCCATATTTTAACTCATAGCAACCAAAATCCTTAGTTGTATGAAAAACATCTAATATAATTCTTATGCTTTTTTTATGAAGAAAAACAATTACGTCCTTATTATTAAATGATTCATTTGAACACCTATAACACTTGGTTGTTAAAGAACTTCCAAACAACTTGTAATAGGTTCTTATAGGCGTAGTAATATCTTGAATATTTTTCAGTGTTAATTCTCCTACTGAAGATGGAGGAAGATGTTTTGCTGTTAATCCCCCTAATAATCCTGTTACAAAAAGTGGGACGACAATGGTTATTAACAACATCACTATCATCATTAATGTTTCATAAAATTTATTTTCTATGATATCAGTCAAGAACTTAATAAGTAAAATCAAAAGAACAACTTGTACGAAATAAAAGATAACAAAAAGATAAGCAATTAGTTTGTTTCTTCTAGCGTTCATCCTAGCTCGTTTATCAAGATTCTTGAAACGCAATTTATTTTCTCTTTTTCGAATATTGGAATAAAAAGGATATTTTATATATTTCATATTATTAACTCCTTTCTACGCTCATATTTTACCATTTTTCATATGCTTTAACAATCGATAAAACCTATCGTTTTTTTATCGGCACCTTTCGTTTTTTTATTGATACCTTTCGTTTTTTTATTGGTACATTTCGTTTTTTTATAGCAAGCTATCGTTTTTTTATAAACACTTCAAATACACAATAAAATGTTTTCTATCTCGTAAATTCAACGATTTTTGTATCAAAATGGTTCTTCTAACATACCCAAATCGGGA
>JAZLLM010000102.1:0-16080 GCA_045598145.1 Bacilli bacterium | reverse complement strand
GTCTATTGAAATATCTTTAAAAGTATAGTATAATATATTTGTTAAGTTTACGAACAATTATATATTAAGTGAGAATATAGTATGAATAAAAGAGAAATGAGTTTATTTAAACCAACCCCTTTATATAAAGAATTAATTACTTTATCTATCATTTCTAGTGGTAATTTAGACAATACACCAATAACACAAAGAATGATAGCTAAAGAGGCTAATGTTAGTCCTACTATGGTAAATGAATACTTAGCAGATTATGAAAAACAAGGTTATATAAAGATTGTAAGAGAAAATAATAAAATGCTGGATTATAAGATTACTAAAATAGGAGAAGAAAGAAGAAAACTTCTAAGCATCTTTTTCTTAGAATCTTCATTAGATGTCTACAATGAAGCAAAAGTAGAAGTAATCAAGTTTATGAACCAAATTGCATCTAAAGGATATAAAAACATTTTGTTTTATGGATCTGGTGAAGTAGCTGAGATTATAATGTATGTTATTAATAACTCAATCATTAAAGATTTAAATGTCTTAGCTATAATTGATGATAATCCTAAACTAATTGGTGAGAAAATAACTAATGTAGATATTATTAGTATTAATGATATTAATAAATATGATTATGACGGTATTTTAATATCATCATATACTAACAATGACATTATCAAAGATAAATTACTTAATATAGTTGATAAAGACAAAATTATTGAATTTTTTAAATAAGGGAAATTAAAATATGAATATAAGATATGAAAATAAAGTAGCTATTACTGAAGAATTAAAGAATGAAGCTATAAAAGCTAAAGAGATGTTACTTAATGGTACTGGAATAGGTGCTAATATGACTGGATGGTTAGACTACCCATCAAGAATTACTGACACTCAATTCGATATGATTAATAAACACGCTGAAGCTATTAGAGGTAAAGCTAGGGTATTGGTTGTTGTAGGTATTGGAGGTAGTTATTTAGGTACTAAGGCAGTACTTTCTACTATTAGTGGATATTACAATATGGATATGGGACCTATTAGCTTAATATATGCAGGTCATACATTAAGTGCTACTTATATGAACGAAATGTTGGATTTCTTACGTAATAAAGATTTCTGTATCAATTATGTAAGTAAGAGTGGGACAACACTAGAACCAGCAATAGCATTTAGGTTATTAAAAGAATTACTAATAAAGAAATATGGCAATAGATATAACGAAAGAATATATGTAACAACTGATCCATATGATGGTAATGCTTTATTAGAAGCTAAGGAAAATGGATATTGTATCTTAGATATCCCTAAGAATATAGGTGGTAGATATTCAGTAATCACTAATGCTACATTACTTCCAGCAGCTGTACTTGGTGTTGATATTAGAAGCTTTATTAATGGAGCTAAAAAAGCAAGCTATGATTCAATTAATAATGACTTTGATAAAAACATAGCTATGAAATATGCATTATATAGAAATATAAACTATAGAATGGGTAAGACTATGGAAATATTCTGTGTAAATACATTAAGACTTAGAAACGTTGCAGCATGGTATGAACAATTATTTGGTGAAAGTGAAGGAAAGAACAAAAAAGGTCTTTATCCAACAAGCCTAATTTATTCAACGAACTTACATTCTATGGGTCAATTCATCCAAGATGGTTCCCGCGTTATGTTTGAAACTTTCTTAAAGATTGGTAAAAGTAGAAATAATGTGGTAATACCATTTGATGAAGAAAATATGGATGGACTAAATTATATTGCAGGTAAAAGGTTACAAGACATAAATGATACCATGATTGAGGCCACAATATTAGCTCATGATAAAAACAATGATCCAAATATTGTTTTAGAAATTGAAGAAATGGATGAATACCATTTAGGTTATTTAATGTATACATTAATGTTTAGTTGCGCATTAAGTGCATATATCTTAGGTGTAAATCCATTTGACCAACCAGCAGTTCAAGAATATAAAGATATAATGTTTTCTTTATTAGATAAACCAGGGTTTGAAAATTTAGGAAAAGAAATGAGAGAAAAGATAGAAAACTATCTAGAAAGAGATAAATAAAAGGTGACGATATGAATATATTAGTTACAGGTGGACTAGGTTATATTGGTTCACATACTTGTGTAGAATTATTAGAGAAAGGTCATAAAGTAATAGTAATTGATAACCTTTCTAATTCTAAAATGAAAGTAAAAGACAGAATTGAAAAAATAACAAACAAACAAATAAAATTTTATTTAGGTGATGTTTGTAATAGAAATACCATGTTTGATATCTTTGAAGAAAACAAAATTGATGCAGTAATTCATTTTGCGGGATTAAAAGCAGTAGGAGAAAGTACAACCTTACCTATAGAATATTACCGTAACAACTTATCAAGTACACTTACTTTATTAGAAGCGATGAAGATGTTTAAGGTTAAAAATTTAGTATTTTCTTCATCAGCTACTGTATATGGTAATCAAAGTAAAATGCCAATAAAGGAAACTGCACAATTACAAAGACCTACTAATCCTTATGGCATGACTAAAACAATGATTGAAAGTATTTTAAATGATGTATATAAATCTGATAATACATGGAATATTATTATACTTAGATATTTTAATCCAATTGGGGCACACAAATCTGGTTTATTAGGTGAAGATCCTAAAGGAATACCTAATAACTTAATGCCATATATTACTCAAGTGGCAGTGGGTAAAAGAGATAGATTAAATGTGTTTGGTAATGATTACAATACACCTGATGGTACTGGTGTAAGAGATTATATCCATGTGTGTGATTTGGCTTATGGCCATGTTTGTGCAATAGAAAAAATTAAGGAAGAAAAGAACAATCCAGAATTAAGAATTTATAATCTAGGTACAGGTAAAGGCTATTCAGTATTAGATATCGTAAATGCATTTTATATGGCTAATAATGTAAAGGTTAAATACGAAATAGTAGGTAGACGTCCAGGTGATATTGATGTATGTTATGCAGACCCAAGTAAAGCTTATAAAGAAATGGGCTTTAAATGTAAATATAGTCTAGTTGATATGTGTAAAGACTCTTGGAACTTCCAAAAAAACAATCCTAATGGAATCGAGTAAGAAAATGAAAAAGTATAGTGAATATACAAATAAAGAACTAAAAGAAGAATTATTAAAACTTCAAAAAGAATATGATTATTATAAATCTTTAAAACTAAACCTTAATATGGCTAGAGGTAAACCATGTAAAGAACAACTTGATTTATCTATGGCTATGATGGATGTACTAAATAGTGAAGTAGATCTAAATTGTGAAGATGGAATAGATTGCAGAAATTATGGAGTATTAGAAGGAATAGAAGAATGTAAGAAGTTATTAAGTGATATTATTGAAGTACCAAAAGAAAACATCATAATTTATGGCAATTCTAGTTTAAATGTAATGTATGACCAAATAGCTAGAAGTATGACTCATGGTGTGTGTGGTAGCACTCCATGGGCTAAATTAGACAAAGTTAAGTGGTTATGCCCAGTACCAGGTTATGATAGACATTTTTCAATAACTGAATTCTTTGGTATTGAAATGATTAATATACCAATGGATGACAATGGACCAGATATGGATTTAGTAGAAAAGTTAGTAAGTGAAGATGATAGTATTAAAGGTATTTGGTGTGTGCCAAAATATTCAAATCCTAGTGGTATCACTTATAGTAATGATGTAGTAAAAAGATTTGCAAACCTAAAACCTAAAGCTAATGACTTTAGAATATATTGGGATAATGCATATTCAGTTCATCACTTATATGATGATAATCAAGATTTCTTATTAGAAATCTTAGATGAATGTAAGAAAGCAGGAAATCCAGATTTAGTTTATAAATTTACATCAACTTCTAAAATTAGTTTTCCAGGTAGTGGTATAGCAGCTTTAGCTACATCTGAAAATAACATCAAAGATGTATTAAAGCAATTAAAGAACCAAACTATTGGTTTTGATAAAGTAAATCAATTAAGACATGTTAAATTCTTTAAAGATTTAGATGGTGTAAAAGAACAAATGAGAAAACATGCTAGTATATTAAGCCCTAAGTTTGAATTAGTATTAGAATCTTTAGATAATAATGTAAAAGATTTAGGCGTTGCTAATTATACAAGACCACATGGGGGATATTTTATTAGTTTAGATTGTATATATCCAATCGCTGATAAAGTAGTTAAGATGTGTAAGGATTTAGGAGTTACTTTAACTCCAGCTGGATCTGCTTACCCTTACCATATGGACCCTAATAATTCTAATATTAGAATTGCGCCATCATATCCTACTATAGATGAATTAAAGATGGCATCACAAGTATTAATATTATCATTAAAACTAGAAAGTATTAATTACCTACTAAGTGATAATGAAAGATTGTAAAAAACAGCGATTCGTAGTATAATATGTTTATAATAATATAGAAAGGAAAAAAGAAGAATGTCCCTTTTAGATGAAAACAAAAAAGATGAAAATAATTCTCAGAAGGTAGAATTATATATTAATAATGATAAAGGTAATTTAGAAGAAGATGGCATTAATTTAATGAATGTGTTTTCATTAATGAATAAGCGTAAAAAGATCTTTTTGCCATTAATTGTTGTCTTTTTATTATTAGGTTTGATTATACCTGTGTTAATGTATGAAGTAAAAGATAAGGAAGAAAATGCAATAGCAGTTATTGGCTTTGAATATGGTGGTGCGAGTGAAGGATTAAACCCTGATGGAACAAGACTTGATGTAAATTATATTAAATCATCATATATTATTCAAAATGCTTTAAATAATATAACATTAAGTACAAAACCATCTATTTCAGCAATTGCAAATAATATTAGTATTTCTGGTATTTTAACTAATGATACTCAACAAAAATTAGAAATCATAAATAAAATGATTGAAGGTGATGAAAAATATTTATCTCAACTTCAAACATTTACATTAAAATATAGAACACAATATATTGTGACTTTAAAAAATGGATTTGCTAATGGTAGTAAACAAATTAAACTTAATGATAATGAATTAAATAATTTATTAAATGCCATTACAGATGCATACAGAGATTATTTTATTGAAACATATAATGATATTAAATTAGTTGATAATAGGTTAGCATCTTTTAATGAAGATAGTCATGATTATTTAGACACTTTAGATGAAGTTAAGAGTTTCTTAAATTATTTAGAAAGTTATTGTAATTCTAAAGCAGCTAGTGCTCCATGGTTTAGAGCAAGTGACGGGTTAAGTTTTAATGATTTAGCTAATTTAATTAATACAATGAGTGATTTAGATATAGATTATATCTATTCATACATTTATCTTAATAACGTAAGCAAGAATGCACATTCACAACTTACAAGTTATAAATATCAATTAAGAGAAGCTAATTTAAATTTAGCTGAAGTTAATAGTAATATAACAACTGTAAAACAATCTATCGCTGATTATAAAGCAGATCAAATTATGATAGCATCAGCAGATAGTACTGATACTACTAAAGCAGAAGTAACTAGTGATTATTATAATAATTTAATAAACCAAGAGATTGCTTTAAATGAAGAAAAATCTTCGTTAGAAAAACAAATATCATTATTAAACGAAAAGATTACTAAACTTCAAGGTGAAGCAGCTACAGAAGAACAAGTTCAAAAAGCTGAAGAATATATTAATGATTCTTTAGTTAATGCGCAAGATTTATTTAATATTGTAAATAATCACGCTAATGAATTATTTGAAAGTAGTACTTATAAAAATTCATATCTTGAAGTATTTCAAACTAATACACAAGCTGAATCATTAAAAGATAATTTAAAGAAAATTATTATAGGCGCTGCTGTTGGTTTAGTATTAGGAATAGTTGTTTGGTGTGTTGATGGATTTATTATTGAATTAAAGAAATCAAATAAAAAAGAAGAAAATGAAGCAATAAATAATACAAAGGAGGTAAGTCATAATGCGTAAATTATTTAAAAGACCTATCCTTTCTTGTATAATTATTTTACTTATTGTTTGTGTTATCGGTTTAGTTTCAGGATTATTACAATATTTAGTATTTAATCCATCTAGAAGTTATACTAGTGCATCATATGAATTCTTATATGACGGAGCTAGTAAAGGATTAGATCCTAATGGTGAAGTATTTGACCCAATTGATTTTGTAACTGAAGATGTAATAAGTGAATCACTATCTAATTTGGGTTATGAATCTAAATACGAAGCAAAAGATATTTTAACTAATTTAAGTGTAAAAGCATATGTGCCTAAAGGAATTTTAAAGCAAATAACTTCATATGATTCTTTGGTTGATACTGAGGGTGCCACAACTGAAATATTATCAAATTCATACCATGCAACTAGATATTCATTTATTTTATATAATGATTTTGATAAGAAATTATCAAAAGACAAAGTAAATGAATTATTAGAAGAAATAATTAAAAATTATACTAATGCATTTTATGAATGCTATAAGAATAATTATGATTTAACTAATTATGGTGAAGCTTTACCAGATATTGATGATGCTGCTGATTATATTTATCAAGTGCAATCATTATCTACTAAATTTAGTTTATTAAGTAAATATGCAAATGAATTATATAATAGACATAATGAATTTAGTTATAATAATTTAAGTTTTAGGGATATATCTTTAAAATGTAGTTCTATAGTTAGTAATGATGTAGCTAAAATTAATTATAGTATTAATCTAAATGCTTTAAGTAAGGATCTAAATAGATTAAAAGATTATTATAATTATAAGATTTTAGATCTTAATTATTATAAAGTTAAATATGAATCTGATTTAGCTTCATTAACTAGTATAGTTAATAGTTACAAAAAAGATTCAACAATTTATATTTCATCAGGTGATAGTGTAATTAAAGTTGATTCTAATTCTGCAAGTACTTATGATGCATTACTACAAAGAAAGTTATCACTTTCTGCTAGTATTGAAAACATTAAAACTAGAATTAATGATTATACTAACAGATTAGCTGATATTGAAGTATCTACCACAAGTACTGATGAATATACTTTATTAGAAAATAATATATCTAAATTATCAACTAATTATAATAATTTAGAACAATCATTTAAAGAATTATTAGAAGAATATAATAAACAATATGTTTTAAATGGCACAGTAAAATATAGCAAAGCTGGTTTTAGTTCAAACTCAATTATTTCTGGGTCATTTATAGTTACTTGTATTAAGTCTACTGCTCCTTTAGTATTAGTTACATTACTTGCTATGTCATGTGTATGTTTCGTAAGAAATGTAAAGAAGAATAAGGAAGAAGAATAAAATATTTAAGAATTACAATTCTTTTTAAAGAATTGTATTCTTAATAATTACTCTTAAATGATTAGGAGTAATTACTAAGAATTTATCTTGGGAGAATAATTATGTATAAAAATAACAATATTAAACCATTTAGTAAAAAGATATATTTAGCATCTCCAACTATGCATGGCGATGAACTTAAATATATGGCAGAAGCTTATAACACAAACTGGATGAGTACAGTTGGTGAAAATATAAATGAGGTAGAAAGAATAGCAGCTAAGTCAGCAGAAGTTAAATATGCAGTTGCTTTATGTAATTGTACATCTGCATTACATTTATGCTGCAAGTTTGCTGGTGAAAAATTATATGGTAAACCAGCAATTAGTCATGGTGCATTAGAAGGTAAAAGAGTATTTTGTTCAGATATGACTTTTGATGCAACATTAAACCCAGTTGTTTATGAAGGAGGAATCCCTGTATTTATTGATACTGAAGAAGATAGTTGGAATATGGATCCAGTTGCTTTGAAAAAAGCATTTGAATTATATCCAGATACTAAATTAGTAGTATGTGCTGAATTATATGGATTCCCTGGAAGAATTGATTTAATTAAAGAAATCTGTGAAAAACATGGAGCCCTTTTAATTGAAGATGCAGCTGAAGCAATGGGGGCAACACTTAATGGAAGAGAGTGTGGATCGTTTGGTGATTATGCAGCTATTAGTTATAATGGTAATAAAATCATTACTGGTTCTAGTGGTGGTTGCCTACTAACTAATGATTTAGAAGTAGCTAATAAAGCAAGAAAATGGTCAACACAAGCTAGAGAAAATGCACCTTGGTATCAACATGAAGAAGTAGGTTATAATTACAGAATGAGTAATGTTATAGCTGGTGTTATTAGAGGACAATATCCATATTTAGAAGAACATATTGCACAAAAGAAAGCAATATATGAAAGATATAAAGAAGGATTAAAAGATTTACCAATTAAGATGAATCCAATAGTTGATGATACTAATCCTAATTATTGGTTAAGTGCATTAATTATTGATAAAGATGCAATGTGTAAACAAGTTAGAGATGACTCTAAAGCTTTATACATTAAAGAAAGTGGTAAAACTTGTCCTACAGAAATTTTAGAAGCAATTGCTTCTATAAACGCTGAAGGTAGACCAATATGGAAACCAATGCATATGCAACCAATGTATAGAATGCATGAATGTATAGGCAGAGAAGGTTCTATTAGATGTAAGACTAATGCATATATTGCAGGTGGCGCAAATGATGTAGGTGCAGATATCTTTGAAAGAGGATGCTGTTTACCTAGTGATAATAAAATGACTAAAGAAGAACAAGATATTATTATAGAAGTTATTAGGAGATGTTTTGAATAATGGAATGGTATTGGATAGTATTAATTGTTTTAGGTAGTATATTAGTATGGTTTTTACTATCAGCATTATTATATAAACCTATCTTTAAAAGATTTTATGATATTTTATTAAGTGGTTTAGCTATAATCGTATTATCTCCTTTAATAATTATTTTAACCATTCTTGGAGCAATAATAATGAAAGGTAATCCATTCTTTACACAATTAAGACCTGGAAAAAATGAAAAGATATTTAAACTTATTAAGTTTAGAAGTATGACTTGCGAAAAAGACGAAAATGGTGAACTGTTACCAGATGAGAAGAGATTAGTTAAATATGGAAAGATATTAAGAAGTACAAGTCTAGATGAGCTTCCTGAATTATTTAATATATTTATTGGTAATATGAGTGTAATAGGTCCAAGACCATTACTAGTTAAGTATTTACCTTATTATAATGAATATGAAAAGCATAGACACGACGTAAGACCAGGTTTAACTGGTTATGCACAATGTCATGGAAGAAATGCAATTAGCTGGGAAAAAAAATTTGAAATGGATGTTTGGTATGCAAAACATATTAATATGTTTGTAGATATAAAAATTTTATTTGATACTGCCATTGTTGTCTTAATACATAGTGGTGTATCCTTAAATGCTTTAGAAGACTTTGACATCTATAGAAAGAATCAAAATGACAGAAATACAATTAATTGAACAAGGTAAGAATAATATATATATTAAAAGGGAAGATTTAATTCCATTTTCATTTGGTGGTAATAAAGCAAGAAAAGCAATTTTGTTTTTTAATGACTATGACAATGGTGATTATGATTGCATTGTAACATATGGTAGTAGTTCTTCAAATCATTGTAGAGTTATTGCAAATATATGTTCTCAAAGAAAAATTCCATGTTATATAATTTCACCTCAAGAATCAAGCAAAAATACTTTCAATAGCAAATTGATGGAATTGTTTGGCGCTAAAATTGTAACTGTGCCTGTTTGTGATGTCAAAGACACTATAAATGAAAAAATTGCCTATTTAGAAAAGATGGGCCGTAAACCATATTTTATTCAGGGTGGTGGACATGGAAATATAGGAACGCAAGCCTATGTTAATTGCTTTAATGAAATATTAGAGTTTGAAAAAAATAGTAAAATTTTATTCGATTATATTTTTCTTGCATCTGGAACAGGAACGACACAAGCTGGTTTAATTTGTGGAAAAATATTAAATAATACAAAACATAATATTATAGGTATAAGTATTGCAAGAAAAAATCCAAGAGGTAGGGATGTTGTTATACAAAGTTGTATAGATTACTTTAATGAAGAAAAAATAGATATTATTCAAAAAAACACAATTTTTGTAGATGATTATATAGCTAATGGCTATGGTAAAGAAGACAATGAAGTATCACTTACAATAGACGATTCTATAAAAAAATATGGCATTCCTTTAGATCCAACATATACTGGAAAAGCTTTTAACGGTATGTTAAATTATATACAAAAAACCAATATTATAGGTAAAAATATTCTTTTTATTCACACTGGAGGGACACCATTATTTTTTGATTATTTAAGGAGATAAGTAATGAATATTTTAATACTAAGTTCTGGCACTAGAAATAAAATTGTGCAATATTTTAAGAGATCTAATTGCGGAAAAGTTGTTGCAACTGATATGAGTTTATATGCTCCATCTATTTACGAAGCAGATGAATTTTATATAGTTCCAAAAATGACTGATGTTGGCTATATTGACAAAATTTTTGATATTTGTAAAAAAGAAAATATTAATGCTATATTATCATTGATTGATCCTGAACTATCTTTATTAGCAAAATATAAAGATGAATTTAAAAAAAATGGTGTAACAGTTATTGGATCTTCTTATGAATTATGTGAAATGGCTTTGGATAAGTTTGAAATGTACAAATGGCTTTCATCTCATAATTATAAATGTGCTAAATCATATATGAGTATTAATGATTTTTATAAAGATTTAGAAGAAAAAAAGATTTCCTTTCCTGTATTTGTAAAGCCTTCAAGAGGAAGTGCTAGTATGTCAATTTGTAAAGTTGAAGATAAGCAAAAGCTTGAACAATTAATGTCACATGAAAAGGGTTTGATGATTCAAGAATTTATGAATGGTCAAGAAATAGGAGCAGATGTATATATTGATATGATTTCAGGTAAAGTTGTTTCAATTTTCACAAAGAAGAAATTGAAAATGAGGGCCGGAGAAACTGATAAAGCTGTAAGCTTTAAAGACGAAAAATTATTTATATTGATTGTTAAATTTGTAGAAGAAGCAGGTTATAGAGGGCAAATTGATATTGATATATTTGAAATAAATGGTGAATATTATATTTCTGAAGTAAACCCACGCTTTGGTGGTGGTTATCCTCATGCATATGAATGTGGAATAAATCATATGAAATTAATTGCTAACAATATAAACGGTATTATTAATTCCGTTAGTATTGGCTCCTATGATGATGGTGTTTATATGATGAAATATAATGAGATAATGGTTAAAAAATATGACTTGTGATAATAGTATGATTTATTTATTTTCAGAGAATAGTATTGATTTTTTTAAATTTAAACCATCATTTTTTAAATTATATTTTAATAAAAAAGAAATATGGACTCCATTCAGAAAAAGTATCTTACATAAATTTCATATGATACTTTATTTGATGGGGGGGGGGTATAATATTTTATATGCTATTAGCAATGATGAAGTATTAGGTTATCTTGTGTATACAAAATCTAAAAAATGGATTATTGAAAATTCAAATAAAAACGATTTATACACGATTTATATAACTACTAATCCAAACTATAGAAGGAATGGATTAGCTACAAAATTGGTTGGAGTTTTATTAAACAACATTGAAAAAGATTTTGTTTTTTCATATAAAACTATTGATGATAATAATTATGGATCAATTAAAGCAGCTTTAAATAATGGATATGAAAAATTATATCCGATAAAAAAATGCGGAATTATGAAAACAATTAAAAAAGTAAATGCTTCTTCAAAGCATTTATATGTTTTTAGGAGTAAAAATGAAAATTTTAATAATAGCTAATAGTTCTAGTGGATTGTATGATTTTAGATGCGATTTAATTAAAAAATTAATTAATCTTAATAATGAAGTTGTCGCTTTAGTGCCGTTCAAAGATAAAATTGAAGAATTAAAATCATTAGGTATTAAAGTGATTGACACTCCAATGGATAGGAGAGGTATTAATCCCTTTAAAGATTTAAAACTTTATAAAATATTTAAAAAAATTTTGAAGGATGAAAAACCAAATTTAGTAATAACATATACTATAAAACCCAATGTTTATGGTGGATATGCTTGTAAAAAATTAAAAATACCTTATGCTGTAAATATTACAGGTTTAGGGTCAGCATTTGAAAATGGTGGTTTAATAAAACGTTTAGTTATAATAATGTATAAACTCGCCTTAAAAAAAGCAAAAATTGTATTTTTTGAAAATGAAGGAAATAGACAAATCTTCTTGAAATATAAAATTGTTCGTGAAGAACATACATATAGATTAAATGGCGCAGGTGTCGATCTTAATAAATTTCAGGTGTCGGATTATCCAAAAGGCGATAAAATTAGGTTCTTATTTATAGGTAGAGTGATGGCTGAAAAAGGAGTAAATGAACTTTTTTCTGCTATGAAAAGGCTTATAGATAACGGAAAAAATGTTGAGTTAGATATTTTAGGAGAATTTGAAGAAAATTACTCTAGTATTATAAAGCAATATGAAGTCGAAGGCTGGCTTCATTATTATGGTTATCAATTAGATGTAAGACCTTATATACAAAATTCTCATTGTTTTGTTTTACCTTCTTGGCATGAAGGAATGGCTAATACAAATCTTGAAAATGCCGCATCTGGAAGACCAATAATAACATCTAATATTTTTGGATGTAAGGAAGCTGTAATTAATGAGGTTAGTGGTTATTTATTTGGTAAAAAAGATGAAAAAGATTTATTTGATGTAATGAATAAGTTTTGTGATTTGCCATATGAATGTCGTAAGCAAATGGGTTTAGAAGGAAGAAAGCATATGGTTCAAATATTTGATAAGAAAAAGGTTGTAGACGAAACAATTAAAAAGTTGCTTTAATTAATATTATAAATTATTTAAATAAACTATAAATTTGAATATAAGTTTACAACTAAAAACTGATTTTAAAAGGAAGAGAAATTTTTGCATAATTATGAGTAAATTATTAAGTATTATTGTACCAATATATAATGTTGAAATATATTTAGAGGAATGTTTAAATAGTATTTTGAATCAATTTGATAAAAGAGTTGAAATTGTTTTAGTAGATGATGGCTCTAAGGATAAATCTGGTATAATTGCAGATTCATTTGTTAATGAAAATATAAATGTTATTCATAAAACGAATGGTGGTCTATCTTCAGCAAGAAATGCTGGTTTAAATATGGCTAGTGGGGAATACATTGCTTTTTTGGATTCTGATGATAGACTTTCAAATGGATGTATAAAAATAATATTAGATAAAATTGAAAAAAAACAGCTTGGTGATATGTGTTTCATGCAATGCTCAAAATTTTATTCTAATGATCAATTTGAAGACATGAATGATGGATTATCTTCTGATAAGTTTAAAGGGTTAGATAGATTTGGAATAATAAAATTATTAGCACGCCAAAGTAAGTTTACAGGATCAAGTTGTACTAAGATATATAAAAAAACGTTTTTGACTGAAAATAATTTGCATTTTCCATTAGATAGAAGGCTGTCTGAAGATTTGGGATTTGTTCGTGATTGTATCTATTATGCAAATACATATTCCTGTTTGGATTGTAATTATTATGAATATAGGCAAGAAAGAATTGGATCAATTACAAGCGAATTTACAAATAAAACTTTTGAAGGTTTGCAATTATTTATTGATGAATCTATAAACATGTTTTGTCTAAATAAAAAAGCAACAAATAGGATTAATAAATTTTTAATGTCTTTTGTAGCATATGAGTATTCTGTATTATTGTATGATTCTTCAAAAAGCATTTATGAAAAATCTAGATTTTCATATCTAAAAAAACAAAAATGGGTATTAAAATATAGCAAAAACAAGAAAATAAAGATGATTTATTTTCTTACTAAATTACTGGGTATTAGAATTACAGGAAAAATAATATGCTTAATAAAGCATTAATTTGGTAATAAAATAATTAATTTAATTATTTTATAGTTTTAGTATTTAATGAGGTATAGTAATGAATAAAATTTTACATATAATGGGTAGTGCAGATGTTGGTGGAATATCATCTGTTGTTTATAATTTATATTCAAATATTAATAAAGATAATTTTTTATTTGATATAGCTTTAACTACAAAAAATTTTGGAATAGATGGAAGAAGATTAGAAGAATTAGGATGTAAATTTTATTTTTTACCAATGAAATCTCAAAATATTAAAAAATATAAAACGGATCTAAAAAAAATATTAGTTGAAGGAAAATATGATGCAATACATGTTCATGAAAATCAAACGTCATATGTCGCTTTAAAAATCGCTAAGAAGTGTGGTATTACATGTAGAATTGCGCACTCGCATACATCAAGTCCTGATATAGATTTTAAATCCAAAATCAAAAGATTAATAGGAATAGTATTGAATTATAGATATGCTACTGCAGTGATTGGATGTGGACAATTGGCTGGAGATAGAGTTTTTGGAAAAAGTCATATGAAAAGAAAAAAAGCCCATGTATTATTAAATGGGATAAATTATAGTTCTTATTTATTCAATGAAGAAGACAGGAATTTGATACGAGAAAGGTTACAAATTAACAATAAATTTTGTATAGGGTTAGTTGGTAGACTATCTTCAGAAAAAAATCAATTATTTGCATTAAAAATTATTTATAAATTTCATGAAATCAATCCTAATATAGTTCTACTTTTAATAGGAAATGGACCTGATGAAGAATTGATTCATAATTTTATTGATGAAAACTATATGAATGATTATGTTAAAGTTCTTGGAGCAAGAGATGATGTTAATAAGTTATATTCTGCAATGGATGTATCAATTTTAACATCAATTCATGAAGGTTATCCTGTTGTTGCAATAGAGTCAT
This sequence comes from Bacilli bacterium, assembly GCA_045598145.1. Lineage (GTDB taxonomy): Bacteria > Bacillota_I > Bacilli_A > ML615J-28 > CAG-698 > RGIG3506. The sequence continues at coordinate 1,242 of JAZLLM010000102.1, read as the reverse complement.
TGTTTGCTTCTTTGCCAGTAATTTTATCAAGTAATATAACTAATGAATTAAGTAAATATGATAACGTATATTATTGCAATGATTCACTTGATTCATGGATCGATATATTATTATTTTTATTAAATAATAACAATAGGACTATAATTGACAGTAATCTTAAGTTTGATTTTGATATAAAAAATATTGTAAAAAGATTAGAAAACATTTATTTGACAAATTTATAAGGAATATTATATGAATTATTTTAAATACCTTTTTGATAATGAATATGCTATTTCAATTATCTTATATACCTCTATTGTGATTTTATCATCTTTTTTTGCTTTTGTTTCACAAAAAGTAGTGATAAGAAATGGTATCCCTCAAAAAATTATTAATAAAAAACTATATTTTATAAGTTATTTTATAGCTGCTTTTTTTTATGTTTTTACAAAAACTGGAGCGGATTTTGAACAGTATAAGGAAATTTTTGAATATTGTATCACTGACTATAAATGCGTAGATACAGTTGAAATTGGATGGCGTATGCTAAATCATTATTTTAGCTTTATATCTAATAACGCTATAGTCTTCCTTATATTTATTAAATTATTTATCATATCAACAATATATATATGTTTTTATATTTTAAAAGATAAAATTCATATTGGTTTTGCAATTCTAGCTTATTTATCTATTGTTTATTTTGATGGCTATAATTTAATAAGAATACATACTGCTATGTCTATATGTTTGATAGCTTTTGTTATTCTGTTTACAAAGCCAATCAATTATAAAACTTTTTTAATTAATACTTTACTTTTATGTATCGCTTTTTTTATACACAGATCATCAATTGTGTTTGGCTCTATTTTTATTATTTATTATATATATGATAAGTCTAAATCTTTAAAACCAATTTATTCTTTTTTGATTATATTTTCTTCACTAGTTTTACTAATTTTTGGTAGTAAACTAATTTCTGTGTTTATTTTATCAGTTGATAGTTTTTCTAGATATGTAAATTATATAAACGAAGATAGTACGCGAGGAGTAATGCAGTTTATATTTTATATTCCTATAGCATATATTTGTTATATATATTATAATAAACATGAAATATCAAAAAAAGAGAATAGAGTTTTAGTTATATTTTCTTTATATGGTTTTGCATGCGCTATATTAGGATATTCGTTTGGTATGTTTACTCGAGTATATATATATTTTGCTATATCGTTTACTATTTTAATTCCTAAATTTTGT
>JAZLLM010000101.1:0-12264 GCA_045598145.1 Bacilli bacterium | reverse complement strand
CCTCAAGAAACTAGTACCTTTTTATTTCAAATTAAATTTAGCCCCATAACTTGAGGACATACCCAATCATACCATTATAGAATCAATCAACTCTATTAATACACATGATACAATACCCTCAAAATTGCCCTATAATCGGCTTTTATTGTATAGATAGGTTAATATATCAACCTATAACTAAAACACCCTAAAAAGCGCAATATAATAATTATTACATCATCTAGTTATTAATACTAGTTGACATATTAAAATAAAAAAGATATAATATTTATAGATATAAGGTGGTGATATTATGAAAAATAATGATTTATGTGCTTATTTTTTAGCATCAGTTTCAAGTTCAATCTACATTGCTAATTTGATTCAAGCAGTTGATTTAGCGTTCAAAATAATGGGTTTAATATCTGGTACAATCGCATTATATTGTTTTACTAAATCTGCAATAATAAAATTAATAGCAAAAATCAAAGAAGCAAAAAAAGATGGTGTTATTACAAAAGATGAAGCTAAGGACATCGCAAAAGAGTTTTTAGATGACGCAAAAGAAATAGCTGAAATGACACACAATTTAATTGAAAATGCTGAAGATATTAATAAGAAGGGTGGTGATTAGTATGTCAAGATTTAACATAAACGTCAATATGAATAATTTTAATATTATTAAAAAACGTGCTAAATACTCTGCATCATGGTATCGTTTTTTATACAATATACTTTTAGAAAGTTATAAGCTAGAAGGTGCAACAGATACTACACCAGAAGATGATATTAAGTATATGCTTTTCAAAAATGGTTACATCACATTTACTGAGGTGAATGGTGAACTATATGGTTTTGATGATATTATAGATTACACGCCAAGAGGTGATGTAAATAGTGCTTATAAAATGCCAAATAGAACCGTTATAGCAAATGAAGGTTTAAACTTTAATAAAGCAGTTTATGATGGTGTAGATGCAGTTATTGTAAAAGCTAACAGCATGCTTTTATCTTTTGATGACTTTATCTGTGCTTATGCAACACTTTTAGCATCATTAGATTGTTCACTTTACATTGCACAAAATAACTCAAGAGTAGTTAAAATGTATGAATCTAACGATGAGATAAAAAAGTCTATTGATAAGCTTTTTGCAGACGTTGAAAACGAAGGTGAGTTAAAAGCACTAGCAGGTAAGCCTTTATTTAATTTTATCAATGAAAAAGATTTTGCAGGTAGCACAACAGGTGATATTATAAAAGCTTTAATAGAAGCAAAACAATATGTTTTGTCAAAAGCTTTTCAACTTTTATCATACCCATCAAATGGTAACATGAAGCGTGAAAGCCTAAATGAAAACGAAATTGATGCTGATATTTATACTTTAGTACCAACTAGAGATAACATTTTAAGAGTAGTAAATGAAGGTTTAGAAGCTTTATCAAAGCTTTATAATGGTAAATATCAACTTAAATTAGTAGCTAACTCTGGAGCTAAAATGCTAGAAGAAGAAATGCAATTACGTATTGAAGAAGAAGAAGCAGAAGTTGAAAATTTAGAAAAAGAAGCAGAGGCAGAAGAAAAACAAGAAGTAGAGCAACCAGCTTCTACTGATAAGGAGGGTGATGAAAATGAAGAAACTAAAACAGACAATTAATGACATCACAACAGAAGGTATTTTCAAAGAATTATTTTCTATTGATAATGGTTCTAAATTAGAATGGTTAACAAATGATAATTATAATTTATATGATTTAGAATATTATTTATCTCACTCTGGTGAAAAAGAAATTTCATTACTATTTTATAATTTAATTGATTTACAAGAAGAAAGTAAAATTGAAAGTGCAATCAATAAAATTGCAAAGATAATTTATAATAAATATAGTGATAACTGGGTTTATTTATATAATGCTATAATGGCTGATTATGACCCTATTGAAAACTATAATGGTGTTGAAGATACTACTTTTAAGGTGAATGTAGATACATCTACTAAATCAAATACAAAAGAATTTGCTTTTAATAGTAGTTACGGCAAAGATAGCACAGAGGTTTACCATGAAAACAAAGGTAATGCTGAAAACAATTTTACTACAAATCATGTAGAGAAGCATGGTAATCTGGGTGTAACAACAAGTCAACAAATGATACAAAGTGAAATTGAGTTGAGAAAACAAACTTTAATTGATATTATTTATACAGATATAGATAGTTTATTATGTAATTTATATTATTAGTTGACATAGTAAAATAAATTTTGTATAATCTTATATGTAAGGTGGTGATATTTATGACTAATGGTTATATTGTAGTTAAGTTATCAGAGGATGAGCTAGAAGCATTGTATGGCTCTGATAGTGAGCACGGTGGTATTTACACTAAGTTCGCAAAGGCTTTAATAGCTAGAAAAACATGTATTATTGAAAGTATTGTTGAAGGTAAAACAGTTATTTTACCAGCAGTATTATATGCAGAAGCTGATGGTTCAGTTACAATTCATGTACATGATTTACAATGCACAATTAATAGTGACGATGAAATCACATCAAAGAAGATTTTAGACGTTACAATTGATGAGAACACTGACCTAGAAAAAACATATATTGTTAAGGTTGTTAATGGTGTTCTAACATTGGTTGAAGAAGAGTAATATAAAAGGAGGATGATAATATGAGAATTCAAAAACCAGCACAAGTTGCAACATATTTAAATGATACTCTTAAAACTTTAAGAGAGGGCTTACCAACAGTTGCAGAAGATTTATCAAACATTGTTGATATTGGTAAGGCTATTCAAAATGAGGATTTAATCCAGGGAGCTTTAGAAGGATTATATCTAGTAGTAGGTAAGGATATGCTAGTTAATAAGCTTTATGAAAGTACAGCTCCAAATGTGTACCGTGATTATGTAGAATGGGCACAATTAATTACAAAGACAAGAATTAAGCCTTTTGAAGTAGAAAGAAATAACTCTTGGTATCCAGTTGATGGTGCATCTTATGATGAAGACCAATACAGAGAAACAAAGATTTCTAAGAAGATTTTCACTAAGAAAGTTACATGGCAAGTACGTTCAAGTATTTTAATGGAACAATTCATTGGTTCATTCAATTCACCAGAAGCTATTACAAATTTTGTTAATAGTATTATGACAGAAATTGAAAATGACATCGTTGAAAACAAAGATGAGTTAGTTATGTCTTTATACAGATACTTTATTGCTAAGGTATATAAGGATGGTAAAACAGCTCAAAAGGTAGCAATTTCTTTAGGTGATTATAATACTAAGTTTGGTACTAATTTCACTGATGTTGAAAGTGCTTTAGCATCTAAGGATTTCTTAAGATATTGTTTCTTAAAAATCACTAAGATGAAAGGATTAATTACAAAGCGTTCTATTAATTATAATGTTGAAGGTGAGTTAGTATTTACAAAGGGTGATGAACAACATTTAGTTCTATTAAAAGAATTTGCAGATGCTACTAGTGCAGTGTTAGAAGGTGACACTTATAATAATGAATTTGTAAAAATGACTTATAATGATACAGTGCCTTTCTGGCAATCTACTGGTGAAAACCTTGGTGAAATGGGTACAGTAAATGAATTAATTGATAACGAAGAAGTTAAGGTTGATTATGTTTTCGCAGTATTACATGACCACAAGGCTTTAGGTGTATTTGGTGATAACCCTAAAACAAACACAAAGGTTAACAAGGATGCTGACTTTATTAATTATTGGTTTAAGCAATTTGGTGCTTATTACAATGATTTAAGTGAGAATTTTATTGTATTCTACATCACAGAATAAGATTAAAAGGGCTTGATTAAAAAACAAGCCCTTTATTTAAAATATTATATGAAAGGTTGTGATATTTATGATAGATAAAAGATATGGATTATATTTAAGCAATAATAAAAACTCAACATATTATTTCTCTTCATCAGGCAATTTATATGCTATTAATGATATAAACTCAGACCATTTAACAGACCCTATTGAATGGAATTATGGAGGTATTAGTAATTATAAAGGTAAATGTTATGGTAAAGAAGCTTATATTAACTATGAAGGTTCTAATTTAACAAATCCATTAAACTTAATTTCAACAGGTTCAACTACAACTGGTGGGATGCAACTAATATTCTATAAGGGTTATATTTTAAACAAAACCACTAGAAAATTCATTCATGATGGAGAATTAGGTACTATAGCTTTAACAGCTTTATTATATGGTATTTATTTTTATAATAACTATTGGTACATTGTAACTGCAAATAGTGTATATAAAAGCGAAACATTTAATGCTTCTGAACGTGAAAAAATTATTTCTACACCAAGCGTATTATCAGGAGAATATAGGTATGCTTTTGGTGTTGGTAACAAGTTATATATTATAGGATGGGGTCCAGAAATAAAATATATTGATTTAGATTCTGATGAACCAGAATGGAAATCAATTGGTACCATTACAGCTAATCGTTGTTATAATTTTACTTATTATAGAGATGGTGTTGTTGTTTGTACTGAAAACACTTTATACTTTATAAAAGAAAGTGGTATTACAGCAGTAACAGGTATTTCTTATGTAGATTTTCGTTATTGTCAATTAGTTGATGACTTTGTTAATGAACAAATCTTAATTGGTACTGCCACAACAGGAAATATTGATGTTATTAAATATAATGGACAAAGAGTTGCTCAAGTACAAAGCCCAAATACTATAGGATTCTTATTTCCGTTTTATAGAGAATATGAAGTTAATGTTACAGGTGAGCATATAAGCTATGAACATAATGGTGTATTAAATTATAATAATGATGTTGAAAGTTATTGTGTTAATAATGAAGAAGATTTTATTATTACAATCAATCCTGATTCAGAATATCAAATAACTAACATTACATCGAATTATGGTGTTGTTGATTTAGATAGTGGTACCGTAACTTATAACAACAGAGAATCTTACACAATTGATACAGTTACAGTTGAAACTGAAAGACAAGCTGAAAGAGTTACTAGTGGGGATTATAAGATATTTAATGAAGAGATTATGGAAGATACAACTGAAACAGTTGCATGTGATGTAGTTGTTATTTATAATAATGAATATTTAAATATAACTTCTATTGTTAAAACAGAAGATAACATTTATTTTAAGAATGATGATTTTGAAATCTCTTATACTGAAATTGATTACGTTAGAGTTGTAGAAGACTTTGAATGTATGAACCCATCAATATATCAAATGTTTGTTATTGGTGAAAGAGTTTATTTCGCATTTAATATTGATTTAAAAGTTACAGTTGATGAACATGCTGGGTATGAAGTAGAAAACGCTGTTTTAATGACAAATAATAAGTATTTTGCATTGTCAGGATTTAGATTAAAAGCAACTTTTGATGATGGATATAATAAATTGGATATAACAACTGATTATGGAACTATTTCAAATAATATTGTTGAAATGGATAATATAGAAGATGATACTTTAGTAAATATAAATATTACTTCTAAACCAGTTGATGATGTTGTTATTGATTTATATCACACAGAAGATGATAATTTTGTAGTAAACAAAAACCTTACTTTAATTCAAACTATTTCAGGTAAATTACGAAATACTACTTCAATTATAAATCCACTTATTTTGTTAGAGTTAGAATTAAATACTTTAAATAGTATCAATTATGTACGAATCAGAGAATATGACAGATACTATTATATTGATGACATAATAAGTATATCTTATAAGCTTTATTCTTTAAATTTAAGAGAAGATGTTTTAAAAACTTACTCACTAGATATTGTATCTAATAAGTTTCTATATTGTACAAGGTCATCAACACAATATGATGTTGACCTATATGATAATTTAATGCCTTTAGGCCCAACAAAAATTATAGAACAATTCATAAATGATGAAAGTGCAACAGATAGTCCTAAATTCGTACCTATGAACATAAATAAAAATAATATTGCTGCAGTTATTAAATATGATTCTATCACGTACGGCGATTTAATAGATGACCATTTTACAAGATTAGAGAACCCTTTAATATCATACGAAGGAAGTAATACTTCACAATATATGACTTTGGTATTTGAAAATATAGAAAGGTTTAAAGACCTAATAAAATGGTTAAATGACAATAACTTACAGTCATACTTTATTTCAGCTTTCCTTTTCCCATTTCCATTAGTAACCTTTAGGGGTAGATATGCTGAAGCAGACAAAATATACATAGGGTTGTCTAAAACATATAGACAACTTAATAGTATATCTATAAATGGTAATACATATTCTCATCAACCTTATCCTTACCCATATATGTTTACTATTGACACTACAGTAGGTAATTCTTTTAAGTTTAATATACCTAGAATGACAAACACATTTGCTGATTTTTCTAGTTCTTTAGATTTATACATACCTGCATTGGGATGGATTAATTTAAATCCTAAATTAGTTTTAGACAATGATATAGTTGTATCTTATATTATTGATTTTGAAACTGGTAATGTTGATATTACATTATGTGATGTAACTAACAACAGAATTATATATACATCACCTAGTCAATGTTCTATAGCATTAGATGTATCATTTGACACAAGCGCAGACAACAATCTTAAAAGACAAATGTTACAACAATCTTTAACAATTGGAACAGTCTCAAATGCTTTAGCATCTGGTATTGGTATTGTAACAGGTAATCCTTTAGGTGTTATTGGTTCTATTATGTCAGAGGGTTCTTCTATAGCAAATAATATTTTACAGCAAGAAATGATATATGATAAAGCTTATGGTCAAATAAGTGGTGGATGGAATGCTTATCATTTAGATTTAAATGTTAGATATAGAATAACATATCAAGAACCATTAATTACTGATTTTGATGATTTATATAAATATACTATATATTATGGTAGACCATGTAATAAATATGTACAATTAGAAAGTTCAGGACCAGGTGGTTGGAATTATTATCAAATTGTTAATCCTAATGAAATGACTTTAACATATTCAGTAAATAATCCATTAAAAAGAGAGATAGAAGAAGTAAAAAGTCTATTAGCAAAAGGAATAGTAATACATTAAATATATAGGGTGAGATAAAACTCACCCTTTATTAATTAAAATTAAACCTTGAAAACTATATAAATTGTGTAATACAATACCTTATCATAGAATGGGTTTGCTGAAAAATAATCAATGAAAACGGTTACATAATAAAAAAATGTAAAAATGTATAAAATTTGTTGCTTTTTTGTTAAATGAAAACTATAATATATGTGTAGGGTAAAAATAAACCTACTAAACCAAAAGAAAAAAGGAGAAATAAAAATGAGACAATTAGAAACAAAAGAATTAAAGGCTCTATCAATCTATTTAGATATCACAGAGTTCACAGGTCGACCAGGAGAAGACCAAGAAGCAAGAGATTATCTAAGCGAGTATTTAACACCATGTGAAAGGGTATTATATCGTATTTTTAATGATGATAATCTTATTCTAGACTTAATAATAAAAGTTGAGGAATTTACAGAAGAGTATAAGAAACAAACAGGATATACTCCATTTGAAGAAATTATGAAGGGTAAGAGTGAATAATCATGAAGAATCATTACAGAGAAGAAACATTTGAACAAGTGTGTCAAAGATTAGTAAAACAAGAATTTGGTGAGTGGTATCCACTTAATTGGTTTACTCAATTTACAAGTACACAACAAGCATTAAAGAAAGTAAAAAAATTAATTGAAAAGGATAATAAAGGTGAATAATATGAGATATTTATGTTTTGTAAGTTTTAAAGAAAATAATGGTAAGTATGGGATTCAATATGCATATATAACTAGATATGGAAGCACTGATATGTGCGATAGAGCGTTTGATTATTTTAAGCGCATGACAGGTAAAGCTCCTCAAGTGTATTTAAGTCCTGATGTAGTTAGTTATGATGAAGCATTAAGCTATTTCGCTATGGGTAATTCAAAAAGAGCTGACGATATTAAACAAGCTATAAAAGAGTTTAATACAGTTGAATACTTTAATCAAATATAAATTAATGAGGTATTAATATGAAACATTATGAAACCTATGATAAACCAATTAAGGTAAAGAGAAATCACAAATTACCTTATAGTGAATATATAAAGTATAAGAAACATAAGAAAGGCAAAGGTAAATATTATGGCTAGAATAACAAGTATGCAAAGATTAAGACAACTTAATACAATGACAATACCTAACTTATCTAGATTAGAAAAAATTAATTTAGTAACAAGAGGTTCTGATGCTATAAGAAAAAATGTTGCTAACTCTATGAAAGCGATGGTTAAAGACCCAACGCTTTCTAGCCCTTTCATTGAAAGAAGACTAGCTAGTGGTAAAGGTTTACCAAAAGCTATTTCTTTATCAAAAGCTAATAAAATGACTGACACTGAGCTTAATAAAACAATTGAAAAATTAGCTCAAATAGCCCATAACAAAACACTAACACCTAGTGGTATGAAAGAATTTAATAAAGCATTTAGAGAAAAAACCGGTGTAAATTATAGTGACGTTAGTGATGAAGAATGGGAAGTAATAAGAGAAGGTACTGAATTATATGGCTCTGAAGAAGTATTTGATGTTGTAAGTGTAATTCACGAAAATGTTGATACAAGTGAAAGAGTACAAGCTATAAAAAAAGGTATTGAAAAAATAGATTATAGCACAGAAGCATTAAGTGATGAGGATGTACCATTTTAAACAAATTATTTAAAAGGAGTGTAAATTATGTATTACACATTAGAAACAATTAAGGATTTTTTAAAAAAGTTCAAATTAAAAGAATTGAAAGTTTGTAGTAGAAAGCGCATAAAGTATTATAATATACCATGTGCTTTCGATACTGAAAGTACAAGTGCATATATTGATAAACACGGTAAAGTATATCAAGCTAAAGAAATTGCTAAATTAAGAGAAGAAGATAATAAAAAAGAAATTAATCAGAGAACTTTTAATGAAGATGATTATAAAAAGATTGCATGGATGTATATTTGGATGCTTTCAATTAATGATAATATTATTGTAGGGCGTACCTGGGAAGAATATTTAAAAGTGTTAAAAGCAATAAAAGCAAAATTTAAATTAAGTAAAAGCAAACAGTTAATAATATATGTACATAATTTAAGCCATGATTTTCAATTTTTAAGAAAACATTGTACTTGGCAAAAAGTTTTTGCTACAGAACCCCATAAAATAATTTATGCTGAAACTGACGATGGTTTTACTTATAAATGCTCTTATTTTTTATCTAACTCTAGTCTTGAAACAGTAGGTAAAAATCTTATTAAATATAAGTCCGAAAAGAAAGTTGGAGATTTAAATTATGATTTAATTAGAACAAGTGAAACACCATTAAGTGATACTGAAATAGATTATTGTTTATATGATGTTATAGTTTTATCTAACTATATTAAAGAATGCATGGAGAAAGAAAAAAGTGGTAAAATAGTTGATATACCATTGACTGCAACAGGATATGTGAGAAGGTATTGTAGAGAGTATTGTATAAAAAATAATATAATGCGTATAAACTATCAAAAATTAATTAAAAAATTTACATTAGATGAAGAGTTATATATACGCTTAAAAAAAGCTTTTCAAGGTGGTTTTACCCATGCTAACGCATTAAATATGGGTCAAGTATTTAAAAACGTTTTTAGTACGGATTTTACCAGTTCATACCCTGGCGTTTTACTTATGAGAAAGTATCCTATGGGTAAAGGCTTTAAATATAATCCAAAAAGCTTAAAAGATTTTAAGTATCAAATCAATAAATTTTGTTGTTTATTTGATGTTACTTTTAATAATTTAAGATTAAAAGAAAATGTGCCAGAATGTATTATATCTAAGAGTGATAAATTACATGTGTGCGTTAAGCCAGTTATAAATAACGGACGTATTGAAAGATGTGAAAAAATAACAATGACTATTACTGATGCTGATTATAAAAGTATTGAAAGATTTTATGACTGGGATGGTAACCCTGAAATTGGTTATTTTAGAAGATATAAAAAAGATTATTTACCAAAAGAACTATTAGAGTGTATTTTAAAGTTTTATAGCGATAAAACAAAACTTAAAGATGTTATTGGTGAAGAGGTAAATTACCAAAATTCAAAATCACTTATAAATGCCATTTTCGGTATGATGGTAACAGACCCAGTTAGAGAAGAAATGGTTTTTGATGAAGAAGGTAAATTTATACCTACTAGTGATACTGATTTTATACCTGAAGAATATGTTGATACTAGAGAAAAAGCATTTGAGCATTATAATCATAGTAGAAAAAGATTTATTGCGTATGAATGGGGTGTGTGGTGTACTGCCTATGCCCGTCAAAACCTTTTTAGTGGTATTTTAGAATTAGGTAGTGATTTTATCTATAGTGATACAGATAGCTTAAAATTTGTCAATTATGAAAAGCATAAACAATATTTTGAAAATTATAATAATTATGTGCTTGAATTAATTGATAAAGTATGTAAATATTATGAATTTGATAAAGAATTATTTATGCCTAAAACAATTAAAGGTAAAGTAAAAACTATAGGTGTTTGGGATTTAGAAGGTGTTTATGACGAGTTTAAAACTCTAGGAGCTAAGCGTTATATGGTTAGATACAATAAAAATGATGAACATTATAAAGAAGAATTAGATGGTGTTAGTATTACAGTAAGTGGTATAAATAAAAAGAAAGCACTACCTGCATTAGTTAGTAGTGCTAAGAAAAAACATATTAGTGTATTTGATTTATTTGATGATGATATGTATATTGGATGTGAAGAGAGTGGTAAGCTTTTACACACATATATAGATAGAGAAATTGAAGAAGAAGTTACAGATTATTTAGGTAACATTAGTATAGTAAATGAATTAAGTAGTGTACATTTAGAACCTACTAGTTATAGTTTAAGTATTGCAGATGATTATTTGAACTATGTAGCAGGTGTGAGAAAAAGAGCAACGAAGACCGTATAAACGGTCTTTTTTGCTTTTATAAATGGCACTCTTTTAAATAAGTCATTACAGATACACCTATAGCATTATTTTTATAAAATATCTTTTTTGTTTTGAAAAACTCATATATAGTAGATTGAAATGGATATTTTATTATATTAATAAATTTGTTTACATTTGGTCTACCATCATCTACTAAATCATAAATTATATCCTCATCATAATCTACTGTTTTAGTATAGTCATCATGTATATAAGTGAACATATTAGAACCTGAACAAATTATATCACATTGAAGCATTTTATCTTTTGCCAAATCTTTTGATTTGATAAAATAAGTTAGCATAACATCTTTTGGTTTAAAACGCACAGGCAAATGAGGGAACATTGGTAACTGCCAATCACCAGTGTGAATCATGTTAAGTTGCGGATTATCGAACATAAAATACTTGTCTGATTTAGCATTTCTACCACTAGGTACGTCACAATATTCAACTGAAACTGACATATCTAAATTACCATATTGGTAAGTGTCTATTGTACCTTTTTCTTGTTTACCTATTCTATAAAGTCCCATCTCATTAAAATAAGTACTATTTCTATTAATTGTATTACCGCTCATGAATATTTGAAGAGATGTTTTATTTCTTTTTATAGTAGATATTACAGTCTGAAATTCTACGAACTCATTTTTTACTGATAAGGCACTATCTTTTCTGATGAACTCATCAAAGAATATGATTTCAACCTCTGGCATCTGAAACGATGAACCTGCGTTTAAAATACATTGTCTATAGCAGAAAGGTTTTTCATCTAGTTCATATTCATTTGTATCTACATTATAAAAAGCTAAATACCATTTATAATTTCTATATACAATTTCATTATATTTACCTTTTGTTAAATCCTCAATGAACCCTTTTGGTATACCACCGAACATACCATCGGCACGACCTTTTTTAAAGTCCTCATCAAACAATCTTAATAAAACCATCTGAGCACCCCATTTTACATAACATATAATGCCAGTCATTTGATAAAATGTAGATTTGCCATTTGATTTCATACCGAAGCTCATTAAATATTCACTATTGCAGTTTAATAAATTACGACCGTCATAGTATGCTGGTGACATCCATTTATCTAAGTATTTACATATCTCTTTTCGATGATTATAAACAAACAATGTTTTATCAGCATTATTAGATAACTCTTTTTTATTTTTCATAATATCACCACCTTATATCTATAAATATTATATCTTTTTTATTTTAAT
>JAZLLM010000100.1:0-2711 GCA_045598145.1 Bacilli bacterium | reverse complement strand
CTTTATATATATTAAAAAGGTATTCTACAACTAATATTAGTAGTAAAATACCTTATTTTTTATTTTGTGTTTTTAAACTTTTTATTCTCTAATTTTGTGTTTTTTAACACCAAAACACAATCTAAAAAAGAGAACCAAATTTAATGAGTCTTATTTTTATTTACTAACATTTAAATAATTAGCCCAATATTTAGTATCTCTAATATCAATTATATTTTCACCATTTAATTCTGAAGATAAAGTATAACCAGTATTATCAATACGCAAATAGATTGTACCATTTCGGTCAATTAAACTTTCCTCTAATGTTGTTTCACCTTTAAAAGATCCTGCTTTTGTAATAGCACAATTTAATCCTCCACCAGTAATTGCATAAATTTTAATTTCTTTACTATTATTACTTGCATAATTAATCAAGTTATCAATTACAGTTGGAGATGGATGACCGTGCTTATTACCTAAGTAATTACCATTACAAATTATAGCCACTTCAGGTTTAATAACATTCAAATATTCTAAATCTGTACCTTCAGCTGTACCATGATGAACAACTTTTAAAATATCTATATCCCCAACATAGTTCATATAGTCATGTTCTAATGTCTTATGAGCACTTTGGCTATCAGCATCACCTGTCATTAACACCTTAGTTCCATATACATTTAATACAAATACAATACTTCTACCATTACTTTCAGGGTTTAAGAAACACTTAGTATCAATAAATTCAATATATATTTCACTAGTTATATAAATGAATTTATCTTCAGTTCCATTAAATACATCATTATATATATCATGTACTTCACAATTTGGCTCACTATCATAAGCAGCCTTTAATGCCTTGAACTTTTGAGTTGTAAATTCCTCACCACTAAATTTGTACAAATTATTAACTTGAAAATCTTCAAATACACTTGCCATACTTCCAATATGGTCACTATCTGGATGTGTTGCAATTAAATATTCTATAACCATATCCTCAGAATGCGCTGTAATTGTGTTTTTAACACCATTATAAGTTGATTCAAACTTATCACCAGCATCAACTAAAATATCAACTTCATTATATTTAATATATATACTCTCTCCACAATCACTTATGCCTGTAGTACCTAAATCAATAAAATATATCTCCACAGCGTCTAAAGTAACGTTACCTTTAATATTAACTGTATATGTAAATGTATATTCATTTTCTTCATACTTAACTTTAGCGGTTAAAGTAACTTGTTTTGTATCTCCTGGTTTGTAAATTAATGTACCTATATTAGTTAAAATACTTGTATCATTACTAGTCCATTCAATACTTCCACCATATTTTGTGGTAAAAGGAAGGCAAATTGATTTAGAAATATTATTAACTACCTTAATATCATCATATAAATCATCTTCAGTAATTCCTCTAGTAATAATAACATCATCAATTAATACTCTTACATCAGTAGAGAAAGTATTTTGATGAACTACTTTTAATTTAAAGTTGCTATATTCACTTAAATCAAAAGAAATTATTTCAAAATTATCTCTATGTAAAACAGTTTCTTGTTTAACTAATGTATATCCTTCACCCAAATCAATGTAAAAATCAAATGTTGTGTTTTCTGATTTTTGTGTTGTATCAAATTTATATTTAAAACTTAAACTTTTAGCGTTATTCAATGTAATAGTTTCAAAATAAGCCATATTATCACTTGTGCTTCTTAATTTTAAGAAATTTGATAAAGCATTTGTTTCTGATGGGTCAACTTTAGACTTATCAAATGATTCATCTTCCGAAATTATAGCTTGATTATAAGAAATACTATTAGAATTAATAACACCATATCTAGTAGTTGAATCAAATGCATCAAAATTATCATTAACTTCTTCAAAAATAATGTCATCAGCAAGAACTAATACATCGTATTTTTGACTTACATTATCACTTCCATAATTAATATTTACTGTTAATGTTACCAAAGTATCTACAGAAGGTCTATTAATTATACCATCATTACTAATTATATCCTTATTTGAACTTTCCCAACTTATTGTAGCATCACTATACATTAATGAATTTACTAAATTCATACTTGCATATACCTCTTTAGGCATAATAATTTGTGATAAAATCTCTTCACATAAGTCTTTATTGCTGGCTTCTAATGATTTTATTATAATACTATATGTTTTTACAAAATCATTAATACCTAAAAAGTCTTTTATATAATTATATAATAAAGTAACCCCTGTATATTTTACTTTTGCGCTTAAATTTACTGTTTTATCACCATCTAAATAACTTGGGCGATTAATTTTACCATTATTTGTTAATAATTTTTCATCAGAACTCTCCCATGACCCTTCATATTTTCCCAAACTCAAAGCTAAATCATCGCTAGTTTCGCTCGGAATATTATAATCATCAAGGAATTCTGCTACTTCTTCTATAAAAGCGTCATAATTTTGTTTTTCTTTATAAACATTAAAGCCTAAAAATCCTAAACATGCGATAATTATTAAGAAAACGACAATAATGAGACCTTTATTTTTGCTTTTTTTGAACTTTTTAACTGCTTTTTTACCCTTAGATATTGTTTTTTTAGTATTTTTGCTAGTTGCCATATTATTAGTCCCCTTAAGTATATTTTTATTTATTTTTTGATATCAAAAATTATTTATAAAAGTGATCATTTTTAAAAATTTTTATATACGTCACTAAAAAAATT
>JAZLLM010000099.1:0-42392 GCA_045598145.1 Bacilli bacterium | reverse complement strand
AATTCAAATCATATAATTTGAAATATTTTTTTTTAGTGAGGAGTAGTTGAGATTACATCATCACTTTTTTTTCAATTAATAATATTATTTTTAAACATATATAGTTTATCCTTTTTACATTGGAAGTGTTACTGTGGGGGGTGTGGGGTTCCCCATTTAAATAATAAATAGTAACATAATAGTAAACATAAAAAAAAATAGTGGATGTGTAAAAAAAAGAGTAGAAAAAAAGAGTCTAAAAAAAAATTGCCAACTTATGTTGCAGCATAAGTTGACAAAAAGTAGTTGCTTAAAATAAAAATAGTAAACGAATGAGATACTTATAATTATTTATTAAACAACCAATTACTATTTTTATTTTTCTTTATTTATAAGTATTGTTAATGTACTCAATAATATAGTTTGTTAATACTTCAGTAATTGTTGTGTCATTTTCAATAACTGCTTTTTTAAATTCTTTTTTTAATTCTTTTTCAATATTTAATACAACTCTTTCTTTTACCATACTTTTTATCTCCATTGATTTTTGTACTTATGTACATATTTCTAATATTAATAATACTTAATTAGTTAGGTGTTTATGTACATATGTACAAAAGTATATATAGTAGTTAAGACAAAATAAATTTAACGAGTAGTTGCAGCTACTCCAAATACAAAAGACGAATGAGGTATTTTATATGATAAGTTTGAGTGATAAGGTGGCTATTGTGTGTAAAATCACAAATAGCTTCTGTGAAAAAGAGGGAATAATCCTCCCTGAAGAGATACAAGATTTTATACGAAATCCCCCAAAATTCGCACCCATTCCTGGTGAACTCTCAGATGATGAGAAATACCAAAAATGGGAAGCAGTAGACCACGGAGGCGAATTCTAATGAGTTTTGAATACTTCTTATATAGACTTCAACAATTAAAAGATGATGAAGAAAACCTTCGCCCATCTGAATATTTCAGACAACTCGACAGCGTAATATACACATACTGTCCAGTTAACAAATACTACCTCGGCGACTACAACGCAACAATGAGACTCTGTAATAACAATGACATAGAAACAATAAGGGGGATTCTCTGTGAATAAAAAAAAGTATAGAGACCCAAGAGGACCCCTATATCCTCCATTAACTTTTAGCGAAAAATATGAAACAGAAATCATATTTTTCACTGGGTGCTTCATAGTTGCATTAATATTCATTGTCGCTCTCGCATGTATAACTCCAACCATAGCAGGAGTGATATAAATGATTGATTTCGGAGAAAAAGAGGAGATAATATGAATGCTGAAATAGGAGTCAACGAAGTGAACGGAGTGACTACTTGTCACCTTTGTCACTTCAAACAGTACCGTCAAGACCAATACGGTCTTGATACAATCTGTGTCAAACAAAATAGAAGAGTCACCGAATGGCACATCTGCGATTTCGGTTTCCTTCTTGATAAAAGAACAGAACACAGAGAAGAAGCAAGAGCAATGAAAGAATTGCTTGAAGCTGAAGATTGCACTGAAGACATTAAAGAATTCGAACGTACTGGTGTTTTCCGTAAAGAAATAATAGCAGGAGAAGCATTAGGATTCAACTATTAAAGGAGGATTATTTTCATGGATAAGTTAACAAGAGCAGAACTCGATTATAGAGTTTTAAAATGTGATTATGAAGTAAAAAGAGCAAATATATGGTTTAACACAAACTGGCAAACTGTCACAGGTAAACCAAAACCAACAGAAAAAGACAAACAGTATCATATTGACCGTTTGTTAAGCAATTTGAAACTCAAAGTACAAGAAGCAAGAGTCCATTACCATGGGCTCTTAAGAGAAAGAGAGCTTGAATTAACATTATTAAAAAATAAAGGAGCAGAATAATGGGAACTGATGAGAAACAGGTATATTGTGTTCTCAGAGAGGACACAATAAAAACAGTAAAAAAACATTGTATTGATATAGGTATAGATATGAATGTGTTTATCCGTGAAGCAGTTGAAGAAAAACTTAGAATCTGTGAGAAGGGGGATTAAATTATGAATAATACTTTGACTGGAGGGTTTAAAACACCTTCCAAATTAACATTTGTAAAAACCGAAAAAGCACTTAAACGTGTTATGATTTACGGTTTTGATGGAACAGGAAAAAGTGAGTTTGCTCAAAAATATTGTGATGATCATAAACTTACACCTGTTGTTTTTGATTTTGACCAAACCAATTTTAGTAGTGAAAATAAAATCAAAATCCCTAATTTAAGGAATGCTTTACAATATAAAGAGTATTTCATTGACATTATTAAAGAAGTGAAATCATCTGATTTTGACACTATAATCTTTGATAATGTAAGTTTCTTTTTTGAATTACTCGTTGGTACTGGTAAAGGAATGTCTAAGTATTCTGAACGTGGGGAATATTGGAAAGAAATTAAGAAATGTTTATTAAAATCTGGTCTTAATCTTATATGGATTGGTCAGATAGATACGGATATTACTTATGAGAAAAATTCTAAAGATAAAGAGAAAACTAAGCCTTCCAGTGTGTTGGTTAGTATTCATGCATTAAGTAATGAGAAATATTGTTGTGAATATAGTAAGTTGAAAGGTTTTACTCAAGTGGTTAAGAAGTATCGTAATCATGAAGAGTTCCTTGATAAAACTTATGATGAGATTAAAGATGAGGTGATTACTTAATGACTTATTTAAGAGTTAAAAGAGGTAATCCTTACCTCATCATTACTTTTAATGAAAAAAAAAGGAAGAATTAGTAAAAAAAATTTAATGGGGCAGTTGATTGATATTGCTAACAAGTACCAATCACATGAAATCGTAAGTGCTTGTATATATAAAGACTTTCAAATCCCAGTAAAATTAGGTGAAGTTAGTAAATTAAATGAAGTTATAAGAATAATTGACACTTTAAGTGATGATACTTGTTTCGTGAAGTGCGAAATTGCATTTAAAGAAATTTAAAATAGGAGGAATAGAGAACATGGATATTAACGATATTATTATAAGCAAAGGAGTAACCACTCAAACCATACTCACAGATGAAGAAAAAGCAAGAATGGATTACAAAGAAGAGAAACCAGAAACTTATGAAGGTAATGAAATCCTCTTTGATAGTGTATTCCTAGGGGAAATGTACGTTGAAGATAAGGTAAGTCAGAGAACTGGTAAAACTTATCAAGATAGTAATTGTAAGTTAACCTTTTATAATGATACTGAAAGAGTAAGAGTTTCATTTTATGAACATCATTTCAGTAATTATAATAAGGATACTGGGAACTTGAAATGTCAAGGGAATAATATAATTTGTAAACTTATACAAGGTTTGTCCTCTGATAATGAGAGTAATAAGTTCATGATTAAGTATAATGACCTTTGTGAACTCGTAAAAAATATAGGAGTAATTAAGATAAGACCATATTCCTATGAGGATAACGGAGGGTACACAAAAAATAGTTTTGAGGTAATGGGTTATCAAATGAAACAGTAAAAAAAAAGAGAGTTATTTTTTATTTTAACTCTTTTTTCCCTCCTATCTTTTTTAGAATATTATATGGGGGGAGGTGATGTTTATTGAGTGAAGTTATTAGTCAAATTTTATACAATCAAATAAGGACCTATATCAATGAGGATAATGAGGAATTATTCTTCAAACATCTCATAAGTGAGTTTGTTCTTCGTGATGTAGACCCTGAAATTTGCGAGGATGTTATGAGAGAATTGTATAAACTTGTTGTTGAATCCTCAGATACTACTAATTGGCAATGGGTAGATTACGAAACCTATATGGATAACCTCTATCTTGAAGAGGAACAACCTAATACTGGGCTTGACGGTTTAAGTATTATCTTGACTCAGCGTTTACCTAAATCTGAAGCTTTACACCTTGTTAATGAGGTTAAAAGGATATTACGCCCTTATCAATCTGAAGAGGTTTATGAGTGTAAGGTTAGTAGTGAGCGTTATGTGGTTATGAATAAACCTCGTAAAATTATTCAATCTAAATTCTTGAAACTTAAGAAAGATGGAACACCTTCTAAAGTAGTGATTGAAACAATCATAAATGCTTATCCACAGGAGGTTATTATTCATGATTCACCAATCACTGATATGGGCCGTACTTTCACTTTTAAGTGGACTAGTAAGACAAGTGGTCGTGTTTTTGAGACTCGCCAATGTACTATTAGTGAAATTGAAAATTACTTGCAAGAGGCTGGTTGGGTTATGAATCCGAAATACCTGAGGGGTGCTTTGGCTGCTGTTATTGATACTTGTATTACTAATAATTTGGCTGAGGTTTTGACTGATATTGATAATCCTGGTTTTTATTATGATAAAGCTGAAAAGAGGATTATCAGTGTTGGTTTAGAACTTCCAGATTATACTGAGAAGTTAAGTAAAAGTTTAAGGGTGTTAGAGGACCTTATGAAGTATACTAGTGTTAATAAAGGTAAGTTGGCTAGTGCTTTAAAATGGGGACTTGTTGCTCCTTTCAGTTATGCTAAAAAACAGTATGGGGGTAGTTGGATTCCTTGGTTGTACTTGCATGGTAAGGCGAAGAGTGGTAAAACTACCATTGGACTTATCATTTTGTACTTGTGGGGTAAGCCTGACCAAACCAATAACATTGGTGGAAGTGGTTTTGATACTCCTGCAAGGGTTGGTGAAAAACTTGGTGTTAGTACTTTGCCGTTGTTGGTTAATGAACCTGAGGGTGCTTTGAGTAAACCGTCTGTTATGGGTTTAATTAAATCAGCTATTGAATCTCCAATTGCTAGGGGTAAATTTAAAGGTGGTAAATATCAGAATTTACCATCTTTTGCTCCTGTTGTTATGACTGCTAATATGTATCTGCCTCAAGAGGATAGTATTCTTCGTCGTATGTTTAGTATTGGGTTTAGTCATAGTGAGAAGCGTGATGATAATGAGGCTAAAAAGTTTGAGTCAAGGTTTGGTTTAAGTAATCCTGGAGGTAGTCCTTTGTTGGATTTACATTATTTATCAAGTTTTGTTTATAATGAGTTATCTGAGGATGTTGATTTGTTAAAATTGGATTGGCAAGAACTCGCAGATACATTATTGACTCGTGCATACTCTGAAGTTGGTGAGGAAGTACCTAGTTGGTTAAGGCTTTGGCATGAATCTGCAACACTTGAAGAACTTGATGAGGAGGAGATTGAGGATATTCGTATGTTCCTTGTAGATGAAATCAACAAGCATAGCAAGCAAATAAGAATCTACAAAGAAAATGGATATGCTGAAGATGATCCACAGTATACTTTTGAAGATGGTGTTGTAGATAATGAGGATTACCGAAACCGTGTATGGAATGTATTAAATCAAAGGTTGATACCTTGGTGTGGTGTTAGGCAAACTCGTGGTGGGGGTAATCAAGTTTACTTTACTGCGGGTATTAAACGGGATATTAGTAATTATACTAAAACTTGCAAGGATTTAAAGTCAATATCTGAACTTCTAGAATGGGGCTATAAATCTATTGAAACTAAATCATTAAAAGGTAAATTTATGGTTGTTAATTTTGATGATTTTGTGGAATTTTTATCTCCAACAATGAAGGATGAAATATGAACTGACTTGAATATATTTCACTGACTTTTATTAAAAGTTAGTTGAATCTTTTGAGTGTGCTTTTTATTCATAGAATTAAAAGTTTTTTTAAGGTTTTTGATTTTACTGACTTTTTATTTTACATATGCTCTATATTTTTAATTCGTTTTTAAAAAATTGAGTTTTATGTAAGTCAGTAGGTCAGTAAGTCAGTTCATTAAATTTATAATTTTTAAAAAGTTCTAAGTCAGTAGGTCAGTAAGTCAGTTCATTAAATTTATAGTAAAATAATGGGGGAATAATTTATGAAATTTGGAGATTGGACTGAAAATGAAAAGTCAAAAGGAAAAAGAATTTATAATATGGTTTGTACCGATGATGATATAAAAATTACAGAAGCGGAATTACTCCTAACAACTGGAGAAAGAATAAAATTATTTAATAGAATGAGTATTGATTTTCATGATGATTGGGTTATAATAAATAACTCAGTAGATTATTCTTACTATGAAATATTAGCTGAATATATCATAGGATATCATGAAATAAAGCATATTGAAATTTAATAGGGGGGAGTGTTATGTTAGAAGTTGTTGATGTTAGTGAAAGGATAAATAGTGAAGGATTTACTGTTAGTAAATTGTTTTATTATAAATGTAAAAATGCACAAATTCACTTAAATAATGGTGAAATAATACCTGTGGATGATGATTATGATAAAATAGAAATTGATGATTATTTTTTATTTATTTATAAAGAGGGAACAACATTTAGTTCATGTAGAGTTATTCGTTGTGAAGATGTTAGAAGTGTTACTACTGTATTTCCTAAAGAGGGGGGTAAATTGAATGTTTAAGCAAGTATGTGTAAGACTCAACGAAGAAGAATACAACAAACTACTAATCTGCAAACAAAAACATAAAAAAACAGCAACATCAAGCATAATAAAACATTGCATACTACAAGAATACGAAAAACTCACAAAAAAATAAAATATATTTGGAGGTGAAAAAAAATTGAATACTTTTACTTGCAACGGTGAATGCAAAAAATGCAACCAATACAATACTTGCGAGTTAACCTTACCATATAGTACAGGATTAATAAATACTCAAAAACGTATACAAGACATATTAAACAAATTAAATGCTCTTGATGAAGATTATAATTATTTGACAACTAATCCTCAAGCAAAATTGTATGGTGTTAATATTGAAAGTATTATTAGTGATCGTGATGAGTTGGTTGAAGAGTTAAGGGTTTTAAGGTTGAGTGAAAAGAAGAAAATAAGATTGTTAAGAAGACGGAGGAGGATAATATGAATTGTGAATGTGAAGACTATGAGTATGAAGAATACTCCAATACAAAAATGAGTAATTATCTTACAGAAACTTACACTAATAAAACAGTACAGAAAATCTATTGTGATGACCATTTAATGGTGATTCATTTTACAGATGAAGCTACTTTAACTATAGAAGTAGAAAAAATAAATGAAAAAATCGTACCAAAATGTGATAACATTTTAGATGAGGTTTTACATCATTTAGATTCAACTCATGGGTTATATTGTACTGACCTTGAAGAACCAGTGAAAGAAGAAATGTTCCAATTAGATAATAATGAGTTAATAAAAAAAATAAAAAAAATTAAAATTTAAAAAATTTGGTTTTTTTTTAACCTATTCTACGATATAAATTAGAGGAGTAGTGCTGATTATGAGAACTTTTGAAAAATTATTTGAAGATTTAACCAAAGTTCATGAGATAAATATTGTATTTAATGATTTCTTGGATTACAGTATAGACCAATTTATTATTAATCCAGGATTAAAATATTTTAATTATCAAAAATACTCTGAAGAAGAATATGAAATGTTTTATAAATTATTCTCTCATTGGGTTGGATCTTCAAGTGAATATTTACAAACTAAACCTTGGTTTGATATGCTTGGTTTAATTTATGAAGATATTGTTCAAACCAAATATAAAGCAGGGAGTAGAGGTCAATTTTTTACTCCTCATGATGTTTGTAATGCTCTTGCACAAATGAGTTATGTTAGTAATCCATTAAAAGATAGTGAAAAAGTTTTAACTTGTTATGATAGTGCTTGTGGGAGTGGCCGTACCTTGTTAGCATGGCATGTACTTAGACCACAAGATATTTTATTCGGAGGAGATTTAGACATTACAAGTTGTAAAATGACTGTACTTAATTTTATTATTCATGGAGTTAAGGGTAGTGTTAATCATATGAACAGTTTAAGTCTTGAGTGGTTTAATGGGTGGAAAGTTAATGAATTAATTGATTATGGTCATCCTTTTACCATTATGGAGGTTAATTCTGAAAGAGAATGTGAAATATTTATTGGTCATAATTCTTTAAAAAAGAATGTTGAAATCAAGAATGAATCTCCAGAAGTTGTTAAAAAGGAATTTCCTAAAACTAAACAAGTAACTTTAATATAAAGGGAGGATTAACTTTGAGACCAACTCCAGATAATCCTAAAGAATATGTAGAATACCATTTAGGAGATAGAAAAGAAGAATTTATTAAAGATTATCTTGAAGAAAAAATACCTATTACTGGATTGCATAATAAATATGGACTTACAATTACTCCTTATTACTCAATTGTTAAAATCTTAAAATTACCTAAAAGAAAAAGTTTAAGACATTCTTTTTTAGATTCTAGTTATTTTGATAAAAAGAGTTATGATCTTGTTGTTAAATTAACTAAAGAGAGAAATCTTAAAACAAGTTCTCTTAATGGGAATTTAAGTGCAGCTAAAAAATATTGTACTTTTTGTAAAAAAACTTTACCTGAGTTAATTAAAGAAGCTAAAAAAGAACAAGAAAAAGGAGTAGACCCTCAAAAATCTAAACTTAAAGATAGATTAATAGGATTTAGAGATTATTTAATTAATGTTAAAAAATATTGTTCTGGTACTGTTAAAACAAACTATATGAAAGTTAAAACGATATATGTTCATTTTGATATTACTCTCCCTAATCTTCCTAATCTTAAACTTGATAAACCTTATTTGAGTAGTTATAATGATTTACCTCGTAGGAATCATATTCAAATAGCTTTAGATTGTAGTGATCTATTTTTTCAAACTTGGATTGAAATACAAATTAGTACAGGTATGGCTAAAGCTGAAGCTCGTAGTTTAAAATATAAACATTACTTTGAATCTATACAAGATTATTGTAGTATTCCTATAAGTTCTGATAAAAAGGTTCTAAAAAGTATTCTTAATGAAATTAAACATAAATTAAATAATAATGAGATTATTGTCCCTACTTTTTATCTTAAAAGATTAAAAACTGACAAGTATTATTATACTTATTGTACTCCTGAAGCTTGTGAGTATTTAAATCAATTAGTAGAAAAAAGTATTGATAAATTTAAGAATATGGATAAGTTCCTTGAAACTCCTATATTTAATGTTGCAGATTCTTTAATTGTTACGCATTTTCAAAAAGTTAATGATTTGAATAAATGGGGTTATAAAGGAAAATATCGTTTTTTTAGATCTCATGTTCTTAGGAAGTATAATGCAAGTAATTTGCCTTTGAGTAGTGAGGATATTGATAATATTCAAGGTAGGAGTAGGAGTACGGTTCATGAAGCGTATATTAAAATTAAACCTGAAGAATTAAAGAAAAGGTATATGCAAAAAATGCACTATGTTTGTATTAGTGAAAGATGGAGGAATATTTGTAAGACGTTAGATAATGAGTTACCTGCTGAAGTAGTAGATGTTCCTGTTAAAGAGAGTAATTTTAAACAAGAATGTTCTGTTAATGTTTGTAATAATCTTATTGAGGGTGCTGATGCATTGTTTAAATATGCTAAATTATGTGAAAAAGAATTCATAACATTTACAGAATTTAATAAGATTAAAGATTTGATAATTGGAGAATATGTGTAAAAATAAGAAAGAGGAGGGTAAATTTTTATGGAAATATTGATTGATACTCGTGAAAATGGTGAAAGAAAACATGAAAATACTCGAAAAGAAAGAGCCGTAACCTACTACACTACTAAAGGACACACGGCAAGTATAACACAATTAGAATACGGAGATTACCTATTCAAAAATAAGGATGGTAAAACAGTAGCTTACGAATACAAAATTTTCACTGATTATATGAATAGTCTCTTTGACGGGTCCTTATTTGAGGAAGCAAGTAATCAAAATGAAGCTTATGATTACTCCTATGTTATTATTGAAGGAAACATCAATGATTATATGCAAAAAACTTGGAGTAATTGGACCATACGCCAAAAATACCATGGTCGTTACGACAAATTTTATACAAAAACCTTAAGTGTTTACCTTGGATCACTACGAAGATTAAGGAAATTCACAAGTCCTATTACTTGTAATTCTGAACAACATTGCTTCATGGAAATGTTACAACAAAGCTTGAAATGTTTTGATAATAAAAATTATGCTGGAAGTAAGAGAAGTATCAGAAGTAGGAGTAGTGTTGAATACTTCTTGAGTGGTTGTCCAGGTGTAAGTTTTAAATTAATAGAGAATATCACAAATACCTTGCCTTTGCATAGTTTAAGTGATTTGCTACGGCTTACTGTTGAAGATTTAACAAGTGTTCCTTTAATTGGTCCAAAGAAAGCACAGAATATATATGAGTGGATTCATGGAGGATAATTTATGGTTAATTTCCGGATAATAGAAAATGCTCCAATCCTTAATGATATTGAAGGATTCAAAAAAGATTATTTAGATTCATCTTATACTTTAAGGGATTTAGGACGTAAATATGATATTAGTTACACGAAGATAAAGACATTAGTTAAAAATTTAGGATTACCTCCTAGAAAAGGAGGTACAAGGAATCCTAAGTATTATTGTTATAGTAAATCTCATAAAAAATGGGTTATTAATAAGGTAATTGATGGTGAATCTTATTATTTTGGGTCTTATGGTAGTGAGGATGAGGTTAAAAGGGTGGTTGAATATTTAAAAAGGAATGATTGGAGTGAGGAAAGTGTAAATAGGGTGCGGGTTGAGAAGAATAATAGAAAGGTGAAATGAATGAGTTATATTGATTATGACCACAAGGACATCAAGGCTTTTGAGGAAATGGAGGAAGAGTTTAAAAAGTATGTTCAAAGAGTACACGCTTGGATTTTTGAACTTGATTTTGAAAAATGGTGTGACCTTTATGATGATGTTAAAATGTTGACTGAACAGTATCTTGAAGAGTTTTTAGAGGAAGAGGTGGAATGAATGAGTATTCTTGAATTATTGAAAGAAAAAGTATTAAATCCTCATTGTCCAAATTTCAGAACTTGTGAAAGAAGACAAAATAAAGAGTGTTTATTCTGTATAAATTGTATTAAAGGAACTGAAGAATATTTAAACAGATTCAATATTGGCATTTTGTTAATAGGTGAATAGTATGTGTGATAAATGCGACCAAATAAGCCACAAATGCCACTGCAAAATCACAATGAAAAGATTATGCAAAGACTGCGAAAACAGCCTATTCAACGAAGAAGTACAACTTTGTAAAGTAAATTGTGAAAGATTCCAAAAAACAATACCTACTGATTGCACAATCTTCAAAGGACGTGTAAAAAAATGAACTGGAATGATTACTCAGAATTAGATAGTTCTGAATTAGAAAGAAGAATAAATTATGATTTTTTCCTTATGAAACAACCAGGGATTTACAGTATGATTCACCGTAAGATTGTGACTGACCGTAAATCCTGTGAAGCTGAATTAAACAAAAGAATGAGAGAGTAAAAAAAAAGATTGTTGAACTTTAAAAAAAAATAACATACAAAAAATAGTATTCTTTTTTTTTGGAGGGTTCAAATCCCTCCTCTCTCAAATCCCAATAAAAAATGTAGGTAATTATTTTATGACTAAAGAACCGTGGAAGAAAAACGATTGCATATGGTATTATGAGTATTATACTTTCATTAGTAGTAAAGGATTAGTGCTTATGCCAGAATGTAACAAAGGTTGTTTTAATTGTGTAGATTGTGAATGTTATGAGGTTGAAAAATGACTGTTAAATTATGGAATTAAATTTAAATGATCTTGAAAGAGCTAGTAATTTTTCTTGAGTAAGGAGTATATCTTTAATCCTATTGTTTTCTAAGTATAATTCACAGGTTGCATTGAATATATTATTTACATTATTATCAATAACAACTTTTACTTAGAAGAAATCTTGCTTAATCATAAGATTAACTAAACTTGAAAATTTATAATAAAAGGGGGGATCCCATATCGAAAAAATATTAACACTAAACGCGAAATGCTCAAACTGTGGATGCAACATATTCCTTGAAAAACACGCATGCCTAAGTTGTTCTAAATGTGGTTATGTAGTTCATACAAGAATTTCTGTAGATTTCGAACCAATAGGATTCTTAAAAAAAGAAGATGAATAAAAATGCCTAGAGACATTCCTTATTTACAAGACAAATACAGTACAAAACAACCAGGAGAATGTTTTGTAAGCACACGCTTAAAAATGGAATATAACAATACAAGCTGGAGGATGGCAGCAAAAATAAGACTATGTAAATATGTAATGAATGAATTAAATATTCAAGGAAAAAACAGAGAACGCTGCATATATATTGTAAAAAAAGTTAACTTGAAGGAATTACATAGGAGAGCTTCATGTGAAACAATAATAACTTGTATATGTTTTTATATACATAAATTGGATAATCCTAAAAGAAATGTAAATGAATATAAAGTTTGCACAGAGTACGGTGTTACTGAAGAAATTTATAGTCTTATAATTACTAGATTATGTTATTATTTCCAAAAAAATAGTTACTTATAAAAATAATATAATACTAAAATATAAATTAATTATAGGGGAGGAAAAAATACTATGAGTTTAAGGTCTATTTTTTTAAGAAATGCTTGGACAGATACAATAGCGGATAATAAAGATTTAATGAAGAAAAATAATATTAAAATGACTATTGCATTCAGTCAGTTTTTAGGAGTAAGAAGATTAACGGCTAGAGATAAATTAACTCAAGAATTAATTGATGAATTTTTAGTGGAACAAAAAATTAAAAAATATGATGAAGAATTAACTCCGAAACAAATAGCATTATTTATGAGTTATAAAAATTTAGAATGCAAAAGAGAAAATATTACTGAAGAATTAATAGAAGAATATAAAATTATAGATCCAATTTTAAAACATATAGATAGGTCAAATATATTATCCTTTTATAAATTTTTAAGTGAGGAACAGATAAAAATAACTAAAGATACTGATAGTTCTATTTTACTTAATGAATTTTTATCTTACTCTACTAAAAATATGAATGATACTAAATATCTTTATAATCATGCTAAAGATGTTATTAAAATGAATATGGATTTTGTTAGTAAAGCAAGATTAGAAGGATTTAAAGTTGAAGTTAATATGGGTGGTGAAAGAGAAAGTCATCTTAAAAAAATAGGTGCTTATGGACAATTAGGGGGACGTTCTGGAGCAAACCTTGGAGCAATGTTAGAACCTGATCTTAAAACTATGAAAGTTAATTGCCGTATAGCTCCAAAAGGAATAAGATTAACTCCTTGGAAATCCAATGAACTATTCGACTTAAGAATACCTTGGGAAACCATTAGACAAGTAACCACAAGTAGTAAAGGATTACTTCTTAAAACTGATGAAACAACAGTTAGTTTCCTAATGGAAAACCAGAATGAAATTAAAACTTTCTGGGCATTAATAATAGATAATACTAATTTAACTGTTGAAGATGATGGATGGTAATATAATTCATTTTTCACCATTCCTATTTTTTTCTTTTTTTTTATTATTAATTTTTATTAAAATTTACTATTTTTTTTCAGAATATTCTTTTTTTTTAATTTTTTTTATAATACGGCGAGTAGGTAATGTACTTTTAATGTAGTAATATTAACTGTATTGAAAAAAGGGAGTAAACATTTTTTTTTGGGTAATGAAAAAATTATTATAAACACACTATAATATTAAAATCAAAGTGTTAAACCTCTTAAATAGACAACTACAAATTCTTTTTCTAAAAAAAAATTAAATCACAAGTACAAATTAATAATAATTTTTCATTAAAAAAAAAAGAATTATTACTCTTTTTTTTCACCCAATTAATTGGGGGGAATTGATAAAAAATGACTGATAATAATTTATTCGGAAACTTAACAACAATAGTAAACTTTTTAAGTCTTGCAATATTCCCATATGTAAGTATATATGGAATAACTCAAGACCAATTAACAGCTTTATTATGTGCAGTAATAGGAATATTATTTGCTTATGTGAATGCGAAACATCCTAACACTTTTGGTTTTTTAGGTAATGATCCAGTACATTCTGAAGTTCAAAAAGAAAAAATCATAGAAACTAATGATCTCCTCCAAGAAGAACCAACTATGGAGGGTATGGAGGATGGTTGCTAAAGAAGAACATTGTCTAATGAGTGAAAGGATAGTACAATTAGAAACCAAACAAGAATTCCTACTAACCGAATTTGACGATTACAAAGAATCACTAACACAATGCACAGAAGCAATCAACAAACTCACAGAAACAGTAGTAAAACATAATATACTATTACAAGAAGCTTCCAAAAAAGGGGACCATTTCGGAACAGTGTTCGGAGGAATAATAACAGGAGTAGTAACTGCTATATTAATTAGTATACTATCACTAATCTAAAAAAAAATTAAATTGAATGTGATTATATATGATTTGGGAAAAACAAAAAGAAGAATCAAACAAAAACTACTACTTCTTTAATTTATACCTCAAATCCAATTACCGAAACATAACAGAATTCACAAACCACATATACGAAAACTGTGCAAAAACTGTGCAAAAATATACTCCTCCCAAATCTAAAAGAACATTCCAAAACATAGCATATAAAAACAATTGGATAAAACGTGCAAAAGCACATGATGAATACGAATACCTAATAACACACATGGAAATCCTCAAAATAGACACATCATCAACACGAGAAGAATACACAGACCTAATAGAAATCAGTAAAAAATTACTCACAAAAATAAAAGAATTCATAAACAACCTAAAAACTAACAAAATGACTTCCAAGGACGCATTTATCCTTAGTCAATTAGTTTCAAGTTTAAAAACAGTAATTGAATTAAGAAGACTAATTAGTGAGCAAAGCACTGAAAACATACATACACATAATGAGCATGTACTACAAGATTCTTCAGTAAATTCATTTGAAGATTTAAGTATTTATCAGAAAGATCATGATTCTTTATTTGAATAATTATGTTAACTACTACTTTAAAGGAATACATTCCTAACGAAACCTACAAGGAACAATTAAAAAAATTGTATGAAAGAACAATTTTACAAAATCCGTACATTCCTTATAAACCTTACACTAAACAAGCATTACCCATATACCTTGTTAGCAAACCTGAAGAAAAAGTAGAGGATGTGATTAAAGCTAACGAAGTGCTTGCAGGAGCAGGAGGTTTCGGAGGAAAAACATACCTTGGCAGTATGTTAGCAGCACAATACTTACCAGAAGAATTTGATTACACATGTCTTGTTACAAGAAAAAATTATGCCGAATTAGTAGATACTGACAGTGTATGGGAAAACCTCTTGGACTGGTGTTGTGGAGACCATTTAAATGAAGATATAAAATGTGATTATAAAAAATCACCAACACCTCAAATAGAACATCCTAATGGGAATAAAATCTATTTTAAAGCTTTTGACCGTGAAGATAAAAAACAAAAATTCAAAAGTGCAAGTTATGACCGTATTGTGAATGATGAAGCAAGTGAATTGCCCCCAGCAGTTCTTAGATTTCAATACCGTAGTATACGTAATACAAGTTTGATACCTCGTAGTATTATTAACTTAAGTAACCCTGGTGGAGAATCCACAGAATACTTAGTAGAAAAATTCGTAGATGGTGATAAACCTTATGTTAGTTTGGATTGGAGAGATAATCCATTCATTGATAAAGCAGCTTACGAGGGGTCACTTAATGAACTTGATTATATTGATCAACAATACCAAAAATACGGGAATTGGCATTACAAACCATCAGCAGGAGACCTCATAACAAGACAAGAATTAGAAAATGCAATAATACCTGTCTCTGATTTTATGAATTACAAACCATTATACAATGCAATTGGAATAGACCTTGCAGGAAGAGGAAGAGACAGAACCTGTTGTGACAGTCTCACACTCTTTGAAAACGGAACATTAGTATGTACTTCAATAACAAGTACTGAAAGTGCTTATCCTGAAGAAATGGTTTACCGTACAGTAGAAGACCAATATAAGAAATTCTTCACAAATATCATTGATTTTGAAAGAGAACCTGGAGGAGACAGTATTTATAGTTTAAGACATTGGCAAGATGAATTATACAATTTAACTTATAAATACGGAATACTTATAACAGATAAACCTCCAGTAAAAAGTAAATACAATCGTGCAAGACCTGTTGCAAGAGCAATCAAGAACGGATTATTAAAATTTAGTAGTGAAATACCTCAAAAGATTCTTGATAGATTATTTGACCAATTCATTTATGTAACACCAGACCATGAAATTATGAAAAAGAAAAAAAGTCCAGATGAAATGGACGCTTTAGTTTATGCTTATAATGATATTCAACAATTAACTAAAAGCGGAGTGATTGTAAGATGAGCGGACAAACCACACAAATAAACAAAATAGTAAACAGTAAGTATACTCTTATGAAAGGAATTGCAGATGAATCTCAAGTTACTAGTAAATTAGATTATGAAAAAGGTACAGGTTACCTTAGTCCACCAGTAAATCCTAATCTTACAAAATACATCCTTGAAAACAGTAGTAAAGTAGATGCTTGTTGTGATGTACTCTCCAAAGATTTAACTTTAAACAGTTATCTTTTCACTCCTCTTTATGATGAAACTGATGTAAGTAAACTCGAAAATTTTTGGAATAAATATAATAAACACCAATTATCCTTAGCAATTTATGAAGTAAAATCATACGGTTACGGATGTTTGGAAGTAATCATGGACCAAAAAACAGGTGAACCTGTAAAGATTGAACAATTCCCTGCAAGAACAGCATGTATCCAAAAAACCACAAATAGTAAAGGTGAAACTGTTTACTATGCAGTTCAAAGAAAAGAACAAGGTGCAGATGTTAAATTAAGATTATATAATATGCTTAACACTTATGATGAAAAAGATAAAGAATTACCTATTTGTTTCTGGATTGGTGGAGATAATGAAAACCAATTTTACTCTACTCCAAAATGGTTTAAAGAATCAGATAACTTGCTTGGTAAAATCAACTTAGATATTCTTAATGCAAATAATCTTAATAATGGAAATCAAATCGGAGGAATTATTACTTTTTTTGGGCCTCCCCAAAGACCTGATCCAGAAACTGGAGAAAAACCAGAACAAACATTACGTAAACAAGTAACTAATGCAGGTACTGGGAATATTCTTGTTTACCTTGAAAGTCAAAGTAAAGAATTCCCATTAGATGTGGATTACATTAAAATTAGTAATGATAATTGGGATTACTTGATGAATTATGCTGAAACTATTGATAAAAATACATTATCTTGTTATCGTGTTCCAAAGACAAGGTTAATGATTAATGATGAATCTGAATCTATGAACAGTCATAAAAGTGATAGTATATGGGAAATTTATACTATTACTTTGAATGATGAACAGTTACCTTATGAAATTGTTATTCAAGAATTTAATAAGATTCTTTTCAAGATTGATGCTGAAGTTGAAATGGATACTCCTATGTTCACAGATAAACGTCAAGTTGAACATACTAACACTTTACAATTATTTAACACTGGATTGTTAACTATGGAACAAGCAATTCAACGTACACAACAATTACTTCCAGATGTTGACTTTGAAAGTATAGATATGAAAAATCCTTTATTAAAAGAAAGATTCTTCAATGGTAATCCATTAGGTTTAGCTACTAATAATAGTAACACTTATGATGAAATCATAAGTTGGCTTAAAGGAGCTGAACTTGAATGATTCTTCTCACAAAGGATAAATTCTTAAAAAACCGTGCAGTTCTTTTTAAAACTGTTCATGACCGTAATCGTAACAGAAAAAGAGCTAAACAAATTCAAGATTACTTTAATAATCTTGTTGATGATTATATTCTTGGAGAAGATGATGAGGATATAATGGAATTACAAGACATGACAAGGTCAGAATTACAAATGACATTGCAATGGTTAAACAGTATACCTGTAACTGAAGATTATAATGCAATTATAAGAGATAATGATTTAGGTTTTTTAGATGAAATACGATTGAATAATCAACGTCAAGAAAGCATTCAAAATATGGTGGATACTCAAATTTATTTGTTTTATAATAATATGATGTATGTTTCTGAGGTTTTAAACACTCATGAAATAGACAAAAGAGAATATTATAATTTAACTCATTCTCCAAATACCCAAACGTTAAGTCGTGCTGAACTTCTTAATTTAGCTTCAAAGAATGGTATTAACACAGACATCATATCTCAACAATATGGACAATATAAAAATATTGATATTTATGCAGAAAATGCATTAAGACATTCTCAAATGTCCACAGAACACCAGTCTGCTATGCTTAATGATAATATCTTAACTAAAGAATGGGTTCATATTCCTAATGAACATACAAGACATGGAAGTAATGACGGACAATATGTAATGAAAGATGATTATTTTAATATTACTAATGACATAACTGGAGAAACTGATAAAATGATGTATCCACATGACCCCAATGCAAGTTTTGGAAATATCTGTAATTGTTACTGTGAAATATTATATCATGATGAGGTAAGCATATGAGAATAAAAGAAAAAAGGCAAGGTCTTATCGTTAGAGGAGTAGTTATTCCTTGTGGATTAAGTGATAAAACTGGTGATAAACCTCAAACTAAAGAAGATATTAAAAAAATATTCACTAACTATCTTGCTCACGACACAGATGTTCAACATTCATTTGTAAAGAACTTCGGTGTTTATGGATTAGAAAATACATTAACTGATGTTGAGACGACTATTGCGGGACAAACTGTTCCTGCTAACAGTTGGATTAGTTCTCAGTTAGTGATTAATCCAGAAATACAAGCTATGATAAGGGATAAATTTTTAAATGGTTTTTCTCTTGGAGCTGTAGGTGATGAACTGTTAAACGAAAACCAAAACTTCCTTAATAAATCATTACGTTATGAACATTTAAAAGATTCAGAAGACCTTAATCCTTTGTTCATTTCATTTGTGAAAGAACCTGCAAATGGTTTTAATTGGGAAGTATATGACTATGACTCTTTCCTTGCAAAGAGTCTTGATTACAATTTTGGAGACGAAGATAATATGCCAGAAAATAATAAAGAAATAGGTACTCCTGAAGGATATGTTTCTGAAGGATTTGTTGA
Organism: Bacilli bacterium; assembly: GCA_045598145.1. Taxonomy (GTDB): domain Bacteria; phylum Bacillota_I; class Bacilli_A; order ML615J-28; family CAG-698; genus RGIG3506. The sequence continues at coordinate 23,338 of JAZLLM010000099.1, read as the reverse complement.
AAGACTCTTTGGAGGATTAATGACTAAATCTAATGAAACTCCTGAAAAGGAAGAGAAAGAAGAAGAAAAAGATGAGATTATGGAAAACAAAGAAACTACTGATATTTCCAATAAAGAATTACTTGAACAATTACCAGGAGCTGTAGCAACTGCAGTTGTTGAAGCATTAAAAGAACTTTCTAAAGAAGAACCTCCTAAAAAAGAAGAAAAAGAAGATGAAACTTTAGAAAAATCAGAGAAAGAAAAAAATCCCAAAGATGAAGAAAAAGAAGAAAAAATGGAAAAAGGTTCTTCCAATCATAATGAAGAACAAATCATGACTAAATCCACTGGGAAAATAGAACATCAAACCACTACCCCAGTTAAAACAGTTTCTTTCCTTAATTCTGAAACTCGTGACAGATTTGGAAGAAATAAAAAATATTTATAAAAAAAATTCTTTTTTAATTATTTAATTTATTTTTATTTAAAAAAAGTACTGCAATAGGAGAATACAATATGTCTAGTATTTATGAAAAATTAAAAAACAGAGAACAAGTAATGATGAAATTTGATGATAATCCATTCACTGATGGAGATCTCAATCCAGGATGGGCAACTCCAACTTATGATAATTTTTTCATAAGAATGGCTGATAAACCTGTACTTTTAAACCAAAGTACTGTTTTCCCAATGACTAGTGTACAACACAACCTTGACGACTTAGATGTTGACATTGAATTAGATGCTCAAAGAAGCACCAGCACTGGTAAATCTTTAGGTTTAACTGAAAATGAAACTAACCCTAGAATTACTGGTAAACAGTTAAATGCTCAACCTTTACAAGGGAAAACTATTATCACTGATAATTTCCTTGATGAAAACATTGAAAAAGAAGGATTCTTAACTACTTATTTAAATGTTTTAGGTGAAGCAATGGGTCCTGCTTTTGAAAGATGGGGAATATTTGCAGATACTACTGTACCCACTGTATCTGGTGAAGGTACTGGTTATGCTATGGCTAATGGTCTTATTGCTCAAGCAAAAGCAATCAGCACTGATAATACTAATGAGGCTAACGGTTTAGCAAAACTTGTTTACAAAGACAATGTAGGATTAGGTGTTCTTGATGCAATTGAAAGATACATCGATCAAGACGGAGACCTTAATAATGCTACTTGTGTTTTACCTCCTACTATGTATTCCCGTCTTATGAGAGAAATTGCACAAGACAGAGAAACTGACCTTGGAGATGCAGTCCTCCAAAAAGGAGATATGACTACTCTCTTAGGTATTGAATTAGTTCAAGATAATATTCTTAGAGAAACTCGTAATGGTTACGGAACTATGAAATTCACTAATGGAGAATACAAAGGAAATGGTTCCAATGTGGATAAAATGCAATACGGTTTCATTGGTCAACCTAATAACGTTGTATTTGGTATGATGCGTGAAATGGAAACCAAACAACAATATGACCTTGAGATTTGGGGATACAAAGTAGGTATGAGAGTTAAAGGAGATTGTAAAATCCATTATGACCAAGATACTCTTGTAGTGCCTTTCACTATGAATAATACTCCAAGTAACTAAATATTTTTTTTTTAGTTACTATTTTTTTTTTATTTAGTCCTATTATTTGGAGGTTAATAATTATGACTGATTATTGGAAAGATTTAGGTTTTAGATTAAAACAATCTAAACGTTTAAGATTTAATTGTATTATGAATAAATATGCTACTCTTGAAAAAAGAGTTGCAGAATTAGAAAATGATTCTCCAAACTCAAGTGAAGGGGACTCTTAAAAAAGGTATAATGAGTTGATTTTAGTAATGATATATACATATTCTTCTATAATTGAAAATAAAATTTTATCTTATCTGGAAGGCTGGAAAACAGTAGTTCTATCTTCGGGATCTGAATTAACTAATGAAATTTCATCCTTCCTTTCAGATGAAGAAATTGAAAATTTAAATGTTGTAAAAAAGATTACTTCAGAAGAATTAGAATTATTTTTCACAAAAGCTTCTTTACAAGTAACAAGTTATCTTGGAATAACCCTAGAGAATATCCCTTCAGAAGAATATGAAGTAATTCTTGAAGGAATATGCCAATGGACTGCCGGTTTACTTTGGAAAAAATACAATGTAAAACCTGTTGAAAATGTAGATGAAACACCATTCACAGGATATGGTGATGATTTACTCTACAAAGCAAAAAAACAATTACAACCATATCGCTATCGCAAAATGATAATACTCTAAAAATTTGAGGTCTTAATTATGGCTAAAGATTTAAGCACCACGGTAAATGTAGAAATGGAATCAGAAAGATTAGATTCAACAATTTCTTTTTGTGAATCTAATCCAATATTCTCTGAAATAGGAGAACTCCTTTCTAATTTAAAACAAGATGTTAATCAAGCATGTGTTGATGGGGCTAAAGAAATAGCTGAAGATAACAAAAGTTTACAAGAATTAATGATCCAAACAAACGGGAGTATTATTACAGGAGGGCTAATTAACAGTATTAAATTAACCCAAAATAATGATATGAGTTGGACTATTCTTCCTGAAGCAGATTATGCAGAATATGTAGAATATGGGCGTGGAGAAGTAAGACCAAGTTCTGCTAAAGCTTTACATTTCTTTGACCACGGTGTAGAAGTCTTTACCAAATATAGTGGTCCTGCAACTCCTAAACCATTTGTAGAACCTGCCTTTACGGGAGGAACTTTAGAAAGAGGATTATCCATCTTGGAGGGATGTATAAATAATGTTATCAACTGATACAAAAATTTTTAATATTTTAACAAAGGCTCAAAAAGAAGGGAATAAATTATTAGAAAAATTCTATATAGATTTCCCAGATGAAACGATTAATAGTGAGATAAATGCAATTTATGTTGCATGTGCAAATGCTGAAAATCATAAAACAGGAAATGATTTTGAACAATTTAAAGATCTTATTGAAATCATAATCACTACTAAAAAATTACCTTATCTTGCAGGTATGAAAACAATAAAAACCACTGCTAAAGAGATTGTAAGATTATGTAAACAAGATGATTATTTCAATGGAAGGCTTGTTGTAAGAAGTATCACTCCTTTGCATGATAAAAGCACTTATCTTATTAAAAGAGGGCATATTTTATTACAATTTATAAATCCTCCAGAATCTTGGGAAAACTCTGAAGATACTATTGAAGAGGTATGTGGTATATTAGTAAGTAATATTGAGGTTGAATAAATGGCAAATAAAAATGTTAAAACTAAAAAAAATATTTTTAATATTGTTCAGGAAATCCAAGAGTTGCCAATAAATAAATTACTTAAAAAAGGATTCCTTGATTATATTGAAACTAATGAAATTGATATTAAAAATAAAGATGAACTTATTAAAGAACTTAAAATTTATGAAAACATTGATATGGAGGTTAAATAATGGGTTTAGTTCCTCAAGTTAAAGTATTCAAAGAACAATCTATTAAAAAATCTCAAACTGGAAAAGCAGGTGTTGTAGCTATAATTGGATGTTTTGAAGAGATAGGTTGTACTGTAACTACTAGTGGTGAATCAACTACCGTTTCAGGATTACAAATCCAATCTTTTAATTCATTACCAAAATCTTTGGAATCTCTAGGAAGTGATTCCACTGTTCCTGCATGTGGAGCTTTACCTTGGATTTGGCATAAAAATGGTGGAACCAGCAATATATTAGTTGTTAATATTACTTCTGGAACTTCAAGTAGTCCAGATAGAACTGTTACTGCAGCAAAGTTAACTGCTGCATTAAATATTCTTATTGCAGAATCTTTTGATACTTTATTCATTGCTGCAGAAATTGAAGATAATTTAGTAAATATTGTTAAAAATGCACTTGATGCAGCATATGAAGGTAAAAAACCTGCAGGATTAATTTCACCATTAAACAGAACTACTGTAGCAGAACAAATCACTACAGCTGAAATTTTTAAGGATGGAGGGCTTTATGGTTTTATTAACCAACAATATACAATTGATTCTCAATTATCTTTACTTAATAGTGCTGCTTATTACTGTGCATTAATTAGTGGTAAAAACCTTAATGAAAGTTTTACAATGAAAGTTTTACCAGAGGTCACTGCTGTATCTCCAGAATATACTTTTGAAGATGGAAGTGATGGAGAATCCTTTGTAAATGCAGGTATTACTGTAGCTCGTTGTTTAGATAGAGTTAATAAAAAACATGTCATTGTAAATAGTGAATTACCTTCAGGTTTGGATTTATACATTGAAAGAACTAAAGATTTTATAATTAAAGACCTTTCTTTAACTGATTTCCTTGGAGAAAGAGGTAAAGTATCTCTTGCAGCTATTAAATCAGAGGTAGAAACAAAAAAACGAAATTATATTGAAACTTTAGATTTATTAAAAGATTTATCTTACTCTCTTGAACAAAAATCTTCCAAATGTGTAGAAGTACATATTGAAGAATTAATATTTGAAGGAATAATAACTGAAATTAATCTTTATGTTAATGTGGAGGTTGAATAAGTATGGCTGATAAAGAAATATACATTGATGGAGTTCGTGTAGGTCATGGAACTAGTGTGAAAGGTTCTGAAGAAACTAGTAGATCAACTACTATAACTTTTGATGGTCCTGTACAAGCAGGTTTAGATAATATTCCTTTTTCACTTGAAATAGGTAAATTAAGTTGTACTACTCTTGAAGAATATATTCAGTTAGACTCTCTTCTTACAAGTATGAGAAATACTAAAAAGACCCTCACTATAAAAGAAATTATTCGTAATGAAAACACTCCTTTTGTAGTTTACACTCATTATTTCAATTGTTTGTTAGATGGTCGTGATTATGAAATGTCTGCTGAAGATTTAACTGCAGAAACTTTAAAATTTGCTGCAGAAAATATGAAAAGAGAATATGAAAATTTATAATTTTTTCTCTTATTTCTCTTTTAATTAAAAAAAATAAATTGTGATAGGATTGATCTTAATGTTAGATGAAGAAACCTTTAATGAAATAACCGAATTGAAAAAAGAAAATTTATCTCTTGAAACACTTATACGTGATGGTGTTGATGCAAGACAAACTATTTCTGTTGAATTACCTGATGGCAGAAAAGGAGGGGCAATTATCAGACCTTTAAGTGTAAGCGAATGGAGTAATTGTTCTCAAAAAGTTTTAGCTATGAAAGGAAAGTCAAGTATGGAATTAAATGTTTGTTCTAAAGGATTGTTGACTTTGAAAGAAGAACCTTTTCCTGTAGAATTATTAACTAAATTACCTGCTGGTACTGTTCAAGAAATTTTTCATAAGATTCGTGAAATTAGTGGTGTTAAAAGAGATAAAAAAGAGGAAATGGAGTTAGCTACAAAGATGCTAAATTTGTGAAATTAGGTTCTGGTGACGGAGCCTATTTAACGGAATTATATATTGCGGGAGTGTTACCTTTTAAGAAAATGAGTGAAGCTACAAAAATTCAATTGTTAGCTGTAATTTGTATGAAACAAACTTATTGGGAATGGAAAAAAAGACACAAACCAATAGTGGTATTATAAAAAATAGTAGAAAAAATAGTAAAAAATAAGGTAATTTTTAGAATAATACTGCCCAGAAAAATAATATTGTAAATACAATAGGTATTAAAACAAAGCATATTAAAGTTAATATTTGACTTTCTTTTTCTTCTTTTTTAGTTCTTGGACGTCCATCAGAAATATAGATACTCATTGTTAAAACCTCTTTTATAATTAATTATATAATTTTATATTTATTCTTTTATAAATAAATTGTGATTATTATGTCAATGGAAGCTAATCTTAAAGTAAATATTATATCTGATAGTTCTCCTTTAGAAGATTTATCAAACATTCTTGAGAATTTGATTGATTTAGGGTCCCAAGTAGGAGATAAAATATCTTCAAGTTTATCCCAAGTGAGTGAGGAGGCTACAAATGTATCATCCACTTTAGGGGAGATTGATTCTACGAATATTGATGATGTGAGCAATTCTACTGAAAATGCAACTCAGAGTATGGATAACTTTACAGAATCGATACAACAAGCGGGAGGTGAAACTTCTGGTCTCAAAGATTCGATGGATGAAGCGGCAAATTCATCTACTCTATTTTCAAAAGACACTACTAATATGATTACTGTTAGTACTAAATTAGGTGAACTCAGTGAAAAAGTAGGTTCCTTAAATGATGATTTCATTGCAGTTAATGATACAGTGGGTACTGTATCTGCGAATACAGGTTATTCTGCAGAACAAGTTAGACAATTAGCAACTTCTTATAGTGAAGTAGGAACTAGTGCTACCGATGCTGCTACTTATTTACAAAGAATGCAAAATGCAGGATTAGAACCTAATTCTCAAGCAATGAATAATGCTATGAATAATGCTCATCTCTTACAAACTGCTTTTAGAATGACTGGTTCAGAAACAGATAGTATGATGGGAGCTTTAGCAAGAGCAGGAATAGGTGTAGATAATTTAGGATCATCATTCAATGCTTTAGGGTATATTAGTTCACAAACTAATATTCCAATTGATACATTTAGTTCTGTATTAACTACTTCTGGAGCTAATATGCAGAAATATGGGATTAATGTTGACCAAGCAGCTGTGGCTTTGTCTCAAATTAATGGTCGTTATCGTACTGCACGTCAAGCAGGAGCTGCATTTAATCAAGCTGTTGAAGAATCTGGAGGAGATGTAAGTAAACTTGAAGAATTATTAGATTTAGAAGCAGGTAGTTTAAGTAATGCTAGTTCCGAAACTGCAAAAGCAAGTGGAACTGTTCAAGATTTAAGTCAATCTTATGTGAGTGCTCAAGGTTGGACAGGTACGTTTAATGAAAAATTGGATGATTTAACTATGAGTCTTTCAGGAAATTTAGGGTCTGTTTCAAATTTCTCTGCTGCTCTATCTTCTTGTTTTTCAGGAGCTTCTGATATGTATTCCGCAATAAAAATTGTTAAAGATGTTGGTAAAGAAGCTAAATTAGGTTATGAAGGAATTACTGGTGCAGTAGAGGCTTATAAGACTGCAGAGGAGGGGGCTGCATTAGCAAGTGGTTTAGCAGCAGGAGTAGAAGCTGAAAGTACTATTGTTAAAGGAGCGGCTACAGTTGCACAGTGGGCGTTAAATAATGCAATATTATCTAATCCTATAACTTGGGTTGTTGTTGCAATAATCGCATTAATAGCAATATTATGGTATCTTTATAATACTAATGAAAGTGTCCGAAATATTATTAATACTGTGTGGGCTGTGTTTAAAAAATTAGGAAGTTTCCTTGTAGGGGCTTTTATTTCACATATTCAAGGAGTAATTGGAATATTTCTTAAGTTATATAATGGTGCGAAACAAGTGTATAATATTATTGCAGGTTCTTTAATTGGAGCATGGAACCGGTTTAAATCAAGTATTAGTCAACTTCTTAGCCCTTTATCATCAGTAGTGAGTTGGTTAAAACAAGTGTATGATTGGGGGAGTAAAGCAGGAGAATTTATTAGTTCATGGTTTGGTGGAGGTGCTGCTGGTGGAGCAAACCTTATGACTGCTCAAGAAAAAAAATATGTTGCTAATTTAAGTACTTTAGATTACACTCCTTCAAACCATGAAGTTATGGATAAAATGAGTAATAATGGAGGTCATACTTTTAATTTAACCGTTGAAGTAGGAAGTGTAGATAATTCTGACAGAGTACATGAAATTGTAGAAGCTGTAAGAAAAGAATTAGCTTGGAGTAATGCTACAGCAGGGAGGACAGTATGAATTTTTTTACAATAGATAAAATACCTTTGAAAATTGTTAGGGATAATAAAGTAAAAGTAGATTCACAATTAAATATCAAAACTACTCCCTTACATAGTAATCCAAATGAACAAGGGTACTTACATTTGTATAATGCAGGTTATAATGGGATTACTTTTAGTGTTAGTGTGTACTTTGATAGTAGTGATATGTTAGCAAGGAATAATAAAGCTAAACTTGATGAATGGCTTAAGAAAGGTAGTACTCATAGTATTGTTACTAAAGCTATTGATGTTCCAAATGGAGAATATATCATTACTAGTTGTACTAGTGAACAAGAGTTAGATGAAATGGTTATTTGGAATCTTACTTTTACTCAATATTTCACAAGTGCTACAGAAAATCTTTTTGAAAAAACAACTGACACTACTTCTTTCACAAGTAATCATAGTATTCTTGATAATTGTGATTTACCTTTAACTCCTGAATCTACTGATACTGAGGTTATTACTGTATTGCAACAATCACTTAAGAATGTGGGTTATTATTTAGTGGATAATGGTGTTTTTCTTCCCTGTAATGGAGTTTATGATGAAAATACTGTTCTTGCAGTTACATTGTTACAAAGAGATTATAAAGAAGAATTTAATTTAACTGTCACAGGTTTATTTGATGTAGCTACTAAAAACTGTCTTATTCAACTTGGAGGTTAAAAAATAATGAGTACTAATAATCATTTTAATACTTCTAATCCTAAGACATATGTTAGTGTTAAAGCAGGTAAAAATTCTTTTAAAATTATAGAGTATCAAAATTACAGTATTAAAGAGGCAGATTTAAGGATTAAAACAGCTTCTTTCACTACCCCAGAATATCTTGACTTGACTGCGGGGCAACATAAAGTAAGAATTACTAGTGAAGGACATGAGAATTATGAAGGTATTATTCTTAGTATTGAAGAGGATACTGATACTGGAATGTATACTTATGAAACTATTGATAGTTTGAACAGAGTTCTTTCACAGAAAGTATACAAAGTGTTTAAAAATGTCACTGTCTTTGAAGCTTTAAAAAGTTTACTTAAACAAGTAGGTCAAACATCTGCTCTTCAACCTAAAAGTAAATATTTACAAAAACAGTATGATGATATTGAGTCTTTTAATCCTATGAATAAAAGATTTAGTGCTATTTATGATAAAGTAACTCTTGGAGAAGCTATAAGAAGTCTTGTATATCAAGAAAAATGTTTTATTGATTTTCATAGTAATGGTGTAGGTGGAGCAGTTATTGAACCTTATAAACCAGATAATTGGTTAGGTAATGGATTGTATTTTACTACAGGAGAACTTGCAAGTTATACTCTTGGTTTTGATATTACTGATATTATCACTAATGTTGAAGTTAAAAGTACAAATGCTCTTGGAAAAACTAAATCATATTCAAGTAAAGAACTGCTTGGAATTAACCTTGCATTGTATTATGGAGAAATGGGAACGGTTATTGATAATCCTAATTCCGATAACAGTACAGTAACATCTACGGCTAATACTAATACTAGTGGAAATGTTACTAAAAGTAAAGGAAGGACCAAAAATAAATTTAACACTGCTGCAGAAGCTAAAAAAGTAAATCCTCCTGCTAATTGTCCAACAATTAAAGTTACAGGGAAACCTTCTGCAGGAGGAGGTATGCCTCCTTATTCTTATAGGAATTATACAAAAACTTGGGCTAATTTTTGCCCTATTTGTAACTCTTATGGTTATTTAAAAGATAATCCTAAAGGTACTGCAGAACATGAATTAACTTGTAGTAAATGCGATAGTGATTGGGATGTAGTTACTGGAAGAAATAAAGCAGGAAATTGTCCAAATCCAGGATGTAAATATAAAGATGTTTACTTGATAGATGCTAATGGAAACCGAAACCGCAAAGGTAATATAAGTATGAGTGTAGGTAATATTAATTCTCCTAGTAACACTACAACATTAACCTCAATAAATTCTAATAAATCCATTGTGGATTCTAATAGTGCTTCTAATGTGGAAATTAATAAGCAAAAAGCTATGGAAGCTATGACTGAATCTGTAAGAAACTTACTTACATTTAAAATAAAATTACCTGGAGGAAATCCTTTATTAAAAAAACTTCATACTAACAGTTTCATTTGGACTGAATTACCTAAAAGGTTTCAGTTAAAAAATTTTAGTAAAACTACTAAAAGTATGGTTGGATCATATACAAGATATTCGGGTTATGAACTTAACAGGTGGTATGTGGAAGCAGTGACTATTACTAATGATGATTCAGGATTATGGTTTGAAATAGAGCTTAATCCTTTTGCAAGTCCTTATAGTACTTATACTAATATTCTTGAAAGCGCTACAAATTCATATACAAGTGCTACAACTAAAACAACAACTAATAGTAGTACAGATTCTAGTTCAGGAGGTTATGCTGCAAGTAAAAGTGTACAAGAATTAGCAAATAAACTTACTAACAGTACAAATCCTAATGTGATTATGAAAGACCTTGTAAAAATGAGAAATACTCCCCATATGAACTACGATTATTACTATAATTTTACTCATTGTCCAGATTATTGTGCTAAAAACAAAATCGCTAATTGTTGTGATGGAACAAGATTAATGTTTACAATGGGAGCATTTAAAAATGTTCCAACAAGTAATCTTGTGTATATTCATATCAATAATCATGTATATGGAAAATATAAGGGTACTGATTATGATTGGGTTAAAAGTGGTAAAATAGGCGTTCACTGGGGAAGTGGTGGAATACTTCAAAGAAGCACATTCCCAAAATTACCTTTTGGAGTGAATAATTGTGGGGGTGGGAATATCCTTAAAGATTATGAAATTACTGAGATTAATGATTTGATTAATGAAGCAATAACTGAACATCCTACTTATTCCGAAGTAGAATTTGATGATATGGAATATGATTTAGAAAAGATAGGTAGAGCAAGATGGTAAACAATAGAACATTATACCAAATGGGAAAAGATGTTAATAGGAATTGGAGTTTCAAAAATGGAGATGTTGAACTTTGTAATTATGAGAGTAATATCCATCAAGCAATTCAGAATAGATTAAGCTGTCCATTAGGTGCGTTACAATTATTTTATACTGATTATGGATCAACTGTTGAAGAGTATATTGGAGAACCAAATAATGAAACTATTAGAGAATATATAAGATTAGAAGTTGAAAAAAGATTGAAGTATGACCCAAGATTCCAAAATATTGAATGTGTTGTAGAATATGTGAATTCATCAGAAGTAGGATGTAGAATTAAAGTTACTTTTGCAGATGGAGAATCATATGAGGATAATTATGTTATAAATGTTTCTGACAGTACCTTTAATGATAAAAAAGATGTTTTAATTATTACTCCTTTAATTACTGCTCAATTAGCACAGGATACTATTTTCTATTATCCTATCACTATAACTACAAAAGAAGGAGGGGGGATTAACAATCTTAGCGTCATTGTAAAAAGTACATTATATGATGTTGTAGAATGGAAGGAAGAATTTGTCACTGATGAAACAGGTACTGTATACATTGAAGTTGCTCTTCCGGGAGATTATACTTTTGAGATTAATACTTCTGAAACAGATACTTTTTATCATAACTTTTCTTCTGTACAATTAATGTTATTAGGTGGTGAGTAAACTGGCTGAAGATAGTTTTTTTGATTTAGAAGGGAATGAAATAAGTAGAAATATACTTGTAAAACAAATGATTGATTTCTTCAAAGAAAAAGTCGAAGATGGGAAATCAAAAATCACAGATTTTAATGAAGGTTCTGAAATAAGAAATATTCTGGAATCTATAGGTGTAGACATATATCATCTTGAAGAACAAGATTATCAAAATATGAGAATGGCTTTTATCCAATATGCTACAGGACAATTCCTTGATTTACATGGTGAAAGACTTCATTGTGATAGGGATTATGGGAGTGTAAGTAATGGAATATTAACTTTCACTATTCCCTCACCATTAAATTATCCTCTCACTATTCCAGTTAATACTTATTGTTTGCATAAAGATACTGGAGCAATTTATTTCACTACTTCTGAAGTTGTGTTAGCTACGGGTGAAGTTAGTGTTGAAGCACCTGCTGTTAGTTTAACTATAGGTTGGAGTATGAATGCTCTTAAAGACACTATTACTCAATTCCAAAACAACCCTCCTGCTACTGGAATGACTGTAACTAATACTTCCAGTTTCAATGGAGGTAGAGATATAGAAACTGATGAAGAATACAGATTAAGATTATTAACTGTAGAAAGTGAAGATAGTTTTGGTAGTACATCTTATTATCAAGGTCTTGCTCAAAGTATTCCGGGAGTTCATGATATACTTTTTGTAGACCCTCCTACTCCTAATAGTGAAAATTATACTGCTACTATTCTTATTAATGGAGATAGTAAACCTACACCAAATGATGTTATGATTGAATGTATTGAAGCATTAACTCTTGAAGAAAATACTGTTCTTAATCATAATTTTTATCCTACTAGGCCAGTTTATAAAGACATTGCTCTTCATATTTATGTTACTACTACTGAATCAATTCCTGATGAAGAATTTATTGAATGTTTAAATGCTGTTTTCAATGGTGGAGCATATAATAATGAAGAGTTCTTTAGTGTAGGATTGGATATTGGTTTTGGATTGTATAAAGCAGAACTTTATAATGCTATTGAAAATATTACGGGTGTTGAACAAGTTACTGATATTACTTATAATGATGAAGGTACTGGCTGGTCTAAGATTGATGTAGAAGACAATGAAGTTTTACTTTGTAATATGGATGATTTAATTATTACTCAAGATGTGGTGAATGGATGAGTAAATTCGGAAAACAAATATTGAAAAGGTTACATCCATTCAGTCCTTTACAAAATCCCAATAATGATGGGCATATTGTAATTGATAATACTATTGGAGAATGGTTAGATGATTGGGAATCTCAAGATAGAGTTAAACAATTTTTTATTCTTCATGCTACTGGTAAATATTTAGATCTTCATGGTAATGCTAAAAGTGTTCCTCGTAAAGAAGGTGAAGATGATGATAGTTATAGACAAAGGATTCTTCGTGAAAGAGGAATGTTGAATAGTATTCATGATTGGAAAGAAGCAGGTGTTACATTTTGGGATTCTGTAAATGGTATTACTGGTGTTGGTGCTGAATTATATTTTCAAGTTTTAAATGGTAGTGGAGATTATGAAGTTAATGTTCCAGTATCTGTAAGTATTGAAAATTTTAGTACAGGTGATACTTGGGAAGATGATGGAGTAAGTAATAGTCAAGGTATTGTGAAATTTACTTTACCTCCTATTGAAGGTTTAGCTACTTTGTCTTATAATGTTAATGGTGTTGGTGGTTTTAGTAATCTTGAAGGTTCTTTATCTGCAAATGATAATGTTTTTGTTAAAACTAATACTTTGTTGTTCTGTGATAATAGTAGAAATAACCAATTAAGACTTAGGTTATCTACATCAACAGGTACTAATTTAGCAGAACAAAACATAACTGTTAAAATAAATGAAGAAATATTTGATTTAATTACAAATAAAGATGGAATTGCTATCTTAAATTATAACTTTAATCAAGATACTGAATATGAAATCATTTACTCATACGAAGGCAACAATGAATACTACAGTTGTAGTGGACAAACAGGTTTCAACACAGAAGAAAGAAACTACTACTTACAAATAAGTTTAAACTACGATGTCCTTACCAACACATTAACAAGTAAAAATGTATTCATGAAAAATAAATACCTTACTCATGCAAAAGCAAATACTCAAAAAAGATTAGATAAAAAATTCTTAAACCATGGAGTGATTGAATGGGTATAACATATGACTTGATCACTCAAGAAGAATTAATTCAAATCTGTAGAAAATATGTTGATGAAGAACAACAAGATGGAATAGATTATGTTCAAATATTAAATGCTGCAAAAGAAACAAAAAAAGAATACATAATCTCACTTCCAAAACAAAAATTAAAAATCAACAAAATAACTGGTGAAGCAACATCATCAACAAATAATGATACATTGGAGGTAACACAATGACATTACCTAATTATAATTTCTTTGGTATTGAAGAAATCAATAGTTTAATCTATAATCATGCACAATACTTTGAAGATTACTATGATTTCACACCATCAAAACTTGATACAGAAGACAATTATACAAATTACAGATATGATTTCATTGTAGTAAGTAAAAGCAAATTTGGAAATACTTATGAATATCTTCTTGAAATAAGAAATGCACTTTGGACTGGAGAATGGAGTTTCATAAGTTTACCTGAAGGAGTAAACACTCCAAAAGTAACATTAAGTATTACGAATCCTAATTTACTTAAAATTACAGGAGATAATCTTGATGATTTCACAATACGTTTACACTTATCAAATCTTGTAGACACAAGAGTATTTTCTGATGTTGAAATGTTAAATAAAAACATGATGATTGAAGGAATACAAAAAGTAACTGGAGAATATTGTTCAAATTCAACAATGCAAGTTACAATCCTTGAAGACAATGGAACTCCAATTAATGGAGCTAACATATCATTACTCTTTGATGAAGAAACATACACTTTCACTACAAATACAGAAGGAGTAGCTACTTTAACATTTCCACCAACAGAAAGACCTGGAAACTATTTAGCTGAAATTGAAGTAACTAACTTTGGATACTACCCAATTAAAAGAAATATTAATGTTGAAAAAAATAAAGCAAAAATTAATATAGATAATTTACATGGAGTTTCTTCCTCCAGGACAATTTATTATGGAGCAATAAACATATGTAATTTAAATTTAATTTGTAACTCTCAAGTTTTTGAAGACATTATAAACACAAATATTTCTTTAAAATATAACTCTACAAACACTACTTGTAATGTTTCAGGAACATACAGTTCTCAAAATACAAATTTTAAACTTAACCTTAGAAAATACTGGAGTAAAACAGTAATCTTAGACATTAATATTCCTGAAACTGAATATAGTTTTGCTCTCAAAAAAAGTGTAGCTATTCAACCTACTTATTTCATTGCTAACAATTATGCAAGTATAAAATCAGAGATTGAAGATACTAATGGTTCAGACCTTATAAGATTAAGAACAAGCACAACATACAACAGAACTGCTTTAATCACTCTTAATCGTGATATTACCATACAAGGACAAAAAACAAATACTGGATGGACTACAATTCATGGAAATAGTAACACAGTATTCAGAATTAACAAAGGAGTTACTTTGAAACTTGTAGGTATTAAATGTGAGAATGCTAATCAATTAATCACACAATACGAAGGTTCAACTCTTTCAATAGATGGATGTTACTTTATAAATTGTGAAAATACAAGTCACAAACATAAAGGAACAGTAATCTACTGTAAAGTAGGTAGTAACAGTAAAAAGGATAAAAAATTATTCACTACAACAATAAGTAATACTTACTTTATTAATAATATAGGTTCATCTATTTACCATGGAGGACAATTAACCATTAACAAATGTTACTTCAAAAAAGATAATTTCAATTACCTTCCTGAACCTCAAGTCTTAATTGTAGATCAAGTCTATGGAAATTGTACTATTAAAAATTCAGATTGCTGGATTAGTACAGGTACAACATCATTATCATCTACAAATAAAGCATATACTAAAAACTTTGTTTATTGTGGTAAAACTGCAACAATAAATGGTAAAAATGGTACTCAAATGAAAGGAGATAATAAATTTAACTTCTTAAACAGTCCTTACAATAACAGAGGTTACATGTACATGAAATATTATTATCCTTATGGAGGAGTTAATGCAAATATTGTAGCAAGTCCACAACATGGATATGAAAGTAAATGTGCTTGTCATTGTGTAGAAGGGACTAACTGGACATGGAAAACTAATGTTCAATTAACAAGAGTATCTTGGGGAACTGATAATAAGAAAGTAGGATTTACAATCATAAATCCAAGTCATGGAGGGTACTGGTAAATGTATTTTAAAAATATTTTTTGTGTTGAAACTCAACAATTAATTGATACAGAAAAAGTAGAACTTGTAACTAATATTGGAACGCTTGATGGAAATCTTTTTGAAATTGAAGAAATTAGTGAAGGTGATTTTTTAAGAATTAAACCTAAATTCAATTGTGAAAGGATTGAAAGTAGTAATCTTATAGATAGAGTAATTAATCAGAAAGAATGTCTTATTTGTGAAAATAATAAGGATACGGTGATAACTTGTTATTAAATTATAAAAACATAGGAGATACATTATCTCTTGATGAATATAACGCAATAGTTTATTTACTCATGAGATATAATCAAATCTCTGAAAACATTGATTTAAATGATATTTTCAATGGAACTTTTGGAGATTATTCTTTAGTTTTTGAAGATGAACAGTTAAATCTTATGGGAAATGTGTATGAAGTATTAGATAATACTGGATATATCACATTAACTATAGATACTCAATTTGTAGCTCAATTTAATCTTAAATTAAGTCATTATTTTTCACCATATGAAGAAGCAAGTCAAGAAATAATTGACCCTGAAGAACATAGTGAAACAATAGAATCTACTCCTGAAACCATTATAGAGAATACTTATTATTCAACTGATTTAGGAAATAGAAAACAAATAACTATTCCTCTTACTGATTTTAGTGTTGGAGAATACCTCTTAATGAATGCAACTATAGATCTTCAATATAATGGACCAGTAATTGATAAACTTAGTGGACCTGTAAATACAGATAATCTTCATACTACAATTAAAACAGCTGAAGATTTAGTTTATGCTATTCAGACTGCACCAGTTAATGAAGTTACTACTCTTTATCTTGAACCAGGTCTTGAGTATGTTCTTTATGATGAAGATAGTGATGATTGTATTACTATTGAAAACAATAAAACTATTAAAATTGTAAGTGGAAGTTTACCTTCAATTCTCAATGCAGATAATCTCTTCAGACATTTCTATATTGAAGAACAAGGAATTCTTGAATTAGAAAACATTACTCTTATAAATGGTTTAAGTAAAGAAGACACTAATTATCCTGGAAAAGGAGGAAGTATTTACATACATTCAGGATATGTAATTGTTGAAGGAGTTAATGTTAAAAAACTCGGACAATTAATTTGTACAAATTGTACTTTTTTAGATAATAGAGCAACTACTGGTGGAGCAATTTATAATGAAGATGGTCTTGCAAGTTTTGTAAATAGTACATTTTATAATAATGTTGCAAAATCAAGTTCTAATGTATTAGGTCAGGGTGGAGCAATTTATAATGAAGGGATAGGAGGCACATAATGGGAAGTCATACAACTTATACTTCAAAAACTACTGGTTGGAAAAGTCCTGGAACTGTAGCACAAAGAACAAGTAATGTAAATAGTGGGACTTGTTATTCATTTAGTAATTTAGATAATATTAAAAATCAAACTTACAGTTCTACTACAAGTAAAGGAGCATATATTTCTACTTCAGGAGGAGTAAATACTAGTCATGCAAGTCCTGTAATTTATGCTTATAACTTTGGTTTTAGCAGTATCATACCCTCTAATGCAATTATTGTTAATGTTCAAATAAAAATAGTTTGTAGTAAAACAACTACTTCTGGGGGAGTAGAACATAAACTTTGTAAATTTCGTGTAGAGTCAAATAACACTAATACTGGATGGGGAAATAATCTTGTTAATGGTGAAAATTGGAGTGCTACTAAAGGTGCTTTAAATACTAAAACTGTTACAAATGAAAATACTTTATCTACCAGTACTGTAAGAAGTAGTGCCTTTGGTGCTGTGTACCAATGTACTGGAACAAGTAGTAATTGGGCTCAACCTACTATTTATTATATTGCTATGAATGTAAGTTATAAAGTTCCTGTTACTACTTGGGTAGATCCAATTTATACTATGAATGTTTCTCTTGATAAATCTGAAATTATGGATGATGGAAGCGTCAAAACGAGGTTAACTATTAAAACTACGAATACAAATAATGAAAGTGGTACATTATCCGCAGTTACTGTAACAATTACTAATAAAAATAAATTTAGTTTTAGTGATGGAAGTTTTACTAAAACTATTGCTGCAAGAAGTAAAAATGCTGGAGCTGTAACAACTGATACTTTTGATATTGTAGGTTTTGAAGCAGGAACAGATACTTTAAAAGTTACTTGTGGAAGTTTATCTGCTACAAAAACAATTACTGTTGCTCAAAGTGTTACAGAACCTAATTTTGAAGCAGTAATTAATCTAGAAGATACTGTTAAAAAATATGGTTCAATTAGTTTAACTCTTCAAATAGATGAAACAAATGATTTCCCAGGAACATTAAGTAATATCACATTAACTTCAAATGAATATGTTAAATTTTTAGATAATAATCAATTAGTAAATGAAGTTATTATTCCAGCTACAGAGTATAAAAAAAGTGAATCTAAAATTTACAATTTTAATATTCAAGGAGTTTCAGAAGGTGAAGGAATCATTACTATAATTAGCAATGATTTTGGTAATATTACTAAGAATATTAATGTAACTGGGCCTGACCCTGTTATTAATATTGCTTGTGATTGTCCTAATCTTATTGGAGAAGAGGAAGAAGTAGAGGTAACTTATACAATCACAAATGTTGGAGAAGTAACAGCTAATTTATCTACTCTTGTATTAACTACAACAAATACTCTTAGAGTAGATGATAGTACAAGTAAAACTATTACTATTGATTCTGAATTACTTGTGGATGATGAAATAACTGAAACAGTTATTGTGAAAGGATTAGCTATTGGAGAATGTGTTTTATCTGCTGTACTTACTGGTTTCTCTCAAATAAGTAATAATATTCTTGTAGATGAACTTGCCGAATATGAGGATAGTTTTTCATTAAATGTTTCTACTGTGAATAAAGGTAAAGGATTTGTATTAACTGGGGAATGGACTAACACAAATAGTAAAGCTGGGCAAACACCAACTCTTACTATTCAATTACCTTCTAATGTAATTACTTTTGATGGACAATCTTCTTACACATTTAAAAAACAAAATGTTGATGCTGATGAATCTATAACTCAATCAGTACAACTTATTAGTTTAACTGCTGGAGAAAAAACAATTACTGTTGGGGATGATACTTTAACTATTCTTGTTAATGATGTGGTAAGTGAAGAACCTGTTTTATCTGATGTTTGGTGTTATATTAGTAATTCTACTGTGTATCCTACAAGTGGAACTAATACGGGTGTGCTTACAATAAAATATTTACTTCTTAATGATGTTGAATGTACTATTCCTCCTACTACTATTACTATTGCAGGTAATGGGATTAAGATTAATAATATGAGTAATGTTGTTTATCCCGCTCAAACTTTTAATTCTCATGGAGAAATTACTCAAAATTATACTTATTCTTGGAATAATGAAAATGAGGAAAATATTATTACTATTACTAATGATTTATTAGGCACTAAATCATTTAAGGTTAAATCTATTTATAATGGAGCAGGATTTTTCGTTATAGGAAATGTTGCTCCAAGTACTTTATTCTTATCTGATGAATCAATGGTTAATCTTACAATTAAAACAAGCAATCAAGGAGATAAAACAGATACTTGTACTAATACTATTGTTTTAAATGGAGGTGTTTTATCATTTGATAAAACTTCTATTGTATCTTCTAAAAAACTTGCAACTAATAGTATATCTGTAGGAGGTATTATAACAGAAACAATACCAATATATGCAAAAGAGATTGGTACTGGAAGTATAATAATCACTAATGATAAAACAAATTTTATCACAAACCCATCACTTGTAACTGTAAATACTCCACCAGACCCAATTTATAATTATAGTATAAATGTAGTTAATTATAGATTACCTGCATGGACTGGAGATGAAACCACAGAAACAACACAAGTTAAAGTAACTATCACAAATACTAACAAGGTAGCTGGAACAACAGAAGCATTAAAAATAGTTCTCGATACTGGTTTGACTTTTACAAATGGGTCATCAGAATATATAATTCCAAGTCAAAATTTGGCTGCTGGAGAAACAAAAACAATCATTCTCCCAAATAAAGTTAAAAGTGCTATTGTTAGTTCTACAGGTTACACTATTCATTTAAGAGATACTGATGAAATGGATGTTAATTCATGTACAGTAATTATTACTAACCCAACCCCAACAAACAAAGGATGGGTAGAACTTAAAAATTGTCAATTTAATAATAATGTTTCAAGTAAAGGTACAGTTTATAATGAAGGGAAAATTGTTAAAACAACAAATTATTTTAATAATAATTCTTCTACTAACTGCCCAAATATTTGGAATAATGGAGTATGTGAACAATGAGTCGGTCACTTGCAGAGGAGATAGAGTTATTAGTCACAAGTGTGGCTAATAACAATCCCGCTCCTAAAAAATGTGTAATATCCAAAATATATAAAGATAACCATGTAGATGTTGATATAAAAGTAGGTTCTGAAATAGGAACAATACAGTACAGGCCTTGTCTTGGTAATCCTAAAATTGATGAAGAAGCAGTTATAATTTTTGTTGAGGGGAGTATAAATGAAGGATATGTAGTTTGTAATACTGAAGAAATTGAAATTGTACAAAGCGATTGGGAACAAACAGATTTTTCTAAATTAGATTATATAAAAAACAAACCATATATACCAATAAAAAGTTCTGATCTTGAAAATGATAGTGAATTTATTAATAGAAATGTTTCAAATTTACAAAATTATTACTTAAAAACAGAAGTAGATGACTCGTTAAATAATAAATCCTCTATTATTCATACACATACGCAATCAGATATTACAGATTTTCCATCAACAATTATTATGACTGTTACTTTTACAGATGACACTACTAAAACTTACACTATCTATGGTGAGGAGAATTGAATGTTAAATTTTAATAATGCTTCAAACATTACAGTTGATGGTAAAGAAGCTAAAAAAATTGAGATTAATGATGTTGTTGTTTGGGAAAAAATTAATATTGTTCTCTCTGCTTCTAGTAATAGTGTTTATTGGGGTCAAAATGTTACTTTAACAGGTACTGTATCTCCAGCTGTTGAGGGTTTAGAAGTAACTTTTAGTAATGGTGTTACAGGAACAACGAATGCTAATGGTGTAGTTACTACAACTGTTAGTAAATCAACACCTCAATCAGCTAGTTTCACTGCTAATTGTAAGGGAAGTCTTTCTAATTCAGTTAGTGTAACTTGGAATAAAAGAAATCTCACCATTTCACCGTTGCATACTGGAACACTTTATTATGGTCATTATCTCCGTTACAAAGTTACAGATAGTGTAAGTGGTTCAGTAGTTACTGGTTTAAGTGGGTATATTGTTGATGGTTATAGTAGTACACAGAATAGTGTTACACTCAATAGTAGTGGTTATGTGCAAAAGCAATTAAATAATGGTACTAAAACATCTACCACTTCCACATCTTATAGTGGTAAGTGCAAGATAACTGGTAATTCCTTGTATAATACTTCATCAGAATATTCTGCAAGTTATACTTATTGTCCTAGTAAGAAATATAATGCTTCATTAAGTTCTGCTTCTACTGGAACTGGTTGTACAGCTACATTTACAAGTGGAAAATATTATGGTCGTTGGTATCCTTCAAGTGATGATTATACATTAGTTGAAGCTTTAAAAGGTACTGGTACTGCTCGTGCTTATTTAGCTAGTGCAAGTGGTAGTGGGGCTTGTAAAAGACCAGAGGAATTGTATGTTAACACTAATGGTAAAAATGGAACTAGTGCTGTTAGTGGTACTGTGTTAGTTGTTGGGTATTATATTGGTGCTAAAAGAGGTTCTACTGTAACTGTTAAATTTAACAATATTGCTATTCAATTGTATTCTAATAGTGAATGGACTACTAAAGCTACAGCAAGTAGAACTACAACTTTTCCTACTGATTATCCCGACCCTTATTATACTGGTACTTTTAGTTTTGTACCTACTATGAGTCAATTAACTAGTGGTTATATACGATTAATGGCTAATTTTACAGAGAATACACAATCAGATACTGGATATGTGTATGTTGGAGAGTTTTATCCTCAAGTTTGGTATAGTCCTACTCAAACTTTCAAATCGTAATTACAGGTGATTGAAATAGAATTCAGAAAATTATTACAAAAGAAAGGAATTAATAAGGATACTGGGTTGGGTTGTTGTAATCGGATAATTACAAAACAAACAATCATGTATTGTCGACTTAATGGATTTAAAAATAAAGAAGTATGTGAAAATTGTAAAGATAAAAACAAATTTTAAAAAAAATGAAGGTGAACTAAAAAATGAGTTATACAAGTGCACAAATCAAAAGTAGTATACAAAGAGTAACTGCTTTTATCAGAACTAATAAAAGAAATCCGAAGACTATTAAAACTGGGAATAATACTTTATTATTTGCACAGTATCTTCAATTACCTCAGTTAGTGAATGCTAAAAAAGCTATTGAAGAATTCAGAAAACAGAAAGGTAGGTTGCCGAATTATGTAACCATCTGTGGATTTAAATGTCCGAAAGAAGTTTACAGTAAATTATTCAGTTTAACATCTACATCAAATACAAGTAAAACTACTGTTTCCTCATCTCAAACAAGATTTGTAAGTTCTCCTTATTTACTCAGTTCCTCATGGGTTAAACAAGACTACGATACAAGTTGTGCTTTAAACAGTATCCAACAATCAATATATAAACTCACAGGATTAAAAATTAGTGAAAGTACAATGTACAAACTCGGATACACTGGAGCTAATGGTACTGGGCATGATGGTATTAATAATATTATAAAATGGTTTAATAAACAATATCATTATGATTTAAAAGTCAGTTGGAAAAATTTATCTGATTTTGGAAGTACTAGTAAATCTCGTTGGAATAAAATCGGGGAGTTAATGAGTCGTAAAGATACTGCAATTTTTGCTCATATACTGTATCATAATGGTGGAACAACTACTGGTAGTTCTCATAATTATGGTCATTATGAAGTTTTTGATATTGTTAATACGGGTACTATGTATATTCGTGCATTAAACAGTTTAAGTGGGGGTTATTTGCAAGACCGTAAAATAAGTGTTGAGGAAGCTTATATGAGAGGTATATCTCAACCTAGTATTTGTATTATCAAAAAATAATTTTTTACTTCTTTTTCTTCTTTTTTTTACTTAATTTTCTTACATAATATATACATTAATTACTATTTTTTTTCAAAATATTTATTTGTATTAAAATACAATAAATAATTACTAAAGTATATATTGAAAAACATATTATAATTCATTATATATAATTAAGAAAGTTTCTTGAAATTTCTTTTTAATTATTAAGATTATTATGGTGTATTATGAAAGTTGTAGCTATTGGTGCAGATATTTCTAGTAATGATGTAAGTGTTTCTGATTCATTAGTATCAAATGTAGAAAAGGATATTCTTAAATTAATTGAATTAGGAGCTAAAAAAGCAGCTTTAACTAATA